>NZ_JBHWJT010000005.1:0-322069 GCF_042731325.1 Streptomyces sp. NPDC059866 | reverse complement strand
CACCCGCACGGCGACACGCGACACGACAACCCAACCGACACGCGAGACCACACGGAAGCCCACAAGCAACCCGACACGCCCGCCCCACCACACCCCATCCCCTCCGGGGGCCCGCCCCCCCCCCTGGCGCGGGCCCGCGGCCTACCCGAGGGAGCCCCGATGACGCACCGCGATCCGCCGGGGATCATCGCCCCGCACATCCCCGCCGACGACTGGCGCCGCGCCGAAGCCACCGGACAGCCGGTCGTCTTCGTCGTCCACGACGCCACCGCCGGCGTCCCCTGGCGGCGCCTGCTGCTGCCGTTCGCGATCGCCGGTGCCGCCGCGCTCGGCACGTGGGGCGTGGTCGCTGCCCTGTGCTGGCTGCTGGACGTCGCCGCGCACACCGCCACCGTCATCGCCGGTGCCGCCGGACCCATCGGCGTCGGCGGCATCACCCTCAAACTGGCCCGCTCCAAGTGAGCCCAGGAGGAGCTGTGTTCGAGATCCGCGTCATCTGCGCGCCGGAGGACGCCGACCGCATCCGCCAGGCCCTGGCCGCCGCGTTCGACACCGGCCCGGCACGCCAGTACCCCACCCGCGACGGCAAGCGCGCCCGCCTGTACATCACCGCCGACCACCGGCCCACCACACCCGAAAGCGAGTGATCCCATGTCGTTCGGAGAGACCCCGATCACCATCATCGGCAACCTGACCGCCGATCCGGAACTGAAGTTCACCGACTCCGGCCAGGCCCTGGCGAAGTTCACCGTCGCCTCCACCCCGCGCACCTTCGACCGCGAGGCGAACCAGTGGAAGGACGGCACGTCCACCTTCTTCCGCTGCGCCGCCTGGCGCGCGCTCGCCGAACACGTCGCCGAATCCCTCGGCAAGGGCTCGCGGGTGGTGCTGTCGGGCCGGATCCGGCAGCACGACTGGAAGACCCCGGAGGGCGAGAACCGCTCCATGCTCGCCGTCGAGGTCGACGACATCGGCGCCTCGCTGCGCTTCACCACCGTGAGCATCAACGGCAAGCGCGGCAACGGCTCCGCCGACGCTTCCGGCGACCCGTGGGCCACCGACGGCAACGCCGCCAAGCCCCCGTTCTAGATGCGCCCGGGGCGACCGCGAGTCTTTGGCGAGAGTGGCGGTCGCCCCGGTTTCCAGCACCGTTTCAGAGAACTGGAGACCACCCAGCATGACTCAACCCATCCCCATCCGGCGAGCCCACGGCCGACGGCTGCGCCTGCTGGATCTGTTCTGCTGCGCCGGCGGAGCCGGTGTGGGCTACGCCCGCGCCGGGTTCGACGTGGACGGCGTCGACATCGCCCACCGGCCCCACTACCCCTTCCCCCAGCACCGCGGTGGCGCCCTCGAACGGCTCGCCCACCTCATCGAGTCGGGCGAGATCGAGCGGTACGCGTTCGTCCACGCCTCCCCGCCGTGCCAGCACGGATGCGCGCTGACCGTGGGCACCAACGCCTCCCAGGGCTGGGGCCGCGCCCATGTCGACCTGGTGGCGCCCACCCGCACCCTGCTCGACAGGACCGGCCTGCCGTACGTCATCGAACAGCCCAACGGCCGCGCCCGTATCCGCAAAGACCTGACCCTGTGCGGGGAGATGTTCGCACTCGGGGTCATCCGGCACCGCAACTTCGAGTTGGGCGGCTGGACGACCGAACGGCCGGCGCACGTCCCGCATCGCGGGCGGGTGCGCGGTTACCGGCACGGCCGGTTCTTCGACGGCCCGTACGTGGCCGCATACGGCAGCGGTGGCGGCAAGCCGTCCATCCCGGAACTTCAGTCGGCCATGGGCATCACGTGGACCGACGTGCGCGAGGAACTCACCGAGGCCATCCCGCCCGCCTACACCGAGTGGATCGGCCGGGCGTTCCTCCACAGCGCTGTGGAGGCGGTCGCATGAACGAGATCCTGCTCAAGGCCGCCCTGGACGCCGCCGCGCGCGACTGGCGTGTCCACCCGCTTCGGCCCGGCGGCAAGGCATCCGCGCTGCACGGCGAACACGCCTGCCCCCTCACCGGCGAGTGCGCCGACGGCCACGTGAAGTGGGAACAGCGCGCCACCACCGACCCCGACCGGATCCGCGCCGCGTGGTCCGCGGGCGCGTTCAACGTCGGCATCGCCACCGGACCCTCCGGGCTGGTCGTCGTCGACCTGGACGTACCCAAGGACCAAGGCGGGAAGGGTAGTTCGGACGCGCCTTGCGGCGCGACGACCTTTGCGGCGCTCTGCGAGCGCGCCGGACAGTCGTGGCCGACCACCTACACGGTGCGGACGCCCTCCGGCGGCCTGCACCTGTACTTCACCGCCCCGCCCGGCGTGCGTCTGCCCTGCACGGCCAAGACCGTGGCGCCGAACGTCGACACCCGTGCGTGGGGCGGCAACATCGTCGCCGCGGGCAGCGTCACCGCGGCCGGGGCGTACGAGGTGGCCGACCACGCCCCCGTGGCGGTCCTGCCCGCGTGGCTGCTGCACCGCCTACGGCCCGCGCCCACACCGGGCGCGGCGCCCGCCCCGCTGCTGATCCCGGGCGGGGCCACCCGCCGGGCCACGGTGGCACTGGAGCGGGAGACCGCACGCGTCAGCAAGGCGCCGGAGGGGCAGCGCCATCACCTCCTGCTCACCCGCACGATCGCCATCGGGCGCTTCGTCGTCTGGGGCGAGATCGCCCGGGACGTGGTCGAGGAGGCATTTGGGGCGGCCGGTGAGGCGGCCGGACTGCCGGCGGCCGAGTGCCGCGCGACGATCCGCGACGCACTGGCCTACTCCGCCCGTACCTGCCGCGCCCGGGAGACGGCATGAGCCACAACCCGCCCCGCCCGCAGCCCAAATGCCCACCGGACACGGTCGAACGGCCGGACTCCGCCACCAGCGCGGTACGCCCGGCTGAGGGGTGCGGCCGAGGAAAGGCCGCCCGTCAGGGCGTCCTTTCATCCCTTCCCTCCGATCAGCACCCCAGCGGCCCGCCCCGAGGGGACGGGCGTTTCCCCGTGGCCTGGCTCCACATCCGCGTGCCGCGCGGCGCCACCCCCACGGCTACCTCGAAGTGCCTGTGCGGCCGGGACCGCAGCGCCATCGGCCACCGCAAGGTGCACGCCCTGATCGCCGACCACGAAGCCCACTGCGGCCTTTGTCCAATCCGCACCACCCAGGAAGGGAGGAACGCCGCATGACCAGCACCAACCCGCCCGCCATCGACGGCGCCGCGCTGCTCGATGAGGTCGAAGCGTTCCACCGCCGCTTCAACGTCTTCCCCACCGAGGCTGCCTACGTCGCAGTCACCCTGTGGGACGCCCACGCGCACCTCATCGACGCGTTCGACGGCACCGCCCGCCTCGCGTTCCTCTCCCCGGAACCCGGATCGGGCAAGTCCCGCGCCCTGGAGATCGTGGAGACCCTCACCCCGCGCGCGGCCACCACCGTCAACGCCTCCGCCAACGCCCTGTTCAGGCTCGTGGAGGCCGACGGAGGAACCCCCACGCTCCTCTTCGATGAGATCGACACCGTGTTCGGCCCCAAGGCCGGGGGCAATGAAGAGGTTCGCGGGTTCCTGAACTCCGGGTACCGGCGTGGCGCCAAGTCCCTGCGCTGTGTCGGCGACGGCTCGAGCCAGAACGCGGAATGGTTCTCCTCGTTCTGCGCGGTCGCCATGGCCGGTCTCGGCTCGCTGCCCGACACGATCCTGACCCGCTCGGTCATCATCCGCATGCGGAAGAAGGCTCCCAACGAGAAGGCGGAACCGTACCGGCGGCGCGTCCACGAGAAGCAGGGGCACGCCTTGCGCGACCGGCTCGCCGACTGGGCCGCCACCGTGCACGACGAGGTCGCGCAAGCGTGGCCGGAGATGCCCGACGGCGTCTCCGACCGGCCCGCCGATGTGTGGGAGCCGCTCCTCGCGGTCGCCGACGCGGCCGGCGGCCACTGGCCTGAGCGCGCCCGCACCGCCTGCGTCGAACTCATCAAGGCCGCCCAGGAAGGCGACGAAGCCTCCCTCGGGGTCCGCTTGCTGACCGACTTGCGCGATCGCGTGTTCTGCGGCGCCGACCGCATGCCCACCGCCGCCATCCTCGAAGTCCTTCTCGGACTTGATGACGCCCCGTGGGCCGATCTCAGCGACGATGGCCAGAACAGCAAGCCGCTCACCGCGCGTGGCTTGTCCAAGCTTCTGAGCCAGTACGTCCGGCCGGACAACACCCCGATTCGCCCCCGCGGCATCCGGGTCGGCAGTGGCACCCCGAAGGGCTACTACGCCGAAGACCTGACCGACGCCTGGGCCCGCTACTGCCCCCCTCCCCCCGAAAAGTCCGCAACAGCCGCAACAGCCGCAACACCGCAGGTCAACGGGGATGAACCTGTGGCGGAAAGCCCCCCTGAGAGCCGCCACATGCTCGCGGAAACCGACACGCGCCAACTGCGCATCGCGGGCTGACCGCCCCACCCCACCCATGCCGCCACGCGAATGCGTGGCGGCGCCTATCCGCAACACAATCGGCATCCGCCACGGATGCAAGCCGCTGACCAGCAATGTTGCGGCGTGGCGGATGTTGCGGATTCCCAAAGGGGTCCACGCAGCAAGCACCTACCAGGGAGGAACCCATGGATACGGCTGCTATCGCCTCTCCGGCACAGCGCCGTCTTCACAGCGTCGAAGCTGCGGCCGCACTCATCGGGATCGGTCGTACCGCGGTGTACGACGAGATACGCCTCGGGCGACTCCGCACCGTCCGTTGCGGTCGTCGGCGTCTGGTGCCCACCGAGTGGATCGACGAGTACGTCGAACTCCTCAAGCGCGAGGCCGATGCCGCCGCTTGACCCCAGCAGCAACGCAGGGCCACGTCTCTGGGTGTGGCCCTGCTCCCTTTGGAAGGCAGTGCGTATGACTGACGCGCCCAAGAGGCGTACCAGGGCCGGGCACGGAGACGACTCGATCTACTGGGACAAGTCCAAGAACAGGTACATCGGTGCCGTGTCTCTGGGCTACACCCCGTCTGGAAAGCGCAATCGCCCGACGGTGTCGGGCAAGACGAAGAGCGAAGTCCGTCAGAAGCTCCGCGAGTTGAAGAAGCAGCTGGCCGTAGGCGTCAAGACGCCCGCCAACTACACCGTTGCTCAAGCTGTGAACGACTGGCTTGCCCAAGGGCTCAAGGGCAGGGAAGTAACCAGCGTCGACACGTACAAGAGCCTCGCTGACAACCACATCGTTCCTCAGCTTGGTAAGGGCAAACTGCGTGATCTCGAAGCTGACGATCTGGATGACTGGTTGGAGGCTGAGGCCAAGGTTCTGGCGACTCAGTCTCTGAAGATGGTGCACTCGATTCTCCGGCGCTCGATCAGCCACGCTCAGAGAAGGGGCAGGGCTGTCCGTAACGTCGCTGAGCTGGTCGATGTACCGGAGGGGCGAGCCGGGCGACCGAGCAAATCGCTCTCCCTGGAGCAGGGTGAGGCTGTGCTTCGCGCAATGGAAGGCACGTGGATCCACGCCTATGTGGTTCTGTCACTGCTCGTGGGAGTCCGGCCGGAGGAAGCACGGCCCATGACCTGGTCGCACGTTCACCTGACAGGAAAGGAGAAGCCGCACGTGGACGTGTGGCGTTCAGTGCGGCGGCACGGTGACACGAAGACCCGGAAGAGCAGACGCTCGCTGGCGATGCCACAGCAAACCGTCGCCGTCATGAGGGCTCACAAGCGTCGTGAGCAGGCCGTGTGCCGTGCGGCTGGCAAGGAGTGGACCGATGAGCGGTTGGTCTTCCCGACGGAGACGGGTGAACTCCGCAGCGCCCTGAACGTGCGGCGGAACTTCAGGGCTCTCCTCAAGGAGGCTGGCTTCGAGAACCCGAAGGAGTGGACTCCGCGAGAGCTGCGGACAAACTTTGTGTCTGTGCTGTCGGATCACGGGATCCCGATCGAAGTCATCTCGCGTCTCGTTGGCCACAACGGCAGTGGAACGACGGAGAGGGTCTACCGAAAGCAACTGCGCCCCGTCATCTCCGAGGGAGCGGAAGCCATGGATGACATCTTTGGGGATGATGACGGCGCGGAGGAGGAGTCCCCAGGAGGCACCTGATTTTCCGGGCTTTGGCTCCCTGTTTGGCTCCCCCCGACCCGGAGAGGGCCCAAAGGACCACCCCTGAACTGCGCGAATGTCATTTCGGGGGCCTTTGGGTTCTTACGGTCCCTTTAAGGGAGTGCTCATGCTGCGCTGAGGTAGGTACGGTTCGCCGCGCCTTACAGGCACCGTGCGCCGGTACCCGGCCCGGTCACCCGTCCGGCCACCACGTCCGTGCGATGTCCTTCCGCACCTCCGGGCGCTCGGCAGGCCGCTCCTCGGCCTCCTCACGGACCCGGCGGGTGTCCGTCTTCCGTGGGGGCTTGTGCACTGTGACTCGGCGCATGGCTGCCTCCTTCAGTGCCTACCGCATTTCCGTGATCTCACGGAGGTAGACCCTTTCGGCGAGAGTTCCTCATCGGTACGGGTCTGTCAGTGGCGGCTGTCACGATTCGACTGTCAGTGGTGGCTGTCACTCTTGGGCGCATGACGGATGACCGGGACGGAACGACCTCGGCGGATGACGTGGACTGGGACGCGTCGGCCGCCACCTTCGACGACGAGCCGGACCACGGACTGCGCGATCCCGACGTCCGGGCGGCCTGGGCGACACGGCTGCGCTCCTGGCTGCCCGACGTCCCCTGCGACGTCCTCGACCTCGGCTGCGGCACCGGCAGCCTGTCGCTTCTCGCGGCCGAGCAGGGACACCACGTGACCGGCGTCGACCGGTCCCCGGCCATGGTGGACCGGGCCCGCGCGAAGCTCGCCGGACGTGACGCCGCGTTCCTGGTCGGTGACGCGGCGGCACCGCCGGTGGGGCCGCAGCGGTTCGATGCCGTCCTCGTACGGCACGTCCTGTGGACGCTGCCCGACCCCGGCCGCGTGCTGCGGCACTGGCGGGGACTGGTGCGGCCTGCAGGACGGCTGGTGCTGGTCGAGGGCGTGTGGGGGAGGACCAGCCCGGTCGGCATACCGGCCGAGCGGCTTCGCGCGCTGCTCGTGCCGCTCGGCGGGCGGGTGAGGGTGGAGCGGCTGTCGGAGGACGCCGGGCTGTGGGGGAGACGCGTGGACGACGAGCGGTATGCGGTGGTGTGCGTGGTGTGAGGGTGGCTGCGCTACTTGAGCAGCGCGTCGAAGTCGGCGCCGCGGGCCAGGGTCTCCAGTTCGTCCAGGGCCGCGAGGGCGGTGGCGGCTGCTGCCGGGTCCGCTTCCGCCAGGCCGCTCTCCGCGAACTCGTCCTCGTCCAGGCGGCGTACGTCCGTGCCGTCGGCGGAGCGCCACAGGTCCAGGTCGAGGTCCTCGACGACCAGCTCCGTGCCGGTGAGCACGGCCGGGCGGGTGATGTCGCAGTACCAGCCCTTGAGGGTGCCCGCCGCTGTGCGGACCTCCTTCACCGAGTACCAGCGGTCCCGCCAGTAGTACTCCGTGAAGATGTCGCCCTGCTCGAAGCGCACGAAGCCGAAGTCGCGCACGCCCTCACCCGCCCAGGGGGCGCGCACCGCGATGCGGGTGCCGTCGTCGCCGAGCAGCTCCGCAGGGTAACGGATCTTCGTCCGGCCGCCCTTGACGAGGACGACGTCCACCAGGTGTGCGGCGTCAGCCGAGTTCGCGGACATACCGCACCTCCGTTGCGCACATCTCGTACCCCAGCCACTTGTTGATCGCGAGCATCGGGCCGTTGCCGGCGTCGTTGCCCGTGAACGCCTCCGTGTACCCGGCGGCGCGGGCGCGGTGCAGGGAGTCGTTCTTGGCGAGCTTGGCCAGGCCCCGGCCGCGGAAGGCGCGGGCCGTGCCGGTCATGGCGGTGGCGTAACCGGTGCCGTCCGTGTAGGCCACGCTGAAGGCGGCGGGGCGGCCGTCGACGACCGCGACCGTGGTCAGATCGAGGTTCAGCAGGGGACGCTTCCAGGTCTCCTCGATCCAGGTCTCGTAGTCGGTGAACTCGATGTCGATGTCGCTCGGTTCGTCCGACGTCGTCTCCGCGTCCAGTTCGAACATCGGGCGTGGGTCGTCCGCGAAGTCGGCGGCCGTACGCAACTCGACGCCCGGTGGCGGGGTCCGCAGCGGTGGCAGCGTGCTGTTCGCCAGGTCCAGGCGGAGGAAGTGGGCAGAGCGGCTCGCCTTGTAGCCGTGCGATTCGGCGAAGGCGCGGTTGCCGGGTTCGTCCAGGACCCAGGTGAACAGCCTGGTCGCGCCGTGGGCGGCCAGATGTTCCTCGGCGGCCCGGACCAGCAGCGCGCCGGCGCCGCGGCGGGTCCGCTCCGGGTGCACGTACACGTTGACGTTGCCCTGGCCGGGCTCGGGGCTGTCGTGGGCGAGATGCACCTGGGCCGTGCCGATCACCTCGCCGTCGTCCACGGCGACGAGGGGGCGGTAGTGCGCCTCGGCGCTCATGTGGGTGAGGTCGTGGGTGAGGGACTCCGGGGTCATCAGGAGGAAGGGCGTGGCGAGGCGCCTGACGCGGGCGAAGCCCTCGATGTCGGCTCGGACCTCGGGGCGGAGGTCGCGCACGATGACGGTCATGGATGCGCACGTTACGTGGGGACGAGTGCGGGATGCCTCTCATTTTCCGGCGGGTGCGGGACAATCGGCCCGTGACCTTGAAGATCCACATCGACGACAGTGCCCCGCCGTACGAGCAGGTGCGGGCGCAGATCTCCGAGCAGGCGCGGTCCGGGGTGCTGCCGGTGGGGTACCGGCTGCCGACCGTGCGGGGGCTGGCCGAGTCGCTCGGCCTGGCCGCGAACACCGTCGCCAAGGCGTACCGGGCGCTGGAGACGGACGGGGTGATCGAGACGCGGGGGCGGCACGGGACGTTCGTCGCTGCCGCGGGCTCGGCGGCGGAGAGGGAGGCGGCGTCGGCTGCGCAGGCCTATGCCGAGCGGGTCCGACGGCTCGGCCTCGGTGAGGACGCGGCGCTCGATGCGGTTCGGGATGCCCTGCGGGCGGCGTACGCCGAGTAGCCACGGGCGGAATCAGATGTGCGGATCACGCCGAGCAGCCACGGCGGGAACCAGGTGTCACGTCGTACGCTCCAGCCGCCCCGGAGTCCGCGTGACCGTCCGCCCCTCCCGCGCCGCCAGCTCCCCGAACTGCACCGCGTCCTCCACCGCCGCCCCGCCGGGGTCGTTGTTGAAGTACACGTACACGTCGTGCCCGTCGGACCAGGTGTCCGCGATCCGCCGGACCCACGTCCGCAGGGACTGCCGGCCGTAGCGCGGCCACGGCTGAGCGCGGCCCTGGTGGAAGCGGACGTAGCCCCAGCCGGTGGTGCGCCACAGCGGCGTCACCGGGCGGGCCTGGACGTCGGCCCAGCACAGGGCCGCGCCCCGGGAGCGCAGCACCGCCTCCACTTCCGGCGTCCACCAGGAGTCGTGACGCGGTTCGACCGCGATGCGCGTGCCGGCGGGGAAGCAGGCGAGGCAGGCATCCAGCAGGTTGGCGTCGGCGCGCAGCGTCGGTGGAAGCTGCAGCAGAACCGGACCCAGACGGTCGCCCAGCCCTTCCGCGTGGCTCATCAGGCGGTTCACCGGTTCCCCGGGGTTCCGCAGCCGCTTGATGTGGGTGAGGTAGCGGCTCGCCTTGACCGCCACCACGAAGTCCGACGGCACGCGATCCCGCCAGGCCTCGAAGTTCTCCCGCGTCGGCAGCCGGTAGAACGCGTTGTTGATCTCCACGGTGGCGAACCGCTCCGCGTACTGCTCCAGCCACAGACGCATGGGACACCCGTCCGGGTAGAGCAGCCCCCGCCAGTCCTTGTACTGCCACCCCGACGTGCCGACGAACAGGGTCATACGTCCATCAAAGCACCGGCCGAAGCCGAAGCCTCAGCCCTACAGATACAGCCCCGCATCCGACCCGTCCCGCGGCTCCGGCAGCGTCGTCGGTGACGTGCCCCGGCGCAGCGCGTACAGCTCCGCCAGTGTCGCGCCCTCGCGGCCCACTCCCTCCTCGCTGCCCAGCCAGCCGACCGCCTCCCGCCGGGTCAGGGGCCCCACCTCGATACGGGCCAGACAGCGGCCCGGCCGGACGACGGCGGGGTGGAGGCGCTCCAGGTCCTCGTTGGTGGTGACGCCGACCAGGACGTTGCGGCCCTGGCCGAGCAGTCCGTCGGTGAGGTTCAGCAGGCGGGACAGCGCCTGCCCGGCCGTGTGCTTGGCCTCGCCGCGGATCAGTTCGTCGCAGTCCTCCAGCAGCAGCAGCCGCCAGCGGCCCTTGCCCGCCGCGTCCTCCTCGCCGATCGCGATGTCCATGAGGTAGCCGACGTCGGAGAAGAGGCGCTCCGGGTCCAGCACGCAGTCCACCTGGCACCAGTCCCGCCACGAGCGGGCCAGCGTGCGCAGCGCCGACGTCTTGCCGGTGCCGGGCGGGCCGTGCAGGAGCAGCAGTCGGCCCGCGATGTCCTCCGGGGTCGTCTTCATCAGGCGGTCCATCGCGTCCGCGACCGGTGCCGTGTAGTTGGCCCGGACCTCGTCCCACGTACCTGCCGAGATCTGCCGTGTCGTACGGTGCGGGCCGCGCCTCGGGGAGACGTACCAGAAGCCCATCGTGACGTTCTCCGGCTGCGGCTCGGGTTCGTCCGCCGCGCCGTCCGTGGCCTGGTCGAGGACCTGCTGCGCCAGCTCGGGGCTGGTCGCCGTCACCGTGACGTCGGCGCCGCGGTTCCAGCGGGAGACGAGCAGTGTCCAGCCGTCGCCCTCCGCCAGCGTGGCGCTGCGGTCGTCGTCGCGGGCCGCGCGCAGCACCCGGGCGTCCGGCGGCAGCAGTGTCGCCCCGGACCGTACGCGGTCGATGTTGGCCGCGTGCGAGTACGGCTGCTCGCCCGTCGCGAAGCGGCCGAGGAACAGCGCGTCGACGACGTCGGACGGCGAGTCGCTGTCGTCGACGTTGAGCCGGATCGGCAGAGCGTCGTGTGGGTTCGCAGACATGCCGCCATGATCGGGCACACGGGCGCCGCGTGCACCCGGTTTCCGCGGTGCGCGTGGAGTGTCGGCTCCACGCTCCTCCTCCTGCTGTGTCCCTCTCCGTCCCGTTACCGGGTCGTACATCCACGACATCTGCCCCAACCGCCCTGCCCGCCGTTACTGTTGCCCTCGATGGGACGTCATGGGTGGGATTCGGGGGCACGGCGGTGGCGGCTCACCGCGCTGCTCGGTGTGTCGGCGGCCGTCGTGGCCCTGGTGGTGACCCTGGTCAGCACGCTTCCCGGCGGCGGCGCGAGCACCGAGGGCACCTCGCCCGACGGCGACAGGGTGCACGGCACGCCCGCCACCCCGCCGCGCGAGCCGCAGCCGGACGTCGGCTGGGGCTTCACCCACACCCAGTTCAGCGCCGACGAGGGCAGCGCCGCCGCCACCGCGCGGGTCCAGGGCCTGCTCAAGCGCACAAGCCTGCCGCAGAACCAGCACATCATGGGCTGGGGAGCCGACAACCCCGAGCCGGTGAAGGGGCGTTACGACTTCGCGGCACTGGACCGCCGGGTCGACTTCGTCCGCGCCTCCGGGGGCACGCCGGTCATCACGCTGTGCTGCGCCCCGGACTGGATGAAGGGCGGCGAGGCAGGTGCCGGCAACACCGACTGGAGCCAGTCGGCCCTGGAGACGGCCCCCGACCCCGAGCACTACGACGACTTCGCCGCGCTCGCCGCGACCGTCGCCAAGCGCTATCCGGACGTGCGCCACTTCATCGTCTGGAACGAGTTCAAGGGGTTCTGGAACGACGCGGAGCACCGCTGGGACCACGAGGGCTACACCAGGCTGTACAACCTCGTGTACCGGGCCCTGAAGAAGGTCGACGCCGACATCATGGTCGGCGGCCCGTACCTCGTGATGGACAGCGTCGACCCGCGCCAGACCGAGAACGCCTCCCGCACCCTCAAGGGCCCCTGGGGCGCCATGGACCAGCGGGTCCTGGACGCCTTCGGCTACTGGAACGAGCACAAGGCGGGCGCCGACTTCGTCGTCGTGGACGGCTCCAGTTACACCAAGGACGACGATCTGCTGCCCGACGAGTTCGCCGCGACGGACAAGTTCACGGCCGTCGGCCAGTGGGTGCGCCGGCAGACCGGTGGCGATCTGCCGCTGTGGTGGGCCGAGTACTACGTCGAGCCGTCCGACGGCAACGACGACCGGCACGGCTGGTCCGAGGCCCGCCGCGGTGCCGTCCAGGCCGCCGGAATGATCGCCATGGTCAAGGGCGGCGCCTCCTCCGGCCTCTACTGGAACCCGGAGGAGGAGACGGGCCCCGACTGCCCCGGCTGCCTGTGGACGCCGACCGACACCGGCGACGGGGGCGGCAGGCTGCCCATGTACGACCTGGTCGCCCGCTTCAACGCCGAGTTCCCGCCGGGTACGGCGTACGAGACGGTGTCCGCCCCGGCGGACGTACGTGTCCTCGCCAGTGACAAGGCTCTGCTGGTGGTCAACACGCTCGACCGGGCGATCAGCACCGAGGTCGACGGCAAGCGGTTCGACCTGCAGGCGTACGAGGTGAAGTGGCTCAAGCGGTAGGGCCGGTCCGCCGGACAGGCCCTGGGCCGCTCACTTCATCGTCAGGAACCGCTGCACCAGCGAGGCGAGCAGCACCGCCAGCAGCGGCAGCGAGAACCAGAAGGTGCTCTGCAGCCACCGCAGTTGCCGCACGCTCGGCCGCACCGCCACCCGGACCACTTCCCGCGCCGTCAGCAGCACGATCAGCGCGACGGCCGCGAGCGCCCCGACCACCGACCAGGGGGTCCAGGTCACCAGCGGTCCGGCCGGCCCCGGGTCCGCCTCCGGCACGGGACCCCTGGGCTGCCGGGCCAGGGAGTAGAGGGTGACGTCGTCGTTGACGTACACCTTCCGCAGCTCCGGCCGCCGGTCCAGGTTCTGGATCAGCCGGGGCTCCCAGGTCGCCGAGTAGCCCACGTCCATGCGCAGGAAGGTGACCTGACTCCGGTTGATCATCAGATACGAGTTCGGCCCCGCGTCCTTCAGCGCCTTGACCAGCCCCGACACCAGCACCGGGTCGGTCGGCGCCTGCGTCGGCACGTACTGCACCTTCTCCATGTCCCGGGCGCCCCACGGCATGGCCGGCGTCACGGTCTCCAGCGGGTCGTCGCTGAGCCACAGCAGCCGGACGCTCGGGTCGTCATGGGCGTACACGTACTCCATCGCGGCGACCTCGCCGGGCCGTACCCGCTCGAAGGTCTCGTTGCCCCAACGGGCCACCAGGAAGCCGCCCATGAGCACAAGACCGGCCATCAGCGCGGCCAGCGGGGCGAGGCTCACCCGGTCCTTGTCGCGCTCCTCGGCGGTGACGCCGGTGCGCGGGAACAGGGCCAGTCCGGCCAGCAGGGCGGCGCCGGGCAGCGCGAACAGGAAGACGCGCAGCGCCATTTCACCGCCGTACGACTGCATGCCGAAGCCCAGGAACGGCACGAAGGCGAGGACCAGCAGCGAACGCTCCCGGTACTTGTGCTCGTGCCGCCGCCACCAGCCCCAGCAGGCGAAGGCCATCACCCCGCCGGCCAGTGCCACGCGCGCGTACAGCACGAGTTTGTGGGTGGAACTGCCGCCCTCGATCCGGCCGGACACCGACGACGACACATTGCCGCCGACGCCGCCGACCCCGCCGAACAGCTCGGCGAAGTGCCCGGACCAGTACGGTTCGGCCAGGAAGCCGATCCAGGCGGCGACCATCACCCCGCACAGGACGGGCAGGCCGCGCAGTTCGGACCTGCCGATCAGGACGAGGACCGAGAGCACACCCAGCATCACGAACGGGGTGAGCTGGTGGGCCGGCACGGTCGCCGCGAACAGACCGGTCACCACCAGCAGCAGCGCCGCCCGCTGCCGCCGGTTGGTCGGCTCGACCTCCGCCTCGCCGGGACGCGCCTTGGCCCAGATCACGCGCGGGGCACGGAACCAGACGAGCAGGATCGCCACGAAGACGAGGTACAGCAGATAGGTGAAGCCCTGCGGGGAGAAGTAGTCCTGCCCGACCCAGCCGCTCAGCACGAAGATCCAGACCCCGGTCCACTTGGCGCGCCAGCTCGCCCGGAGCGAGCGGGTCAGCAGGAACAGCGGGGCCAGGTAGAGCAGTTGCATGGTCAGCGGCCACCAGCGGATGACCTCGGTGAGGTCCGTGACCCCGCAGGCCTGGGCGACGAACGCGGCGGCCGTGAAGAAGCCCGGCCAGCTCCAGCGCGCGTCCAGGTCGGGCACCGCGACGCCGGTCCGGTCGATGTGGTCGAGGAACCCGAGGTGCTGCCAGGCGGTCGCGAACCGCGGCTCGGTCTCGATCACCGCGGGCAGCGCGTGCAGGGACACGACGGTCGCCAGCAGGGTGACCAGCAGCAGCGTCCGGTGCTCGCGACCGAGCCACAGCAGCGAGGCGAACACCACGACCAGCAGTGCGGCACCGACCAGGGTCGGGGCCGGCAGCACGGAGACGAGGCCGAGCCCGCCCATCCGGTCCAGGTCGGCCTCGCCGAGCCGCAGGGCCGGGACCCAGTACAGCAGGAGGGCGGCGATCAGCAGACAGCCGAGGATCACACCGAGGCGGGTGGGGAACAGGCGTCGCAGCGACGGCTCCGGACGGGGAACATCCGCTTCCGGAGCGGGTGTCGGTTCCGGTTCCGGCATCGGCTCCGGTACGGCCGCCATGCCGGCCTCCGGCTCGAACGGCGCGTCCACCTCAGGCTCCGGCAGCACGGGCACGCCCGTCGGCGGTGTCCCCGGCCCCGGCCGCACGTCGGGGCGGCGTTCGAGGTGGTCGAAGTCGACATGGACGCCGAGCGCGAGGGTGTCGCCGTCGAGCGCCCAGGCCGGCCCGCGCCTGCGGGCCGGCCCGGGCGCCGCCGGGACCTCGCGCGCCCCCAGGTCGGCGAGGTCCCCGTCGGGTGCCGTGCCCTCGACGAGGTCGACGGACGGAGCCCTGACGATCTTGTACAGCCTGGGCGCGGCGATCGCCACGATCACCGCGAGGCTGGCGATCTCCGCGACGCCCGCGCCGGTCAGCCCCATGCGGGGGAGCAGCAGCAGCGTCAGCCCGAGCACCAGCACGCACAACAGGCCCTGCAGCCAGGCGAGTCCGGCGGTGCGGCTCTGTGCGCGCAGCACCGCCAGGTACGTCTCCATCACGACCCGCAGGACCGCGCCGAGTGCGAACCAGCGCAACAGCGGCGTCGCCGCGTCCGCGTAGCCGGCACCGAAGACACTGAGGATCCACGGCGCGCCGAAGAACAGCAGGGCGGCGACCGGCAGCATGATCCGCGCCATCCGCTTCAGCGCGGCACGGGTGTTGGCGGCGAGGCGGCCCGGGTCGTGCGAGCCCTCCACGGTCAGCGAGGCGCCCATGTTGATGGCGAGCAGGTTGACCGTGCCGCCGATGGTGGCGGTGATGTAGAAGTACGCGTTGTCCTCGGAGCTGACCTGCGCGGCCACGATCACCGGCACGAGATAGACCACGGCGAGCGAGAACAGCGACCCGGTGTAGTCACCGGCCAGGAACCTGCCGACCTCCCCGAGCGTCGGCGGGGTCGCCTGCTCCTCGGTCGCCTTCACATGCCGGGGCACCAGCCGCCGGAACACCAGCCAGCCGAGCGGCAGTACGGAGGTGGCGATCGCCGCGACCCAGGACACGAAGACGCCGGTCATCGGGATCGCCACCGCGAACGCGACCAGCAGCCCCAGCTTCACCGCGGAGAACACGGTGTTGCCGACCGGCACCCACAGCGCGCTGCGCAGCCCGGTCAGCACACCGTCCTGCAGGGTGAGCAGGTTCCACGCGACGACGGCCACCACGAACCCGACGGCGGGCAGCGGCCCGTGCAGGAAGCGGTACGACGGCCCCCACACGTCCAGCGTCAGCAGAAAGACACCCGCGGCCAGCGCCACCACCAGCGAACTGCCCGCGTACGTACGGAGGATGAGCCGCCCGGTGGTGCGGCCCGCGACCGGGATGAAGCGGGCCAGGGCACCGGTGAGCGTCACCGCGGTGAGCCCCGCGAGGAGCTTCATCGCGGCGATCGCGGCCGAACCCTGACCGACCGCAGCCTCGGAGTAGTAGCGGGCCGCCACCAGCCAGTAGCCGAGGCCCAGGAGGGCGGAGATGCCGGTGTTGAGCATCAGCGCGTAGGCGTTGCGGAACAGCTGACCGCCGCCCGGCGACCGGCCGAGTGCGGGCAGGCGCAGCCGGCGCCGGGGCTGCTGCTCCGGGATCTGCGTCTCGATGGGTTCGGCCTGTGCTGTGGTCGTCGTGTCAGACACGGGTTCTGGTGGCCTTCCGGCGGACCTGTCGTGCTCTGCGGACCATCGCGTACCCCTTGGTGAGGGCGCGGTCCCTGGCGAAGGTGCGGGCGATCGCGCGGCCCTCGACCAGCCGCTCGAACTCCTCGAGGCCGGTGCTGCGGCGCACGGTGACCCGGCGCAGGGCGTACGGTCCCTGGTGGCGGCGGGCCAGGCCGTTGCCGACGGCGAGCGCCTGGGCGTACCCCGTGGCGCGCACCTCCTGTCGCACCCGGCGGCTGGAGTAGCCGTAGGGGTATGCGAACGACACGGGCAGGGCGCCCAGTTCACCGGCCACGATGTCCCGGCAGCGGGTCAGCTCGAAGCGCAGGGCGTCGTCGTCGAGCTGGTCCAGCTGCGGGTGGCTGTGGCTGTGGCCGCCGATCTCGACGCCCGCGTCCGCCAGCTGGCGCACCTGGTCCCAGTCGAGCATGCGGTCCAGGCCGCCGCCGGTGTCGTACGCGCCCCGGAGCCAGCCCGTGGAGACGAACAGCGTGGCCGGGAAGCCGTGCTTGGCGAGCACGGGCAGGGCGTGCCGGTGCACGCCCTCGTAGCCGTCGTCGAAGGTGACCAGCACCGGGCGCGGCGGCAGCGGGCGGCGGCCCGTGCGCCACCGCGCCGCCAGGTCGGCCGTGGTGACCGGCGTCAGGCCCAGGCCGTCGATGACCGCCATCTGCCGGGCGAACGCATCGGGCGTGACCGACAGGGCACGGGTGGCGTCGTTCGGGTCGGTCGCGACCGCGTGGTACATGAGGATCGGTACGCGCACCTCAGACACCGGAACCCCCCTCGATCGGCGCCACGGAGAACGTGGTGCCGCCCCTGCGCGCCCGGACACTCCCCACGACGTACCCACCGGCCGCCGCGAACACTCCGGCGACGATCGCACCCGCCCGCCCCGCACCGCCCGGCCGGGCCAGCACGGCGTCGCGCAGCCCGCGCGCCACCCCGGCCGGCAGCACCCGGGTCGTGTACCGGCGTTCCGACTCGAGTCCCTTGTCCGCGCCGACACTTCGGGCCACCAGCGCCTTCGACAGGCCTTCGGCATACGTACGCGTACGGAAGTACCCGAAGTGCTCACGCGCCTTCGGCACCCGGTGGTGGATCACCGCACGGTCGTCGATCAGCAGGACCGCCTCAGGCAGGGCGCGGGTGAGGCGGATGCACAGTTCCGTCTCCTCGCAGCCCAGCGGGCGCTTGTCGCCGTCGCGGCCGATACCGGTGGCGAAGCCGCCCGCCGTGTCGAACGCGCTGCGGCGGAAGGAGGCGTTGCCGCCGAGGACGTTGCGCACCCGGACCAGTCCGCGGGGCAGGCCCCGGTAGGTGCAGCCGACCACCCAGTCGAACTCCTCCGGGAACCAGGCGGGCCGGCGCCCCGACGCCCAGATCGGCTCCGTACGGCCGCCGACCGCCATGACCCGCGGGTCGGCGTACGACGAGGCGAAGTGGCGCAGCCAGTCGCGTTCGGCGACGGCGTCGTCGTCGAGGAAGGCGATGACGTCGCCGCGGGAGGCCGCGATGCCGGTGTTGCGGCCGGCGGACAGACCGCGGGGGCCCGCGTTGGCGAGCACCCGCACGTCCCCGGCCTCCTTGTACTCCCCGGCCAGACGGTCCAGGAGCGCCTGGTTGTGGTCCACGACCAGGAGCGTCTCCAGAGCCGGCCGGGACTGCGCCCGCACCGAGGCGACCGCCGCGAGGATGTCCTCCCAGCGGTCCTCGGTGTAGACGCAGATCACGACGGAGATGTCGGGACTGCTCAAGACACCTCTCCCCGGACCGTGTCGAGCATCGGGGACTGGTGCGTACGGCGGCGCAGCGCACGCCGGTTGGAGCGCTCCTTGAGGATCACCTTCAGCACCCGCAGCCCGTCGCGCACCGCGCGCAGATTGCTGGTGCCGTGGATGCGGAGGTACTCGTGGCTCGGTATCTCCTGCACCTTCAGCCCCGCCTTGACCACCCGGATGTTCATCAGGGTCTCGACCTCGAAGCCGGTGCAGTCGAGGTCGATCTTGTCCAGGCAGTGCCGCCAGAACGCGTTGTAGCCGTAGCACAGATCGGTGTAGCGGGCGCCGAACTTGCGGTTGACGACCGCGCACAGGGCACGGTTGCCGAGCTTGCGGATGAAGGTCATGTCGTCGGTGCCGCCGCCGTTGGCGAAACGCGAGCCCTTGGCGAAGTCCGCGCCCGAGACCAGGGCGGAGACGTACGACACGATCTCGTTGCCGTCGGCCGAGCCGTCCGCGTCGACCATCACGATGATGTCGCCGGTGCAGGCCTCGAACCCGGTGATCAGCGCGTCGCCCTTGCCCTTGCCGCGCTGTCCGACGACTTTCACGTCCGGCCACAGGTCACGGGCGACCTCGACGGTGTTGTCGGTGGAATTGCCGTCCACAAGAACCACTTCGTGTATCCAGTCCGGAAGTGTCTTGAAGACGTAGGGGAGATTCTCCGCCTCGTTCATGGCGGGAATCACCACGCTCACCGGTGGCGTAATGGCCAGGTGAGAGGAGATCGGCCGGTATGCGCCGGCCGTTGTCGGATTCTGGCTCGTGGTTGCCGAGCCCAGAACGGAGCTCATGAGTCTGGTCCCTCTCGTCCGGTGGACCGCCCACCCCCGGGCGGCCCGGCTCTGTGTCCGGTTCGAAAGGGGGGTTGTCACTGGCAAAAGCTCGCCGGCTCCGGAAAACGGCAGCCGGTTGCGCGGCACGTCTCGGTCACACGCAGGTCACCGAGCACGGCACCCCCCTACCGCGCCCCGCGCCGGCACCACCGCGGCCCCTGAGCCCTCCCCTGGTTCCGCTTGGTGATGGTCCGATGCGGGTGAGATGTATGACGGTATTGACCTATCACTCCTTATGGCAAGACCTGGAACCTGACCTCACCTTTTTGTTGGTTTGGCCGTTACTTGCGACCTGACCGGATCTTGCCCATTTTCTTGAGCAGCCGGTCGGCGGGCTCGAACAGCTCCGGCCGCGACACCACGACATTGCGCAGCGCGCGCACCGGCGCGCGTCGGGCCCGGTGCCCGATCGCCACTGGGTGACGTCGCGTCACCCACCCCTCGGACACCTGGATTTCACGGGTCTTCAGGGAGTCCTTGTATTCCTTCTGGCCCCGGCCCAGATCGAGATAGGCGATGCCGTCGGCGGCGGCCGCCTCGGCCATCCGCAGATGCAGGACCAGCCCCGGGGAGTACTTCGAGTACGCCGGGTCGTACGCCGGGAACCAGCAGGCGAGCACCCGCTCGCTGCGCAGCCCGAAGTGCGCGGCGATCGGCTTGCCGTCCGCGTACAGCACGGACAGGATCCCGGCGAACGGCTGGGAGCGGGTGTGGAACAGTTGCTCCACCAGGCGGGTGATCCAGTCGTGCGCGAAGCGGTCGCTGCGCCCCGTCCTGCGGTACTGCGCGGACTTCCAGTCCATCAGCGTGCGCAGGGCGGCGGGATCGCGCTCGTCGTGGACGTACCCGACCTCACCCGCGTCCCGGCCCAGCTTGCGCTCCTTGGCGAGCGTGGTCCTGGTGAACTTCGGTGACTGGCCGCGCAGTCGGCTCAGATAGGCCTCGTAGCCCTGGTCGACATCCATGACCGGGGACGGGAAGGTGCCGGAGGCCTCGGCCTCGAACGGCTGCTGGCCTTCCACCAGGTGGTCGAACTCCCATACGGCGAGCCCACAGGCCCGCAGCAGCTCCCGGGCGTCCCAGGCGAACCCGGGCCGGTGCACCACGCCCTGGGCGTCGGAGACACCGAGCCCGATGGCCCGGCCGACGCCGGTCGCCGATCGCTGGAACGGGAAGAACGCGGCCGGTTCGCCGCCCTCGCGGACGACCGCGATCCGTACGCCCCGTCTGCACCGGCCCACCGCGAGCGCGAACTCGGGGGACAGGAACGGGTTCGCCAGCTCGGGCGAACCGTGCAGATGGGCCTTGGCCTGCATGGCCGTCCACGCCGCCCGGTCGGCGGCGGTCAGTTCGCCGGGGCGGTACACACTGATGTCCACGTCACGGGCCCTGTCTTCTCACGGTACGGCCGCCGTGGCGCCGTACCAGAACCAGCAGGAGAGTGAGGGCGCTGATGGCGGTCACGGCCGCGATCCCGCCGCGTACCGACCACAGGTGCAGGGCCAGCAGACCCTGGGCCACCAGCATGTCGACGACGATCGCACCCGCCAGCGAAACGAGTGCGCGACTGAGCGGATCCAGCCCGCTGAGCGCGGCGGCGATGGCCGCGGCCGGCGCCACGAGCAGGAAGAACAGCGTGAACGGAGCGCGCAGCGGCGAGCTCGAGTCGGTGAGCGCGAGCAGCGCGCCGATCCCCCCGACGGCCGTCACGGCGCCCGCGAGCACGGGCCACAGGTCCCTCCCCGAACCCGGCCGCGTCCCCTCGGCACCGTCTGGTGCGTCTGATGCATCGGTCTTGATGCGGATGGTCTGCATTGGCGACTTTGCCCCCCGAAGCGCCGGATGCCGGGCTTCAATGTCGCGCAGTGCCGCCCGGGCCGTCAAGACGCGGAATGCGCTTCCTGTGGCAGATACGGACATTCCCCGGAGGCGACGGTCCGCCCCCGGGGAACTGCCTGTCACACCAGGCTCAGTGGTGTCACGGGACGATCTTCAGCAGCCGGTTCGGGGAGCCGCTGCCCGGGCTGGTGACCTTGCCGGTGGTCGCTCCGCTCGTCAGTGCCGAGGCGACCTGCGCCGGGGTGGACGAGGTGTGGTTCGCGAGGTAGACCGCCGCCGCGCCCGCGACGTGCGGAGTCGCCATCGACGTACCGGAGATGGTGTTCGTCGCGGTGTCGCTGGTGTGCCAGCCGGCCGTGATGGAGGAGCCGGGCGCGAAGATGTCCAGGGCGGAGCCGTAGTTGGAGTAGCTCGCCTTGGCGTCCGTGTTGGTGGTGGCGCCGACCGTGATCGCTTCGGAGACCCGGGCTGGGGAGGACGAGGAGGCGGTGGTGCTGCTGTTGCCCGCCGCGACGGCGTAGGTCACGCCGCTGGCTATGGAGTTGCGGACCGCCGTGTCCAGCGATGCCGAAGCGCCGCCGCCGAGCGACATGTTGGCGACCGAGGGGCCGGAGTGGTTCTGCGTCACCCAGTCGATGCCGGCGATCACGCCCGCCGTGGTGCCGGAACCGCTGTTGTTCAGCACCCGGACCGCCACGATCTTCGCCTTCTTGGCGACGCCGTAAGTGGAACCGGCGACCGTGGTGGCCACATGGGTGCCGTGGCCGTTGCCGTCGGAGGCGGTGGTGTCGCCGTCGACGGCGTCGTAGCCGTAGGTGGCCCGGCCGCTGATCTGCGAGTGGCTGATGCGCACGCCGGTGTCGATGACGTATACGGTCACGCCGCTGCCCGCGCTGTCCGGATATGTGTAGGTCCCGGAAAGCGGAAGCGAGGTCTGGTCGATCCGGTCCAGGCCCCAGGGGGCGTTGGACTGTGTGGTGTCGGCGAGCTGGACGCGCTGGTTCTGCTCGACGGAGGCCACTGCGGGGTCGGCGGCCAGTCTCCTCGCCTCGGTCGCGGAGAGGTTGGCGGTGTAGCCGTTCAGCGCCTTGCCGAACGTCTGCTGCACCGTGCCGCCGTACTTCTTGATCAGACCCTTGCCCTCGCTGGACGTGGCCCTGACGCCGGCGCCCTTCTTGAGGGTGACGATGTAGCTGTCCTTGACGGCGGTGGGGGAGCCGGCCGCCAGGACCTTGCCCTCGGCCGGGGCGGCCTGGGCGGGGAGTGCGGTGAGCCCGCCCAGGAGGGCGGCGGTCGCCAGGCTGGTGGTCGCGGCGAACCGGGCCTTCTTGCTACGCAGTTGTGCCATTACGAGGGAGTCCTCCTCCAGGCGGCGCGCGCCCGGGTGGGGCTGCGCGCATGTGGGGGGTGAGCGCGTCTTCGCGCACACGGCCCGGGGCGTCGCGTACCGCCCGGGCTGCGGTAAAGCGTGGGTGAGCTACGTGCGTAGAACAAGGGAGTTGAGCACCTGTCAACAAATCTGTCATGGGCACGTAATCAACGCCAGAGCGAACGCGCAGGGTTCATGTGGAGGATGGGTGAAAAGTCTTGGCATGGACACTTCCGTTCAACACGCGTAGTTGGTACGACGGTTGAGGCAGAGATCCTGCTAAAGGGAGGTTCCATGAGAGGTTCCCGACTTGTCGTGTTACTCGGCTCACTCCTCCTCGCCGCATCGGCCGCCCTCACGGGAGCCGCTCCGGCGCAGGCGTCCGAAGCCGCCGCCACCGGCTATGTGGCGCTCGGCGACTCCTATTCCTCCGGCGTCGGCGCGGGCAGTTACATCAGCTCCAGCGGCGACTGCAAGCGCAGTACGAAGGCGTACCCGTACCTCTGGGCCGCCGCCAACTCACCCTCGTCGTTCGCCTTCACGGCCTGCTCCGGCGCCCGAACGGATGAAGTCCTCGCCGGTCAGCTGGCCCCGCTCAACGCGAGTACAGGTGTGGTGTCCATCAGCGTCGGCGGCAACGACGCCGGCTTCGCGGACGTCATGACGACCTGCGTACTCCAGTCCGACAGCGCCTGCATCTCCCGCATCAACACCGCCAGGGCGTACGTCGACACGACGCTGCCCGGCAAGCTCGACACCGTCTACTCGGCGATCCGCAGCAGGGCACCCGCGGCGCAGGTCGTCGTGCTCGGCTACCCCCGCTTCTACAAGCTCGGCCAGTCGTGCCTCGGTCTGTCCGAGACCAAGCGCAAGGCCATCAACGACGCCTCCGACCACCTCAACACCGCCATCCAGAAGCGCGCCCTGAACCACGGCTTCACCTGGGGCGACGTGCGCGGCACCTTCACCGGCCACGAGATCTGCTCCGGCAGCTCCTGGCTGCACAGCGTCAACTGGCTCAACATCGGCGAGTCGTACCACCCGACCGCGAACGGCCAGTCCGGCGGCTATCTGCCGGTGCTCGACAACGCCGCCTGATCTTCAGGGAGTCGGCGTAGGTGAAGCGGAGGCCCCGCCCGTCGGGGTCTCCGTCACACAGGTCACCGAGAACGCCACCGCGTCGGACGTCGTCCGGACCGGATCGCGGACCTCGACACTGATCTCGTTCTGATACGTCCCACTGTCGGCGTACGTCGTCACGATCACCTGGTCCTGCCGGGTCCGCTCGCCCCCTTCGGGGAACGACAGCGTCTTCCAGCTCTCGACCTCGCCGTCCTTGGTCACCCAGCGGTAGTCCACCTCCGCGGGCAGCCGTCCCACCGTGAACGTCGCCGTGAACGCGGGAGCCTGGTCGTTCGCCGGCGGGCACGTGCCCGAGTACTCCGTGCGGGCGCCGGCGAGGGTGACCGTCACCGACTGCGGCGGGGGAGCGGTCGTCGGACTGCTGCTCGGGGTCGGGGTGGGGGGAGCGGTGGTGCCCGGCGTGGTCTCCTTCTCGGGTGCCGACGAAGTCGCCCCTGCCGTAGGGGTGTTGCCGCCCCCTGCGGTGCGGTTGTCGCCGTCGTCGCGGTTCAGCAGGGCGTACGTGAGACCGGCGATCGCCAGCGCCAGGGCGGTGACGCCGGCGATCAGGACGGCGGCGGTGCGTTTGTCGCGGCGCGGTTCGTCGACGGTGGTCGCGGCAGGGGCAGCGGCAGTGGGGACGGGCCGGGGCGGCGTCGGCGGCTGTTGGTGGGCCGCGGCGGTCGGGGCGTACGGGGTGTACGGCGTCGTCGGGGCCGTGTCCGCGCGCGGCGTGCCTCCCGCGCCGATCAGCCGCAGGTCCTGCTCGGCCCGCGCGGCCGGCAGCCGCTCGGCGGGGTCCTTGCGCAGCAAGCCCTCGATGACCGGGGTGAGCGGACCGGCCCGGCGGGGCGGCGGCAACTCCTCGTCGACGATCGCCCGCAGGGTGCTCAGCGGCGTGTCGTTGCGGAACGGGGAACTGCCCTCCACCGCCGCATACAGCAGCACGCCGAGCGACCACAGGTCCGACTCGGGACCCGGCGTGCGGCCGAGCGCGCGTTCCGGCGCCAGGAACTCGGGCGAGCCGACCACCTCCCCGGTCATGGTCAGCGCGGAGCTGCCCTCCACCATCGCGATACCGAAGTCGGTGAGCACCACCCGGCCGTCGTTCGACAGCAGTACGTTGCCCGGCTTCACGTCCCGGTGCAGCACCCCGGCCTCGTGCGCGGCACGCAGCGCGGACAGCACCTCGGCGCCGATGTGCGCCGCGCGCTGCGGGGACAACGGGCCCTCGGCGTCCAGCAGCTCGGCGAGGGAGATCCCGCGGACCAGCTCCATCACGATCCACGGCCGGCCCTCCTCCGTGGCCACGTCGTACACCGTCACCACATTGCGGTTCGCGACCCGCGCGGCGGCCCAGGCCTCCCGCTCCAGACGGGCGTACATCCGCTCCACGTCCGCGGCCGGCAGCCCCGCCGGGGCCCGCACCTCCTTGACGGCGACCTCGCGGCGCAACACCTCGTCGCGGGCGAGCCACACCGTCCCCATGCCGCCCTCGCCGAGCGGGGACAGCAGTCGGTAGCGGCCGGCGATCACGCGTTCACTGCCCGGATCCACGGACACCGGCGCCCCCTTCGCATCCACGAACGATGTCTCGCCTGATTTCTCCCCAAAAGTAGCTCAGCCGAATGCGGATGCCGCCCCCCTGAACACCAATCCGGCCCCGAGGGCGACGACGACGAACCCGGAACCCACCGGCGCGGTACGGCGGATCAGGGCGGCCAGCGGATTGGCGGTCCAGCGAGGCCGCCGGACCAGCGCCCGGGTCACGCCGCTGCCGAACCGGACGACGGCGAACCCGGCCGCGGTGAGGGTGAGCGCGAGCCCGGCGCCGTACGCGACGACGAGCAGCAGCCCGAACCAGGCCTGCCCGAGCGCCGCCGCGCCGACGAGCACGACGACGGCCGAGGGACTGGGCACGAGCCCGCCGGCGAAGCCCATGAGAATCGTGCCGCGGAGGGTGGGGGCGATGGGGTGGGAGTGGGTGTGGCCGCCATGACTGTGCTCGATGGTGTGGGGGTGGGTGTGCTGGTGATCGTGACCGTGGTCGTGATCGTGGCCGTGTTTTCTGTGCTCGTGGTCGCGGTGGTCGTGGGCGTGCTCGTGTTCGTGGTCATGGGTGTGCGGGTGGCCGTGGGCCTGTCCACGGTTGCGGAACGCCCGTCGTACGAGGCCCGCTCCCGCCAGTGTCACCAGCACCCCGCTCGCGATGCCCAGCCAGGCGATCACCGAGGGTGCCGCCGCGGACCCGGCGGTGACCAGAACGCCGAGGGCGACCACGCCGAGGGTGTGGGTGACCGTCACCGAGGCGGCCAGGGGGAGGACGTGCCGCATACGGGCGCGGCCGCCGTGGGCCGCCGCGGTCGCGGCCATGAGGGTCTTGCCGTGGCCCGGTGCGAGCGCGTGCATCGCGCCGAGGCCGACCGCGATGAGCAGGGCCAGGGCGGCGAAGCCGACGGTGAGATCGTGCCGGGCGACCAGGGACTCCAGGGCCCGGGTCCAGCGGTCGGCGCCGCGTGGCAGGACGGACGCGGCGGGCGCGTCGCCCTGCTCCTCGGCCAGGGCGGGACCGCCGGGGCGCACGCGCAGGGACGCGGACGTCGTGTCGGCCGGGGAGGACAGCAGTTCCTCGGGATAGGCGGTCAGTTCGCGCGACGACGACTTCTCCGGCACGTCCGAGGCGGTGAGCGTCATACGGTCCCCGCGCGCGGTGATCTCCCGCCAGCCGGGGCCGGAGTCGGCGCCCGCGCTGCGGAATCCGACCGTCACGGAGTCGGCCTCGGGCAGGGGAGCCGTCAGCCGGCACTCCACCCGCAGGGTGTCGAGCCCCGCCTGACCGGGCAGCACGCGCGCGTGGCTGTCGGCGACGTCGAGCGTGACCGGGCGTCCGTCGACCGTCGCCTCGCCGGCCCGCGCGGCGTCCGCGCACCGCCCGCGGGCCCATGCGGTGATGCCGAGCCGTTCCACGTCCGGCCCGGCCTGGGTCGCCGGGATCTCGGCGAGGTCCTCGACGTGGTCGATGCGCAGCTCACCGGGGGCGGCGACGAGACCGTCGTAGTGGTTGACGGTGAAGTTGCCCAAGGGGTGCGCGCTCGCGGTGGTTGCCGGGGCGAGCACGATCGCGCCGGCGACGCCCAGGACGGCCGCGGCGGAGGCGAGAACACGACGGGGCCTCACTCGGCCCCCAGGGTCTTCAGCGCCGCGCGGGCCTCGCGAGCCGCCGACGGGGAGAACCCGGGGTTCAGCTCCAGGGCCGCCGTCAGGGAGGCGCGGGCGTCCTTCGTACGGCCCGTGGCGAGCTCGATCATGCCGCGGTGGTGCAGGAAGGCGGCGTTGCGGTAGCCGGTGGCGGTGGCCCGGCGGGCGTAGGACAGGGCTTCCTCGTCGCGGCCGCCCACGTGCAGCGCCCAGGCGAGGGCGTCCGCGGTGTGCACGGTGTGGCGGCGGGACCACTCGGCGCGGGCCGCGCGCAGGGCCAGGTCCGCGTCGCCGTGGTCGGCGGCCGCGAGCGCGGTGTCGAGGTCGGGGTTGACGCCGCCCGCGCGGGCCAGCGCCGTCCAGGCGTCGACGAGGGCGTACTGGTCGCGGGCCCTGTCCCGGTCGCCCTCCGCGCCGCGCTCCTCGTACAGCTCGCCGAGGGCGACGAGCGCGCCGGGCAGCGGGGCGCGGGCGACGACCGCCTCCATGCCCCGTACGGCCTCGGCGAGATCACCGCTCGCGGCCTGGGCGCGGGCGCGGCCCTCCAGGGCGGGCAGGTAGGTGTCGTCGGCGGCGAGGGCACGGGCGTAGTGGTCCAGGGCGGTCGTGTAGTCGCCCTGGTTCCAGGCCAGTTGGCCGAGGGCGGTGGCGACGTACGCCACGTCGCCGGGTGTGACGGCGTTGTCGAGGGCCTGTTCCAGTACCCGGCGGGCGGTGCGGACGTCGCCGCGCAGCTCGCGCACGTACGCGTACCGCGTGAAGACCGGGATGCCCGGCCGACGGGTGTCGGCGGTGTCGGCGGCCTTCGACGCGGCGTCGTAGCGGCCGAGTTCGACGAGGGCGTCGATACGGGTGGCCAGGGCGCGTTCGTTGTAGGGGTTCCGCTTCAGGGCGCGGCCGGCGAAGTCGAGGGCGCCGGTGAAGTCGTGCCGGGCCGCAGCGAGGGCGGCGAGGCCGGCCAGGGCCTGGTCGCCCTCGGGTTCGAGGGCGAGGGAACGGTCCAGTGCCCGCTCGGCCTGCGGGTAGCGCGAGGGGTCGCCGTCGACCCTGGCCTGTTCGACGTAGGCGAGGCCGAGGGTGGCCCAGCCGCCGAAGTCCCTCGGCTGGGCGCGGAGATGGGTCTGCAGGGCGCCGATGCTCGAGTCGAGGTCGCCGCTCGCCAGCACGGCCGGAGCGACGGCACCGGGCGCCGCGGCAACGCCCCGGCCGTCGCCGTCCCGGACGTTCCCCACGGCGATCGAACCGGCGGTCAGGGCCACGGCCAACAGGGCGGCGCACCCGGCAACCCGCCCGCCCCGCAGGCGCCGCCCGGCCGCAGCAACCCGCCGCAGCGCAGCGACCCGCTCGTCGACGCCCGCGGCGGTACGGTCGGCGTCCGCCGCGCCCGAGGTCGTCTCGGTGGCCGTGTCCGCGGGGGCCGCGGGGGCCGCGGTTTCCCCGGGGGCCGGGCTCCGGTCGGTCTCGTGCTCCGGCTCGTTGTCGTTCGTACGCGGGACCATGCCCTCTCCTCGTACACAAAAGGGTCGTCATCGTGAGGCGGCGCGGCCCGTGCCGTGGAGGATGGGGGAGGGACGGGCCGCGCCAGTCGGTAGGGGGGCGCGTCAGTACGCGCGGCCCCGCATCCGGCGCCACCACATCAGGCCGGCGCCGATCAGGAGGATCCCCGCCGCGCCCGCGCCCGCGGAGGCGGCGATCAGCGTCATGTTGTCCTCGGCGGACCCGGCCGGCTGCAGCGCGTCGCCGATCTGGTTGCGCACGTCGTTGCCGCCCGAGGTGCCCTTGGCGAGCGGGCCGCGGGAACCCTCCGTCGGCAGGGCGACGTACGGGAAGGCCTTCTCGAACTCCTTGTCGTTCTTGTCGACCGCGTCGCCCAGGTCGTTCTTCTGGCCGAGCAGTTCACCCTCGACGACCTGGAGCGAGGCGTCGATCACGTCGTCGGTGAGGCGACGGCCGTTCGGGAAGCCGGCGTTGTCGCCGTCGAGGACGCCGAGTCGCTTCGGTTCGGCGGCCGGTTCGATGGACGTGTTCAGGCGCAGCATCTCGGACGGGGTCACGTGCGGCGGCTGGTTGAGGTCCGGTACGCCCTTCAGGAAGACGTCCACCAGGTCGTTGCGGGGCTCCTTGGGCGCCGGGATCTTGTAGATCGCCTCGATGAGCTTCGGCAGCTCGGGGTTGGTGACGTTGTCCAGGAACTGGGCGTCGTCCCACGGCGCGGACGCGTTGAACGTGTCCTTGTCCTCGATCGGGTTGACGACCTCGTTGACCAGCGGGTTGCCGAGCCGGGAGACCTGCGTGAAGTGGCCCTGGGCGTTCTTGCGCTGGGTCGTCGACCAGATGCCGACGACCGGCTGGTCGGCCGACTCCTGGATCATCTTGGTGGGCACCTGCAGGGCGATGGAGTTGACGTTGTAGCCCTTGAGCGTGTCGTTGCCGACCTCGGAGAGGTTCCCGCCGTACAGCAGGTCGAAGACGCGCAGGTCCAGGAAGAACGGGTCGTCGGCCTGCCCGGCGAACGTCGTCGAGCCGCCCGCCAGTTCATGGACGGCCTGCTTGCGCAGCCCCGCGTAGTCCGGCATCGACGCCTTGCCGACGTTCGACGGCGCGACCGGAACGTCGTCGGCGATCTTCGTCCGGGACTGCACGTGCTGGTTCTTCAGCTTCAGCAGTTCGAGGTCGTAGGTCTGCGTGACGTTGAGGTCCGGGTCGTCGAGGCTCTCGACGGGACCGGTGTTGTAGAGGAACGTCTTCTTGTTCTTCGTCTGCGTCTTGAACGTGTAGCGGAACAGCAGTTCGCCCTGCGCGTCGCCGTTGTTGTCGATGTGGATGTCGTACTGGGCGTCCTCGGCGAAGGTGAAGAAGTTCGGACCGCCGGCCGGTTCCTCGAACGGGATCCAGTTGGCGATGATCGTCGTCGTGTCCGGCTTGTCCGGGCTCACGAACGCGTACACGTCGGTGTTGTCGTACTGCGGGGTCCCCGAGATCAGCGGGGCCTCCCGGTGGCTGGAGGCTTCCGCCTCCCCCGGTTCCAGCGCGGTCACGCCGGCGGCTGCGAGCCCTCCGGCGGCCAGCGCACCACAGACGAGGGTGGCGACGCTCCTGAGTCCTGCGCCGCGCTTGGAGATAGCTGTCATGCCGTCCGTCCTCAGTGCCAACTTGCCTGACGCCGGGGATTCGGAGCCACGCCCGGACCGGATTGGTCGAACCTGAAAACTCATTTCCTCGCTGCTCGACCCGCGTTTTCGGCTCTCTGATCCGTAACCCCATCCGGAGGTGGGTTCGTTGCGAATGCCTCGTGGGACGGGACCGGCCCTGTGCGGCCGGAGAGAGGGGGACCGAGTGGGGGCGGACGAACTTCTGGTGCGCGTCGCAGGCGGCGACCAGAAGGCATTCGAGGAGCTCTACGCACTGGTGTCCGGGCCGGTGTTCGGACTGGTGAAGCGGGTGGTGCGGGATCCGGCCCAGTCCGAGGAGGTGGCCCAGGAGGTACTGCTCGAACTCTGGCGGTCCGCCGCCCGGTTCGACCCGGCCCGCGGCAGCGCCCTGTCCTGGGTCCTCACCCTCGCCCACCGCCGCGCCGTCGACCGGGTGCGCAGCGCCCGCGCGGCCGGCGAACGCGAGGAGCGCGAGGCCCGGCGCGCCCACCACCCCGCCTTCGACCATGTCTCCGAGGAGGTCGAGGCCGAACTCGAACGCGAATGGGTGCGCCGCTGCCTGGACCGGCTCACCGCCCTCCAGCGGCAGTCCGTCACCCTCGCCTACTACGACGGTTACACCTACCGTGAAGTGGCCGAGCGGCTCTCCCTGCCGCTGGGCACGGTCAAGACCCGCATGCGCGACGGACTGACCCGGCTGCGCGAGTGCCTGGGAGGAGTCGCGTGAGCATCCTCGGCCGACTGCTGGACCGCGAGGACCAGCACAGCCTCGCCGCGCCCTACGCGCTGGACGCCCTCGAACCCGACGAGCGGCGCCGTTTCGAGAAACACCTGGCGCGCTGCGACCGCTGCGCCGCCGAGGTGCGGGCGCTGTCCGAGGACGCCGTCCGCCTCGCCTGGTCCACGGCCGCCCCGGCGCCGGCCGCGCTGCGGGACCGGGTCCTGGCCGCCGTACGGACCACTCCGCAGGAACCCGCCCCGGCGCGTGGGCGTGAGCACACCCCCACGCTGCCGCCCCATGTGTGGGGGACCCAGCCGCCCCCGGCGCGCACCCGTGCGCCCCGGCCGCGCCCCCTGTTCGTCCCGTTCGCCACCGCGACCGCCGCGGCGGCTCTCGTCGTCGCCTCGCTGTTCGCCGTCCAGGCGAACCGGACCCAGGAGCAACTGGCTGCCGAGCGCGCCCAGGCACGTGAGATCGCCCACGTCCTGGCCGCTCCCGACGCACGGGCGACGACCGGCCGGGACGGTGAGGGCCGAAATATCGGAGTGATCGCTTCCGCATCTGAGGGGAGTGCGGTGGTCACCCTGAGCGGATACGGCGAGCTGCCGGACGACCGGGTGCACCAGCTGTGGCTCATGCGCCCCCAGGAGCAACCGCGCTCCCTGGGCCTCTTCGACGGCGACACGCCCTTGGTCGCAACGGGGCTCGAGCAGTCCGCCACGTCACTCGCCGTGACCGTTGAACCCGACGGCGGCTCAGCGCAGCCCACCAGCCAGCCAGTTGTTCAACTTGCCCTGAAATCGGTTGGATTCGGAGAGTGATCGTCAACACCCTTACGGGGAAGGTGAATCCTGCGCCCGCGATACACGCGTGCCCCAAGGGGGCGATAGGGTTACCCTGCCCGGGCCGGGTGGACTCGTACGGGTGGGGAGTGACATGGAACAGATAACAGTGCGCAGCAGGGCAAGGGTCCCTGCGATCACCTGCGGGAGCAGCGCGACCAGTTCGCGCCTCGACCGCCATCTCTCGGTGCTGGCGGGCCCTGCGGTCCCCCAGAGGGAGACGGCCGAGGCGACCTCGCTGATGCGTGAGCTGACCGCGCGTGAGCCTGCGCACACCCCCAGCGCCAGGGGTGCGCGAGTGAGCCGGGTCTCGCTCTTCGCGCCGCTGCGCCGGCTGCGCCGCACGCTGTTCGGCGGGCGCTGACCGACACCTGCGTCTCCTCGATGACTCGAGGACCCGCGCTCAGTCGGCCACACCGTCCCGGCGCCAGGCTGCGATCCCGCCGTCCATCATCCCCACGGCACGCGGCAACGCCCCGGTGTCCCGCCTGAGCGCGGGTACGTCCCCCCGCCGCCACGCGCCGCGCCCCCACCCGGCAGTGCCGGGCGCCCGCCCGTGTCCCCTCGTGGTGTCCGCGTGTGTCACCGCTCGCCGTGCGCGTACCGGCGTACCGCGAGCGGAGCGAACACCGTGAGCAGTACCGCGCACCATGCCAGCGACCCGACGACGGGATGGGCGACCGGCCAGGCGGCGTCGGCCGGTACGGGCGCGTTGCCGAAGAGGGCGCGCAGGGCCGTGGTGACCGCGCTGATCGGGTTCCACTCGGCCAGGGTGCGCAGCCAGTCCGGCAGACCGTCGGTCGGGATGTACGCGTTGGACAGCAGCGGCAGGATGAACGTCGCCCCACCCAGCTGACCGGCCGCCTCTTCGTTCCGCGTGAGCAGCCCCAGGAAGATCCCGACCCACGTCGTCGCGAACCGGAACAGCAGCAACAGCCCCACGGCGCCCGCCGCTCCGAGTGCGGACCCCTCGATCCGCCACCCCACCGCGAGCCCGACCAGCAGGAACGGCACCGTCCCGACGGCCGTCACGACCAGATCCGCGGCCGCCTGCCCCAGCGGCACGGCGGCCCGGCTCATGGGCAGCGTCCGGAAGCGGTCCATCACGCCCCGGTGCGTGTCCTGGGCGGCCTGGAACATGCCGGTCATGATCCCGTTGGCGGCGGTCGCCACCAGCAGACCGGGCACCAGGAAGGACCGGTACTCCGCGCCGGGCATCGCCAGGGCGCTGCCGAAGACATAGCCGAAGAACAGCAGCATGGTGACCGGCATGGTCTGGGTCAGGATCAGCAGCCCCGGATTGTTCCGGATCCGCCGCAGCTGCCGGCCCAGCATCGCGCCGCCGTCGTACGCCAACGTACTCATGCCGCACGCTCCTCGGTGAGCCGCAGGAAGACGTCGTCCAGGGTCGGTGGTCTGAGGCTCGCGTCGAGCAACGGCACACCCGCCGCGTCGAGTTCGCGCACCAGGCGGGGGAGCGTGAGCGTGACGTCCCTGGTGACCGCGCCGACGGCGCGCCGCTCGTGGTCGAACGAAGGCTCGACGCCGGTGAGTTGATCCAGTACGGCCGCCGCCTTCACCATGACGTCGGCGTCCGTGACGACGACCTCGACGTGTGCGCCCATGAGCGCCTTGAGCTGGGCGGGCGAACCCGTGTGCGCGACCCGCCCCCGGTCCACCAGGACGATGTCGTCGGCGAGCCGGTCGGCCTCCTCCAGGTACTGCGTGGTCAGCAGCACGGTCGTACCGTCGGCGGTCAGCTCCCGTACGGCGTCCCAGATGCGGTTGCGACTGGCCGGGTCGAGGCCCGTCGTGGGCTCGTCCAGGAACAGCACGTCGGGGCGGCGGACGAGACTCGCCGCCAGGTCGAGGCGGCGCCGCATCCCGCCCGAGTACGTGGACGCCGGCCGGTCGGCCGCCTCGGTCAGCCCGAAGCGGTCCAGGAGCTCGCCGGCCCGCTCGGCCGACCCGCGCACCCGGTGCAGCCGGGCGAACAGCCGGAGGTTCTCCCGGCCGGTGAGATCGCCGTCGACCGAGGCGTACTGGCCGGTGAGGCCGATCCGGCGCCGGACGGCTGCCGGCTCCCGGAGCAGGTCGTGCCCGGCGATGCGGGCCGAGCCGGCGTCCGGTCGCAGGAGCGTGGTGAGGAGCCGTACCGCCGTGGTCTTGCCCGCGCCGTTGGGGCCGAGCAGTCCGCAGACGGTGCCCTGCGCAACGGCCAGATCCAGTCCGCGCAGGGCGTGGACCTCGCCGAACCGCTTCTCCAGACCTTCACTAAGTACAGCGTACGTAGTAGTCATGGCCCGACCATAGCGCACTACGTACGGTGTACGTAACTAGGATGGTGGCCGAGGTGATGATCGATGGCGGGCAGAGCGGCCGAACCCGGGGTGATCTGGGCGCGACCCGAGCGGACGGGGCGAGGGCCGAAACCGGCGTTCACCCGTGCCGACATCGCGGCGGCCGCGGTGCGGATCGCGGACGCGGAGGGGCTGGACGCGGTGTCGATGCGGCGCGTCGCGGGCGAGCTGGGCTGCGGGACGATGTCGCTGTACAACTACGTCCCCCGCAAGGAGGACCTGTACGAGCTGATGGTGGACACGGTCAGCGGGGAGCACGAGCTGTGGGAGCCGAGCGGGGACTGGCGGGCCGGCATGGCCCGGGTCGCTCACCAGACGCGTTCGCTGATGCACCGGCACCCCTGGGTGACGCGGCTGATGTCACCGGTCTACGGCTTCAGCCCCAACGCCCTGCGCTACCTGGAGCACTGCCTGGCCTGCCTGGACCCGCTGGAGGCGTCCTACGGCATGAAGATGCAGCTCATCGGGATGCTGAACGGGTGTGTGACGTCGTATGTCGCGACGGAGCTCGCCAATGCCGAGCGGACCCGGTCCTTGCCGTGGTCGGCGGAGCAGGAGAACGCGGTACGGATCGCCTACCTCGGGAGTCAGGTGGCTGGCGGGGCGTATCCCAGGCTGGCGGCGGCGTTCGCGGAGGATCCTGGGCCGATCGATCTCGACGGGGCTTTTGAGTTGATGCTGAGCCGGATCCTGGACGCCTTCCAGTCCCGGAACTAGATCAGTGCGAACTGGCCCTCGGGGCCCTCTTCGTGGTGATCGAGAACCGAGGCCGGCTTCCGTGCCGCCTCCGCCACCGGAAGCACCCCTGGCAGGTCATCCCTGCCTCCGATCCTCCGATCTGGAATCCGTGCGCGACGAGGTCCTGAGGCTGTCGGAGGCGGAACTGCCCGGTGTGAGCGGCCTGAACGTCGCCTTCGTGGACGCCGTGGAGAACCGTGTCGTCGTGGAGTCCGAGTCGGCCCAGCCGGCCCTCGTCACGGCCCTGGGCGAGCGGTACGGCGCGGACACGGTGGCCCTGGAGGTCACGCCGGGTGTCGACATGGCGGAGCCGCAGGCCAACCGTCAGTACGACACCTCGCCCTACTACGGCGGGGCGCGCATCAAGTCGTACGTGACCGGAACGTCGTCCAAGTGGTGCACCGCCGGCTTCCCCTGGCGGTACGACGGCAAGTGGTACATGGTGACTGCCGGCCACTGCACCTCCGGCAACGGAGCCGTCCTGAACCCCAGCGAGAGCGACTACATCGGACCCGTGGTCCGGGACAACTGGAAGAACGGGTACGGGTCGGTGAAGCTGTCCGGTCAGAGCTACTACTCGGGTGACCTGGCCCTGTACCGGATCAACAGCGACAGCTCCGCTTCGGCCCGCATCTACAAGGGCAGCAAGACGTCTGGCACATCCCGCCCCGTCAAGGACTACTGGCGGCGCTGGGCGCAGAGCGGCGACCAGTTCTGCACGGGAGGCATGATGACCGGCGAGAAGTGCGGCTGGAAGATCAAGTCCACCAGGGCGACCGTCAAGTACGACGACGACGGATCCGTCGCCAGGAACATGGTCGTGGCCAAGAAGACGTCCGGCTCCTGCACCGTCAAGGGCGACTCTGGTGGTCCGACGTACACCGTCGACGGCAGCGGCCGCGCCTACGCCAAGGGCATCATCTCCGGGGGAGGCGGCGGTGGCGGTGACAACAGCGGCGGTCTTCTCGACCCGTGCTGGCTGTATTTCACCGACATCGGACTGGCCAACAGCGCCTTCCCTGGAACGGTTGCGAGGAACTGACATGCGCCGCACTGTGCTCACACCGCTCCTCGCGCTGGCCCTGACCGGATGCTCGTTCGTCGGTCAGGACACGCCGTGCGCCCAGGCCGACGCGGACTCGGCGGTCTCCCTCGTGTGGCGGCCGTCCGACTTCGGCGGCCGGGACGCGGCGACGATCAAGCTGTGCGTGGACGGCACCTGCAGAGAGCGGGCGTCGGGGGACCCCGACGACCCGTTCGGCTCGGTGTCGGTCCGCCTGCCCGACGACATCGGCGCGTCCACCGTGCCGGTGAAGCTCACCGTGACGTCCGCGGAGACCGGCGATCCGGTGGTCATGGACAGCACCCGGGCCAGACTGACCGAGCAGCACCCCAACGGCACGTCCTGCCCGCCCACCGTCTGGACGGCGACCTTCCGAGCCGATCCCGACAAGGGACTGACCTCGCCGAAGGGCATGAAGCTCCAGTAGGGAGCCCTTCGCAAGCGCCCGTTCCCAAGTACCACCGGGAGGGGGCGCTTCGTGCCTCCACCCCGCTCGTGGCTGTTCGATCGCGAACAGCTTCAACATCGGCCGCCCCACCCCTGACAGATCCCACCATCGGCGCCGACTACACAGCACAGGTCCTGGTGGAGGAGGTCTAGAGGAGCGCCAACTGCCCCTCCGGGCCCTCCTCGTGGGCGTCCAGGACCGACGCGGGGTGGCGGGCCGCCGCGGGGACCGGCAGGACGCCGGCGTCGCGCAGGTCGGTCGCGGTGAGGGGCGACTCCGCCTGCGCCGGTGGCAGTTCGGCCAGCAGCGTGAGGACCGTGATCAGCTCCAGCAGCTCCGACGTCCACGCCTGGGGCCAGGTCGCCGGACGGATCGCGAGAAGCGTGCCGGGCTCGCCCTCGGCCGTCCGTGCCACGAACCACTGCTCCAGGACCCGGACACCGCCCGCCTCAAAGTCCCAGGCCGGGGACGGCACGGGGGAGATGCGGCCCTCGTCGAGGTGCAGAGTCTCCTCGTCGCGGTCGTAGTGGAGCGTGCGCGGGCGGGCGGGCAGCGGGGCGCGGACGTAGGGGCGGCGGCCGCCGGGGAGCTTGGGGCGGTCGCCGTCGCGGCGCAGCAGCCAGAGCATGCGGCGGCCGGTCTCGACGCCGTGCGACCAGAGGCCGGGGTCGTCGGTGAGCGGGACGGTGAGGTCCGCCCGTACGGCGGTCAGGATCCAGGCCAGCACGTCGACCGGGTCGGGGGCCTGTCCGAGACGGGTGGCCAGGTGCTCCAGCAGGCCCGGGGCCAGGTTGGGTTCCGCGCCGCCGGGGCGGCGGTACAGGGGGCGGATCCGGCCGGGGCGGAGCAGCGGGAGCAGGGAGGTGGCCAGCAGGTGGGGGCCGCTGCCCTCCGGGTTCTCGACCACGAACACCTGCCGTTCGTCGGCCACCCGCCACAGCTCCGGTCGCGCCGCGTCGATCAGACGGTGGTCCGGAATCAGCCACTGCTCGTCGAAGGGGGACAACAGGACCCGGACCGGCTCGGGGCAGGGGCCTTGCGCACGCAGCAGTTTCTCCGTGCCGGTGGACCGGCCCGGCAACTGCCCGACCGCCGAGTGCAGCGTGCGTGAGCGCGTGGGCTCGAACAGGGCCTCCCGGTCCGCGCCCTCGGCTTTCATCAGGGCGTCCCAGCGGGACTTGAGGGAGGACGGATCGGGGGCCGTCGGCCACCCCCGGCCGAGTCGCGGCGGTGCGACGGACCACGGCATGAGGTCCGTGAGCAACGGAGCGTCGTCGTGCGTCACGCCCGGCATCGTACGACGGGCTTCCGACACCGGGGTCATGTGGCGTCCAGGGTCACCGTGAAGGAGAAGCGGTCCCCGCGGTAGTGGATGACGGCCACGTCCAGCACGCGCCCGGCCGTGTCGTAGGTGATGCCCGTGTAGTGCAGGATCGGGCTGAGCAGCGGGACGTTGAGGAGGCGGGCCGTCTCCGGGTCCGCGAGGCGGGCCTCCACGGTGTCCGTGATGCGGCTGATGTCCGCGCCCACGATGTCCCGCAGCACCTTGGTCATCGGCCAGCGGACCAGGTCGTCCAGGTCGATGCGGTCGGCCAGTTCGGGACGGACGTGGTTGTGGGCGTGGTTGGTCGGCTCGCCCGTCTTCTCGTCGCTGCGCAGCCGGTGGTACGTCGCCACCTCGGCGAGATCCGGGAAGAACTCGGCGAGTTCCGCGGGCACGCGCGCGTGGCCGTGGTCCAGCAGCTCGGTCGTCATGCCGGACTGCTGGGCCACGATCGCGTCCACCGAACCGAGCAGCCGTACGGGGGTGCCGCGGCGGACGTTCGGCTCGATGAACGTGCCGCGCCGGCGGTGACGGGTGATGAGGCCCTCGTCCTCCAGCTCCTTCAGCGCCTGCCGCATGGTCAGCACGCTCACGCCGTAGTGCACCGCCAGTTGTTCCTCCGTGGGCAGGCGCAGCGGGTCCGCCGGCGAGCGGCCGAGGATCGAGGCGCGCAGCGACTGCGAGACCTGGTACCAGAGCGGCAGCTTGCGGTTCAGGACGATGGAGTCCGGGGCGAAGGAGGTCACGGGGCCATCCGTACCGGCCGGGGAATGTTCAGTGCAAGGGGCCGAAGTGCCGCTGCAGGCCCTGCCACACGTCGTCGTAGCGGTCTTGCATGTGCTCCGCGCGGGCCGCCTGCGGGGTCAGGGTCACCGGCCAGCGCGTCTCGAACATGAACGCCAGGCCGTCGTCCACTTTCTGCGGCCGCAGTTCGGCCGCGCTCGCCCGGTCGAACGTCTCCCGGTCCGGACCGTGCGCCGACATCATGTTGTGCAGCGAGCCGCCGCCCGGCACAAAGCCCTCCGCCTTCGCGTCGTACGCGCCCTCGATCAGGCCCATGTACTCGGACATGACGTTGCGATGGAAGTACGGCGGCCGGAAGGTGTCCTCGCCCACCAGCCAGCGCGGCGCGAAGACCACGAAGTCGACGCCCGCGAGGCCGGGGGTGTCGCTCGGTGCGGTCAGCACCGTGAAGATCGACGGGTCGGGGTGGTCGTAGCTGATGGTGCCGAGCACATTGAAACGACGCAGGTCGTATGTGTACGGCACATGGTTGCCGTGCCAGGCGACGACGTCGAGCGGCGAGTGGTCGTAGGTGGCCGTCCAGAGGTTGCCGCAGAACTTGTTGACCACCTCGACCGGGCCCTCGACGTCCTCGTACGCGGCGACCGGCGCCCGGAAGTCGCGGGGGTTGGCCAGGCCGTTGGCGCCGATCGGGCCGAGGTCGGGCAGGCGGAAGGGGGCGCCGTAGTTCTCGCAGACGTAGCCCCGGGCCGTCGGGCTCTGCCCGCCGTTCGACACAGTGTCGAGGAGCTCCACACGGAAGCGCACCCCGCGCGGGATCAGCGCCACATGTCCCGGTTCCGCCGCCAGCAGCCCGAACTCGGTGCGCAACAGCAGCCCGCCGCGCTCCGGGACGATCAGCAGCTCGCCGTCCGCGTCGCTGAACACGCGGTCCATGTCGGCGTCGGCGTGGTACAGGTGCACGGCCATGCCGGCGCGCTGGGTCGCGTCGCCGTTGCCGCCCAGGGTCCACAGGCCGGCCAGGAAGTCCGTGCCGGGCGCCGGCTCCGGCAGGGGGTTCCAGCGCAGCCGGTTCGGGTCGGGCACGGTCTCGGTGAAGGGTGCCGTGCGCAGTGTGCCGTTGTCGGTGCGGGTGAAGGCCGGGTGTGCGGCCGACGGGCGGATCCGGTAGAGCCAGGAGCGGCGGTTGTGCGCCCGCGGTTCCGTGAAGGCCGTCCCGCTGAGTTGCTCCGCGTAGAGGCCCAGGGGGGCGCGCTGTGGTGAGTTGCGGCCCTCGGGCAGTGCGCCCGGGACGGCCTCGGAGCTGTGCTCGTTGCCGAACCCGTGGAGGTGGGCCAGCCCTTCGGCGGTCTTCCGCGCGTCCCCGCTCATGATCGGTGCTCCCTTGCACGTGATTCCTATGGTTCACCATAGGAATGCGGCTCGGGGTGCGCAAGAGGTCCGTACGACCTCCTCTCCACGGACGACCCGGAGGACGACGAGAACCAGACTCCAGGGGGATTCGGGGTGTCGGACCGGTGTTCTAGTCTCCCGTTTCATGTCGTGGACGCGCCGAACTCCCGCCGCGCTCGCGGTCTGTGTCCTGCTGCTGACCGGATCCGTGGGCTGTGGCACCAGCGCTGCGGGAGGACAGAAGAACGGGGAGTCGCCGTCGCCGGTGGGCAGACTCCTCGAGGACACCGACGACGAGGGGCAGCCCTACCGGGAGGTGGACGAGGAGCGCGCCCCCGAGGTCGACATCGAGGTCCAGCCCGACGCCTCCGGTGGCGGCTGGGACGTACGGCTGACCGCCCGTGACTTCCGCTTCTCGTCGGCCGGTACACGGCCGAAGGCGGTGCCCGGCCAGGGGTTCGCCCGCCTCTTCCTGGACGGCCGCCCGGTAACCCGACTGCGCACGCCCGAGTACCGTCTGGCCGCCGGTCTCGTCCCGCGCGGCACCCACCAGGTCACCGCGCGGCTGTACGCCGACGACGGCACCGTCTGGGCGGTCGACGGCGAACCCGTCGAGTGCACGGCCGACATCACCGCCTCGGGAACCGAGCCGGCGCCCACGGCCGAGGGACCCGCCGGTTCACCGGATCACGCCGGCCGGGCATCATGAAGCCCGTGCCCCATGCGACAACGCTCCGTCGTGCGCCCGTACAGCGGCGCAGCGCCGAACGGCTGACCCGGATCCTCGACGCCTGCGCCGAGCTCCTCGACGAGGTCGGCTACGACGACCTGAGCACCCGCGCGGTCGCCCAGCGCGCCGGTGTCCCCATCGGCTCGGTCTACCGCTTCTTCGGCAACAAGCGCCAGATGGCCGACGCGCTCGCGCAGCGCAACCTGGAACGCTACGCCGAGCACGTCACCGAGCGGCTGAAGGACGCCGAACGGGGCGACTGGCGGACCGCCCTGGACGCCGTGCTCGACGAGTACCTCGCCATGAAGCGCACCGCACCCGGCTTCTCCCTGGTCGACTTCGGCAACCAGATCCCGGTCGGGGTCCGCCACGGCGAGCCCAACCATCGTGTCGCCGACCGTCTCACCGACCTGCTCTCCGGCCACCTCGACCGCACCCCCGACGAGGAACTGCGCCGCTCCTTCCTGGTCGCGGTGGAGACCGCGGACACCCTGGTGCATCTGGCGTTCCGGGTGGACCCGGAAGGGGACGAGAAGATCATCGGGGAGATGCGGGAGATGCTGCGGGGGTATCTGGCGCGCGTACTGGACTGAGAGCCGACGATTTCCGGACCCCGTCTGCGTGAGGCCTCCCCTCCGTGCATACCGGTCGGTATGCTCGGCGCAGTCCGTGCGTCACCGCTGCCGCCAGCCCTCCGGGAGGACCCGTGTCCCGCACCGCCCTGCGTATCTGCCCCCTGTGCGAGGCCACCTGTGGGCTGACGCTCACCCTCGAGGGAACCCGCGTCACCGGCGCCCGTGGTGACCGCGACGACGTGTTCAGCCAGGGCTTCATCTGCCCCAAGGGCGCCTCCTTCGGGGCCGTCGACGGCGACCCCGACCGGCTGCGCACCCCGCTCGTGCGCAGGGACGGGGAGCTGTGCGAGGCCACCTGGGAGGAGGCGTTCGACGCCGTGGCCGCCGGGATCCGGCCGGTCGTCGAGCGATACGGGCCGAACGCCGTCGGCGTCGTCCTCGGCAACCCCAACGTGCACACCATGGCCGGCGCGCTGTACCCGCCGCTCCTGATCGCGGGGCTCGGCACCCGCAGCCTGTTCACCGCGTCCACGGTCGACCAGATGCCCAAGCACGTCTCCAGCGGGCTGCTCTACGGCGACGCCAACGCCATCCCCGTGCCCGACCTGGACCACACCGACCACCTGCTGCTCATCGGCGCCAACCCGCTGGAATCCAACGGAAGTCTGTGCACCGCCCCCGACTTCCCCGGCCGGCTCAAGGCCCTCAAGGCGCGCGGCGGCACCCTCACCGTGATCGATCCGCGCCGCACCCGCACCGCCAAACTCGCCGACCGGCACATCGCCGTCCGCCCCGGCACCGACGCCCTGCTCCTCGCGGCGATGGCGTACGTCCTCTTCGCGGAGGACCTGGTCGACCTCGGTGACCTCGCGCCGCACGTCCAGGGCCTGCCCGAACTCCAGGACGCCGTACGGGACTTCAGTCCCGAAGCCGTCGCGGCGGCCTGCGATGTCGAGGCCGGCACGATCCGCACCCTCGCCCGCGAGCTTGCCGCCGCCCCCACTGCCGCCGTCTACGGCCGCATCGGCAGCTGCACCGTCCCGCACGGCACGCTCGCCAGCTGGCTCGTCGACGTCCTCAACATCCTCACCGGCAACCTGGACCGGCCGGGTGGCGCCCTGTTCCCGCAGGCCGCCACCGACCGGACGCCCCGGCCCGCAGGACCCGGCCGCGGGTTCGCGCTCGGCCGCTGGCACTCCCGGGTGAGCCGCCACCCCGAGGCCAAGGGCGAGCTGCCGCTGTCCGCGCTCGCCGAGGAGATCGACACCGCCACCGAGGAGGGCGAGCCCGTCCGGGCACTGATCGCCGTGGCCGCCAACCCCGTGCTCTCCGCGCCCGACGGCGACCGCCTCGACAAGGCCCTCGACTCGCTCGACTTCATGGTCAGCGTCGACCCCTACCTCAACGAGACCTCCCGGCACGCCCATGTCGTGCTGCCGCCGCCCCCGCCCGCGCAGAGCGCCCACCACGACTTCGCCTTCAACACCCTCGCCATCCGCAACCAGGTCCGCTACACCCGCCCCGCCGTGCCCCTGGAGCCCGGCAGGACGGCCGAGACCGAGATCCTCGCCCGTCTGGTCCTGGCCGCCACGGGCATGCACGGCGCCGACCCGGCGGCCGTGGACGCGATGGTCATCGACCAGACCCTCGGCAAGGCGGTCGGGGACCCCCGCTCGCCGGTGCACGGGCGCGACCCCAAGGAACTCGCCGCACAGCTCACCGGTGCGAACGGCCCCGAACGCCGGCTCGACATGATGCTGCGCCTCGGCCCCTACGGCGACGGCTTCGGCGTACGACCGGACGGCCTGACCCTGGAGAAACTGCTCGCCCACCCGCACGGCATCGACCTCGGCCCGCTGCGGCCCCGGCTTCCGCAGCCGCTGAAGACGGTCAGCGGGAAGGTCGAACTGCTCCCGCAGCCCATCGCCGACGACCTGCCCCGGCTCCGCGAGGCCCTGCGGGAACGACCCGAGGGGCTCGTCCTCGTCGGCCGCCGCCATCTGCGGTCCAACAACAGCTGGATGCACAACGTGCCCGCCCTCACCGGCGGCACCAACCGCTGCACCCTGCACATCCACCCGGAGGACGCCGAACGCCTCGGTGTGCGCGACGGGGCACCTGTGCGCGTGAAGGGCGCCGGGGGAGAGGTGACCGCACCCGCGGAGATCACCGACGGTGTGCGCAGGGGCGTGGTCAGCCTGCCGCACGGCTGGGGCCACGACCGCCCCGGCACCCGCCTCACCCATGCCGCCACCGACCCCGGCGTCAACGTCAACCAGCTCCTCGACGGCAGCCTGCTCGACCCGCTGTCGGGCAATGCGGTCCTCAACGGAGTGCCCGTGGAAGTCTCCGCCGTGACCGAAAAGCTCACCCCGCTGACCTGAGCAAAGCTGTGACCAGCAGTTTTGCGCTTATTGCTCGCACGTCAACGTCTTGTTAACGCTGCTCGAGGGGACCTAACGTCGTCGCACCGCCGGCCCAGGTGGAAGTTCAAGGGCGAACGTTAGGTATCCACTCATGCTGACCATCCTCGGCTTCACCATGATCGCGACCTTCCTGGTCCTGATCATGATGAAGAAGATGTCGCCCATAGCGGCGCTCGTGCTCATACCCGCACTGTTCTGTGTCTTCGTCGGCAAGGGCGCGCAGCTCGGCGACTACGTCATCGACGGCGTCTCCAGCCTCGCTCCCACCGCGGCGATGCTCATGTTCGCGATCGTCTACTTCGGTGTGATGATCGACGTCGGGCTCTTCGACCCGATCGTCCGGGGGATCCTCAAGTTCTGCAAGGCCGACCCGATGCGGATCGTCGTCGGTACGGCCCTGCTCGCCGCGATCGTGTCGCTGGACGGCGACGGCTCGACCACCTTCATGATCACGGTCTCGGCCCTGTACCCGCTGTACAAGCGCCTGAAGATGAGCCTGGTCATCCTGACCGGTGTCGCGGCGATGGCCAACGGCGTGATGAACACCCTGCCGTGGGGCGGCCCGACCGCGCGCGCCGCCACCGCCCTGAAGCTGGACGCCAGCGACATCTTCGTGCCGATGATCCCGGCCCTGGCCGTCGGTCTGCTCTTCGTGATCGTCCTCTCGTACGTCCTCGGTCTGCGCGAGCGCAAGCGGCTCGGCGTGCTGACGCTGGACGAGGTGCTGGTGGAGGAGAGCGAGAAGGAGACGGTCCTGGTCGCGAGCGGCTCCGGCTCCGGCTCCGGCAAGGGCGTCGCGAGCACCGGCGGTTCCGGCTCCGGCACCGGCACTGACGCTCCCGAGGACGACGACTTCCAGGGCCTCGACCCCGACCGGCCCACCCTGCGCCCCAAGCTGTACTGGTTCAACGCGCTGCTCACGGTCGGCCTGCTCACCGCCATGATCATGGAGCTGCTGCCGATCCCGGTGCTGTTCCTGCTCGGTGCCGCCCTCGCGCTCACCGTCAACTTCCCGCACCTGCCCGACCAGAAGGCCCGGCTCGCCGCCCACGCCGACAACGTCCTCAACGTCTCCGGCATGGTCTTCGCCGCCGCCGTGTTCACCGGCGTGCTCCAGGGCACCGGCATGGTGGACAGCATGGCCAAGTGGATGGTCGACGTCATCCCCGAGGGCATGGGCCCGCACATGGCCCTCGTCACCGGCATCCTGAGCCTGCCGCTCACCTACTTCATGTCGAACGACGGCTTCTACTTCGGCGTCCTCCCGGTCCTCGCCGAGGCCGGCGCCGCGCACGGTGTCTCGCCGCTGGAGATGGCCCGCGCCTCGCTCGTCGGCCAGCCGCTGCACATGTCCAGCCCGCTCGTCCCTGCCGTGTACGTGCTGGTCGGCATGGCGAAGGTCGAATTCGGCGATCACACGCGGTTCGTGGTGAAGTGGGCCGTCCTCACATGCCTCGTGATCCTCGGGGCAGGCATCCTGTTCGGGATCATCTGACCCGTTGACCGGTGGAGGTTCGCTCATCGTGAGGCCCGGCAGGAACCGCGGCTGGCTGCTCCGTCTCGTCATCGCCTTCAGCTTCGCGCAGGGGGCGGTGTCGATGGCCCGGCCGGCGGTCTCCTACCGGGCCCTCGCGCTGGGCGCCGACGAGCGGGCGGTCGGTGTGATCGCCGGTGTCTACGCCCTGCTCCCCCTGTTCGCCGCCGTCCCCCTGGGCCGCCGTACCGACCACGGCCGCTGTGCGCCCCTGCTGCCCGCCGGTGTCGTCCTGATATCCGGCGGCTGCGCGCTCAGCGGCCTCGTCGACTCCCTCTGGGCGATGGCGATCTGGAGCGGTGTCATGGGCCTCGGGCACCTCAGCTTCGTGATCGGCGCCCAGTCCCTGGTCGCCCGCCAGTCCGCCCCGCACGAACAGGACCGCAACTTCGGCCACTTCACCATCGGCGCCTCGCTCGGCCAGCTGGTCGGCCCGATCGCGGCCGGGGCGCTGATCGGCGGCCACGACATGGCGGGCACCAGTGCGCTCGCCCTGCTCGTCGCGGGTGCGGGTGCCGCGGTGGCGTTCACGTCGCTGTGGCGCATAGAGGATCGTCGTACGACGCCCACGTCCCGTACCGGACAGGGAGACCGCGTCCCCGTCCACCGCATCCTGCGCGCGCGGGGCGTGCCCGCGGGCATCCTGATCAGCCTCTCGGTGCTGTCCGCGACCGACGTCCTCACGGCCTACCTGCCCGTGGTCGGCGAAGAACGGGGCATCGCACCGTCCGTGATCGGCCTGCTGCTCAGTCTGCGCGCGGCGGCCACCATCGCCTGCCGGCTGGTTCTCACGCCCCTGCTGCGGCTGGTCGGCCGCACCCTGCTGCTCACCGTGACCTGCCTGCTGGCGGCCCTGCTGTGCGCGGGCATCGCCCTGCCGGTGCCGGTGTGGGCGCTGGCCCTGATCCTCGCCGCCCTCGGCTTCTGCCTGGGCGTCGGCCAGCCGCTGTCCATGACGACGGTCGTCCAGGCGGCCCCCGAGGGCGCCCGCTCCACGGCCCTCGCCCTGCGTCTGACCGGCAACCGCCTGGGCCAGGTCGCCGCCCCCGCCACGGCCGGCCTGATCGCCGGGATCGCGGGCGTGGCCGCGCCGTTCGTGATGCTCGGCGGGCTGTTGCTGCTGTCGGCGGGCGTGGCGTTGCGCTCCCCGGCCAGGCCGGCCGAGGAGGACACCGCCTCGGCCGGCAGACGTCCGTCGCCCCACCCGACGGCGCAGCGCAAGAGCGACGCCTGACGCCACGCGCTGGGTACCTCTGGTGCCGGAGGCTTCAGGGGCACCCCTGGCGCCGGAAAACTAACACCGCTAGTTTGGGCGCCGGACGACGCACAGGCTCGGGAGGCAGACAGATCATGAAGGCGCAGCAGGCCCTGTACATCGACGGTGTCTGGTGCCCCGCCGAGGGCCGGGACACGATCGACGTCGTGAACCCGGTCGACGAGCAGGTCATCGGGCAGGTTCCCGCGGGCAACGCCGAGGACGTGGACCACGCGGTCCGGGCGGCCCGTGCCGCGCTCCCGGCCTGGGCCGCCACGCCGCCGGCCGAGCGGGCCGCGCGACTGGCCGCCCTGCGGGACGTCCTGGTGGCACGCAAGGACGAGATCGCCGGGACGATCACCGCGGAGCTGGGCTCGCCACTGGCGTTCTCGCAGGCGGTGCACATGGGTACGCCGATCGCGGTCGCGGGCTCGTACGCCGAGCTGGCGGCGACGTACGCCTTCGAGGAGAAGGCCGGCAACTCGACCGTCTACCACGAGCCGATCGGCGTGGTCGGCGCGATCACGCCCTGGAACTACCCCCTGCACCAGATCGTGGCCAAGGTGGCGCCGGCCCTCGCCGCGGGCTGCACCGTCGTACTGAAGCCCGCCGAGGACACCCCGCTCACCGCGCAGGCCTTCGCGGAGGCGGTGCACGAGGCGGGCGTCCCGGCCGGAGTCCTCAACCTCGTCACGGGCCTCGGCCCGGTGGCCGGGCAGGCCCTCGCCGGGCACCCGGACGTCGACCTGGTGTCCTTCACCGGCTCCACGGCCGTCGGCAGCCGGATCGCGGCCACGGCCGGTGCCGCCGTGAAGAAGGTCGCTCTCGAACTGGGCGGCAAGTCCGCCAACGTCATCCTGCCGAGCGCCGACCTGGCCCGGGCGGTCAACGTCGGCGTCGCCAACGTGATGTCCAACTCCGGCCAGACGTGCAGCGCATGGACCCGCATGCTCGTCCACACCGCGCAGTACGACGCGGCCGTCGAGCTCGCCGCCGCGGCAGCCGCGAAGTACGGCGACCGCATCGGCCCCGTCGTGAACGCCAGGCAGCGGGACCGGGTGCGCGGCTACATCGAGAAGGGCCTGGCCGAGGGCGCCCGCCTGGTCGCGGGCGGCGTCGAACCCCCGCGTGAGCGCGGCTACTTCATCAGCCCGACCGTCTTCGCCGACGTCACCCCCGAGATGACCGTCGCGCAGGAGGAGATCTTCGGCCCGGTCCTGTCGATCCTCCGCTACGAGGACGAGGAGGACGCCCTGCGTATCGCGAACGGCACGGTGTACGGGCTCGCCGGCGCCGTCTGGGCCGGCGACGAGGCGGAGGCGGTCGCCTTCGCGCGCCGGATGGAGACCGGCCAGGTCGACATCAACGGCGGCCGTTTCAACCCGCTCGCGCCCTTCGGCGGGTACAAGCAGTCGGGCGTGGGCCGGGAGCTGGGCGTGCACGGCCTCGCCGAGTACCTCCAGACCAAGTCCCTCCAGTTCTGACGGAGTTGTCCGACATGACCGTCCGTGCCGCCGTACTGCCCGCCATCGGCTCCCCGCTGGAGATCACCGGGATCGACCTGCCCGATCCCGGCCCCGGCCAGGTCCGGGTCCGCCTCGCCGCCGCCGGTGTCTGCCACTCCGACCTCTCCCTGTCCAACGGCACCCTGCGGGTACCGGTCCCCGCCGTCCTCGGCCACGAGGGCGCCGGCACGGTCGTCGCGGTCGGCGACGGGGTGACGCACCTCGCCCCCGGTGACGGCGTGGTCCTCAACTGGGCCCCGTCCTGCGGTACCTGCCCGGCCTGCACGCTCGGCGAGGTCTGGCTGTGCGCCAACGCCCTGAACGGAGCGGCCGACGTCCACGCCCACCGCTCCCGCGACGGCGCGGAGCTGTACCCCGGGCTGAACGTGGCCGCGTTCGCGGAGGAGACGGTGGTCTCCGCAGCCTGCGCCCTGCCCGCCCCGCCCGGCGTCCCGCTCACCGACGCGGCCCTCCTCGGCTGCGCGGTGCTCACCGGCTACGGCGCCGTGCACCACTCGGCGCGGGTCCAGCCCGGCGAGACGGTCGCCGTGTTCGGGGTGGGCGGCGTCGGCCTGGCCGCCCTCCAGTCGGCCCGGATCGCGGGCGCGTCCCGGATCATCGCGGTGGACGTCTCCCCGCAGAAGGAGGAACTGGCCCGCGCAGCAGGCGCCACGGACTATGTCCTCGCCTCCGACACCACCCCCCGCGACATCCGCGCCCGCACCGCCAAGCAGGGCGTCGACGTCGCCGTCGAGTGCGTGGGCCGCGCGGTCACCATCCGCGCGGCGTGGGAGTCGACCCGCCGCGGCGGCCGTACGACGGTGGTGGGCATCGGCGGCAAGGACCAGCAGGTCACCTTCAACGCCCTGGAGATCTTCCACTGGGGCCGCACCCTCTCCGGCTGCGTCTACGGCAACTCCGACCCCGAGCGCGACCTCCCCGTCCTCGCCGACCACGTCCGCTCCGGCCGCCTCGACCTGACAGCGCTGGTCACCGAACACATCGCCCTGGACGGCATTCCGGCGGCCTTCGAGAACATGTCGGCGGGGAAGGGCGGCCGGGCCCTGGTGGTCTTCTAGCCCGGCCGCCCCGCGTTCCCCGGCCCCGCGGGCGGGCCGGGGCTTCGGCATGCCCGCACCTCGTTCTCAGTGCCGTGTACAGGCAAAACTCCTGCTGCACGACCCGTTGACGTCCATACCGTCCGGTCAGTACGTTCCCGGAACCCGAGCCACCCCCTGTTCCGTCCCCGCACCCACCGGAGTGTGCACGCATGGACACGGCACCTTCCGCCCAGCCGCTCACCACCACCCCGGCCACCCCGAACCGCCGCCGGGTCGCCACCGCAGCCGCCCTCGCCTCGGCCGTCGAGTGGTACGACTACTTCGTCTTCGGCATCGCCGCCGCCCTCGTCCTCGGTGACCTGTACTTCCCGGCCGGCAGCCCCACAGCCGGAGTACTCGCCGCCTTCGCCACCTTCGCCGTCGGCTTCCTCGCCCGCCCCCTCGGCGGCATCGTCGCCGGACATCTCGGCGACAAGCGCGGCCGCAAGCCGATGCTGGTCCTCGCGCTCACGCTCATGGGCATCGCCACCACCGGCATCGGCCTGCTCCCGACGTACGAGACGATCGGCGTCGCCGCCCCGATCCTGCTGGTCACCTTCCGCGTGATGCAGGGCATCGCCGTCGGAGCCCAGTGGGGCGGCGCGATGCTGATGGCCACCGAGTACGCCCCCGAGGGCAAGCGCGGCATCTACGGCAGCTTCGTCCAGCTCGGCGTCCCCATCGGCGTGGTGACCGCCAACACGGTGTTCCTGCTGGCCGGAGCCTTCACCACCGACTCCGCGTTCGCGGCCTGGGGCTGGCGCGTGCCGTTCCTCGTCGGCCTGTTCGTCCTCGTCCTCGCCTGGTACATCCACACGCGAGTCGAGGAGACCCCCGAGTTCCGGGAGGCGGAGAAGAAGCTGGCCGAGAAGGAGAAGGCCGAGCAGCCCTCCCCGCTGCGCACGATCCTGCGCGGTCACCTGGGTACCGTGCTCCTCGCCGGCGGCTCCTTCGCCGTGAACACCGCGACCTTCTACATCATCATCACCGGCGTGCTCGACTACACGACCCGCGAACTCGGCATGAAGAAGAGCGCCGTCCTCACCGTCTCGCTCTGCATCAGCCTGACCCAGCTGGTGCTGATCCCGGCCGCCGCAGCGCTCTCCGACAAGATCGGCCGCATCCGGATCTACGCGCTCGGCGCGGCCGGCATCGCGCTGTGGGCCGTGCCGCTGTTCCTGCTGATCGACACCGGATCGCTGCTGTGGCTCGCGGTCGGCACGTTCGTCGCCAGCTGCTTCCTCAGCATCATGTACGGTCCCCAGGCCGCCCTGTTCGCCGAGCTGTTCACGCCCGAGATGCGCTACACCGGTGCCTCCCTCGGCTACCAGATCGCGGCCGTGTTCGGCGGCGGCCTCGCCCCCTTCGTGATGGTGCTGCTCCTGGAGGCGACGGGCACGTCGATGGCGGTGTCCGCCTACATCATCGGCCTCGCCGTGATCGCGCTGCTGTCCATCAAGGTCCTTGCGGACAGGGCACGTTCACGCTGATTCCGATACGCCCTCGGGCTGCGGCGCCGTACGGGAAACCGGCGCCGCGGCCCGCGGCCGGGACCGCGACACCGCCACGCCGGCCAGGCACAGCAGTCCGCCCGCCAGCGTGAGCAGCCCCGGCACCTCGCCCAGCGCCAGCCACGACATCAGCACGACCAGCGCGGGGACCGCGTACGTCGTCGCGCCCATGCGGCTGGCGGTCGTACGGGCCAGGGCGTACGCCCAGGTCGTGAAGGCGAGCGCGGTCGGGAACACGCCCAGGTACACCATGTTGAGTGTGGCCGACAGGGGCGCCTCGGCGGCTTCCGTCACCAGCTGCCAGGAGAACGGCAGGCAGCACACCGCCCCGACCAGACACCCGAACGTCGTCACCTGCAACGCGCTCGCCCGGCCCAGGGCCGGCTTCTGCGCCACGACCCCGCCGGCGTACGCGACCGCGGCCAGCAGACACAGCACCACCCCGAGCACCGACGAGCCGCCCCCGCCCGACATCGACAACCCCACCGTCACCGCACCCGCGAACGACACCGCCATCCCTGCCAGCAGCCGTGGCGGCATCCGGTCGCCGAGCAGCCGCGCGCCGAGCAGGGCGATGAGGATCGGGCCGACGTTCACGACCAGGGCCGCCGTACCGGCGTCGACCTGCTGTTCGCCCCAGTTGAGAGCGACCATGTAGAAGCCGAACCACAGCACGCCCGATATCGCGATCCCGCGCCAGGCCGACCGCGGTGGCCACCCTTCCCGCCGTACAAGACAGAACGCCCCCAGCACCAGGGCTCCGGCGAGCAGCCGCCCGAGCGCCAGCGCGCCCGGCGAGTACGCGGCACCCGCGCTGCGGATCGAGACGAAGGCGGAGGCCCACAGCACGACGGTGACGGTCGCGGCGCCGGCCGCCAACAACTGCGTACGGCGGGCCGGTGTCCGACGGGAGGCGTTCATCATGCTCCAGAGGCTAGGGCCTGTCCGGCGGATCATGCCGGAGACGCGGGGGCTGGCACGCCCATCTGCGGCGTTGTCGTCGGTCGCCGACTCCCCCACGCTCGGCTTCGCTCGCGCGGGGGGGACCCCCATCGCGTCGACTCCCTCCTCCGCCTTGCAGCTGGACGCCCCAGCCCCCGCTCACCTGCGCTGACGAGGTGCCGCCGTTTTCCTCCGACCTGATCCGCCGGACAGGCCCTAGGCGGGGAAGGGGACGCAAGCTCGCGGATTTCGGACGGGGCGTCGGCGCTCAGTGCAGCGCTCCCGCCTCGATGCCGAGCAGTTCGGACAGGGCGCGCTCACCTTCCGGTGTCACCTTCACCGCCCGCGCCGAGCCGATGCGCACACACCAGCCGGCGTCGAGGGCGTGCCGGCACAGGGCCGCGCCCGCGGCACCGGCGAGGTGTGGGCGGCGTTCGGTCCAGTCCAGGCATGCGCGGGCCAGCGGGCGGCGGCTCGTGCGGTCGAGGGCGATGCCCGCGGAGTCGAACCACCGCAGTCCCGCGTCCGTGAGCGCGAACCCGGTGGCCCTCTCTTCGCTCGGCAGCAGCAGTCCGCGCGCGGTCAACGCATCGGTGACCGCGATGCCGAGCCGCCCGGCGAAATGGTCGTAGCAGGTACGGCCGCGGGCCATGGCAGACCCGGAACTCGTCTCGCGCAGCCCACGCGGCCGTCGGACCACGGCACCGGGCGCGACCTGCGCGGCCAGATCCTCCACCAACTGCGCGACCCGCGCATCGGCCAGCCGCACATACCGGTGCCGCCCCTGCCGCTCCTCGGCCAGCACCCCGCCCGCGACCAGCCGGTGCAGATGCTCGCTCGCCGTCGACGCGGCCACCCCCGCATGCCGCGCCAGCTCGCCGGCGGTCCACGCCCGCCCGTCGAGCAGCGCCAGCAGACACGCGGCGCGCGTCTCGTCGGCGATCAGTCCGGCGAGCCGCGCAAGCTCCGGCGCCCGGGGATCCCTGGAAGTCATGCGCCCAGCATGGGGCACTCACCTTTCGGTGCCCACCGAACCGTCTCTACGCAGGCCGTGCGACCTGCTCGTACTGCTGCGCCAACCCGTCCAGCAGGGCCGCGAGCCCGGTCTCGAAGGCACGCTCGTCGATCTTCTCCTGCCGCTCGGCCAGCAGATGGGCCTGCCCGAGGTGCGGGTAGTCGGCGGGGTCGTAGGCGCTCACGTCGTCCACGAAACCCCCGGCGAACGAGCCCAGCGCGGAGCCCATGATGAAGTACCGCATCAGCGCGCCGATGGAGGTGGCCTGCGCAGGTGGCCAGCCGGCCTCGACCATCGCGCCGTAGACCGCGTCCGCCAGCCGCAGCGCGGCCGGACGGCGGCCGGGGCCGCGGGCGAGGACCGGGACGATGTTCGGGTGGTCGCGCAGCGCGGCCCGGTAGGAGACGGCCCAGTCGTGCAGCGCGGTCCGCCAGTCCCGGCCGTCCTCGAACATCGACAGATCGACCTGGGCGCTCACCGAGTCCGCGACCGCCTCCAGGATCTCGTCCTTGGTGCGGAAGTGGTTGTAGAGCGAGGGCCCGCTCACCCCGAGCTCCGCGGCGAGCCGGCGGGTGGAGACGGCCGTCAGGCCCTCCGTGTCCACCAGCGCGCGGGCCGTCTCGACGATCCGTTCGGTGCTGAGCAGGGGCTTGCGCGGTCGGGCCATGGCGCACATAGTAGGGCTGCGACTGGAAACTAGCAGTGCTAATTTAAATGGCGACCGTGCGACTTTCGATGTGTGGGGTGACCCGTCATGAACCTCGAGCTCAGCGAGGAGCAGACCGCCGTACGGCAGCTCGCCCGGGACTTCGTGGACCGTGAGATCGCCCCGAACGTCGTCACCTGGGACCGCGCCGAGGAGGTGGACCGCGGCATCGTCAAGAAGCTCGGTGAGGTCGGGTTCCTCGGGCTGACCGTCGACGAGGAGTACGGCGGCTCGGGCGGCGACCATCTCGCGTACTGCCTGGTGACGGAGGAACTCGGCCGCGGGGACTCATCGGTGCGCGGGATCGTGTCCGTCTCGCTGGGCCTGGTCGCCAAGACGATCGCCGCCTGGGGGAGCGGGGAGCAGAAGCGGCGGTGGCTGCCGGGGCTCACCTCCGGGGAGTACGTCGGCTGCTTCGGCCTCACCGAGCCGGGCACCGGATCCGACGCCGGGAACCTCACCACCCGCGCGGTCCGCGACGGCGACGACTACGTGATCAACGGCACCAAGATGTTCATCACGAACGGGACTTGGGCGGATGTCGTCCTACTGTTCGCCCGCTCCACGGACGCCCCCGGCCACAAGGGCGTCTCCGCCTTCCTCGTGCCGGCCTCCGCTCCCGGCCTGACCCGCCGCACCCTCCACGGCAAGCTCGGCCTGCGCGGCCAGGCCACCGCCGAGCTGGTCCTCCAGGACGTCCGCGTCCCCGCCTCCGCGATGCTCGGAGCGGAGGGCAAGGGGTTCTCCGTCGCCATGTCCGCGCTCGCCAAGGGGCGGATGTCGGTCGCGGCGGGCTGTGTCGGCATAGCGCAGGCCGCGCTGGACGCGGCGGTGCGGTACGCCGGCGAGCGCGAGCAGTTCGGCCGGAGCATCGCCCATCACCAGCTCGTCCAGGAGCTCCTCAGCGACATCGCCGTGGACGCCGACGCCGCCCGGCTGCTGACCTGGCGGGTGGCCGATCTGATCGACCGCGGCCTGCCCTTCGCCACCGAGGCGTCCAAGGCCAAGCTCTTCGCCTCGGAGGCGGCCGTCCGCGCCGCCAACAACGCCCTCCAGGTCTTCGGCGGTTACGGCTACATCGACGAGTACCCGGTGGGCAAGCTGCTGCGTGACGCCCGCGTCATGACTCTTTACGAGGGCACCAGCCAGATCCAGAAGCTGCTCATCGGCAGGGCGCTGACCGGGGCTTCGGCGTTCTGAGTACCTTCTGAGTACCTGAGCGGATGTGGGCCGCGCCACATCTGCGGACGCTTGTCCCCATGAGTGACACACCGGTCAAACAGCAGAGCACGGCCGCCTTCTACGGTCAGGCCGTCGCGTCGTTCGCCGTCGCCCTGGCCGCCACGGCCGTCGGCATCTTCCAGCTCGAGGCCGATCCATGGGTGCGCGGCTTCCTCGGCATCGCCGTCCTCTACCTCGTCACGTCCGCCTTCACGCTCGCCAAGGTCATCCGCGACCGGCAGGAGGCCGGGCAGATCGTCAGCCGGGTCGACCAGGCACGGCTGGAGAAGCTGCTCGCCGAGCACGACCCCTTCGAGAAGCTCTGAGCGGGAGCCCTAAGCGCTCGCTCAGCTTCGGCGGTATGGTGGTGCTTCTGGCAGCGAGAGGGGCGGACAGGCGATGAGTACGGCGGAGGAGACGGCCGGCGGCGAGATGCAGCCGTGGGCCGAGGTCACCCCTGACGCGGCCCGGCGACTGCTGATCGCCGCCGTGGAGGCCTTCGCCGAGCGCGGCTATCACGCCACGACGACCCGTGACATCGCGGGCCGCGCCGGCATGAGCCCGGCCGCGCTCTACATCCACTACAAGACCAAGGAAGAGCTGCTGCACCGCATCAGCAGGATCGGCCACGAAAGGGCCCTCGACATCCTGCGCACGGCGGCCCGGCGTGAGGGCAGCGCGACCGAGCGGCTCGCCGACGCGGTGAGTTCCTTCGTCCGCTGGCACGCCGGGGGCCGCACGACAGCGCGCGTGGTCCAGTACGAACTGGACTCCCTCGGACCCGAGGCCCGCGCCGAGATCGTCGCACTGCGGCGACAGTGCAACGCCGAGGTGCGCGGCATCATCGAGGACGGCCTCGCGGCGGGCGAGTTCGACGTGCTCGACGTGCGGGGCACGACCCTCGCCGTGCTCTCGCTCTGCATCGACGTGGCCCGCTGGTTCAATGTCCAGGGCCCCTGGACACCCGACGAGGTCGGCGCGATGTACGCCGACCTCGTGCTGCGGATGGTGGGGGCGCAGCGGGCGCCGGACGCCGAGAAGTAGACCTCAGACGTAGTACCGCGACACCGACTCGGCGACGCACGCCGGCTTGTCCCCGCCCTCGCGCTCCACGGTGAAGGCGACCGTCACCTGTACCCCGCCCGGCACGTCCTCGACGCCGGTGATCCGCGCGGTGGCGCGCAGCCGGGAGCCGACCGGGACGGGGGAGGGGAAACGGACCTTGTTGGTGCCGTAGTTGACACCCATCTTCACGCCCTCGACGGCGATCAGCTGCGGGCCGAACAGCGGCAGCAGCGACAGGGTCAGATAACCGTGCGCGATGGTCGTACCGAACGGACCTGCGGCGGCCTTCTCCGGATCGACATGGATCCACTGGTGATCACCGGTCGCGTCGGCGAACAGATCGATCCGCTTCTGGTCGACCTCCAGCCAGTCCGTGTGTCCCAGCTGTTCGCCCACCGCCGCCTTCAGCTCATCGACGGACGTGAAGATCCTCGGCTCTGCCATGTCCCGGCCTCTCGCGTAGCTTGTCTAAGCGACTGCTTAGTATGGTGCGATCGGGAGCCCATGTCAACGGACGGTCGGTCATGGCGGGTCGGTAGGGTCGGAGGAGTGCCCAAGATTCCCGAGAAGATCCACGAGCTCACGGTCGGCCAGCTCTCCGCGCGCAGCGGCGCCGCCGTCTCCGCCCTGCACTTCTATGAGTCCAAGGGCCTGATCAGCAGCCGTCGCACTGCCGGCAACCAGCGCCGCTACACCCGTGACACGCTGCGCCGTGTCGCCTTCGTCCGTGCCGCGCAACGCGTCGGCATCCCGCTCGCCACGATCCGCGAGGCCCTCGCCGAGCTCCCCGAGGAACGCACGCCCACCCGGGAGGACTGGGCCCGCCTCTCCGAGGCCTGGCGCTCCGAACTGGACGAGCGCATCAAGCAGCTCAACCGTCTCCGCGACCACCTCACCGACTGCATCGGCTGCGGCTGCCTCTCCCTGGACACCTGCATCCTGTCCAACCCCGACGACGTCTTCGGTGAACGCCGGTCGGGCTCCCGCCTGATGGTGGAGCGAGGGGAAGGCAGGCCGCGGCAGCGGGAGTCCGGGGGCCGCGGCTGAGGGGCTGCCGACGGGAGGTGGTCCGGGTGCGTCTCACCGCCTCCAACTGCCCCCTCTCTGCCCCTCTTTGCCCCCGTTGTCCCCCGTTGGGCACCCGTATCCTCAGGCGGACATCAGCAGTCGTTCGCGCCTGGCGTACGCCAGGGCCTCGGGCGTGAGCACGGGGCGCGGCACCAGGATCCCGCAGTCCGTGCAGACCGGACCCGACGACGGTTCGTGGTCCAGGTCGTACTTCCAGACGAGGCGTTCCCCGCCGCACACCGGGCACGCCGATCCGGGCTCGCGCTCCAGCGCGGCGATCAGCCGGCGCAGTACCTCCGCCAGCGGCTCGACCGGATGGAGCCGCGGGTCGTCGCACCAGGCGACGCCGAAACCGCCCCAGGTCAGCCGGTGCCAGTCGTCCACCGTGCCCGGCCTGCGCAGCCCGTCGTGCTTCTCCTTCTTGCGGCGCTCGGCGAACTCGACCTCGTAGGCCAGCCACACCGCCCGCGCCTCCTCCAGCTCCTCCAACGCGGCCACGAGCCGCGCCGGTTCGGGAGACCGGTCCTCCGGGCCGAATCCGGCCCGGGAGCACAAGTGGTCCCAGGTCGCCCTGTGCCCGTAGGGGGCGAACCGTTCAAGGCACTTGCGCAGCGAATAGCGCCGTAGCGCCAGATCGCACCGAGGGTCGCGTACCTGTCTCGCCAGACTCCGGAAACCGGCCATCGCCCTGCACCTCCGTCACACCTGCACCTGTACTTCGGTCACTTCGGCGTCGTCGTACGGACGTCTCCGAATAGACGTATCGACAAGCGAATCGGCTCCATCCGATGTCCTCCGTCTCCAACTGCCGCTCTCAGCCGTCCTTTCGACTCCCAAAAGTGACGCATGTTCATCTTCAAACTCGGGGATAACCGGCGGTAACATCCCGCCCACCCCCGTCGGGAGGAGCTGCCATGCCACGGCGCACCCCACGCAACGCGCTCGACAGACTGAGAACTCCCCGCAGATCCCTCGGGTTCCTGAAGACCGCATCCGTATGCGTCCTGATTGCCGGCCTTTTGTCCCCGCTGTCCCAGGCGGCCGCTGCCCCCGAGGCACCTGCCGCTGATGCCGCGGCCGTCACCGACCACTGCGGCAACCGGTGTTCGGACATCCTGCCGCCCGGCCAGAACGGCAACGCCACCCTCGCACAGATCCTTCTCCACCAGGCCTTCGGCACCCAGCCCGCCCACGCCGACGACCAACTCGGCCCGTACGCCTCCCTGGCCACCGGCTACTCCACGCTCACCGACGCCACGATCAACACCTTCTTCAACGACGCGTCGTTCGGGGTCCCCGCCGATCAGGTCGCCTCCACCGTCAAGCCCGCCGGCCGCAGCGACGTGACGATCGTCCGCGACAAGAGGACGGGCGTACCGCACATCACCGGTACCACTCGGTACGGCACGGAGTTCGGCGCCGGCTATGCGGCGGCCGAGGACCGGCTGTGGCTGATGGACGTCTTCCGCCATGTCGGGCGCGGACAGCTCACCTCCTTCGCCGGCGGCGCCGCCTCCAACCAGGGCCTTGAGCAGGAGTTCTGGCGCAACGCGCCCTACACCGAGGCCGATCTGCAGGCGCAGATAGACAACGCCGCCGCCTCGAACGGCGAGCGCGGCCGGCAGGCCCTCGCCGACGTCAACGCCTACGTCGACGGCATCAACGCCTACATCGACGCCTCCGACAGAGGCCGCTACTTTCCCGGCGAGTACGTCCTGACCGGCCACAAGGACTCCGTCACCAACGCCGGCACGATCGCGCACTTCAAGCCCACCGACCTGGTCGCGCTGGCCTCCGTCATCGGCGCGCTGTTCGGCTCCGGCGGCGGCGGTGAGGTGGGCAACGCGCTCTCGCTGCTCGCCGCCCAGTCCAAGTACGGAGTCACCGAGGGCACCAAGGTGTGGGAGTCCTTCCGGGAGCGCAACGACCCCGAGGCCGTCCTCACCGTTCACGACGGCAGCTTCCCGTACGGCCGGAAGCCCGCCGACCCACAGGGCGAGGCCCTGCCCGACGCCGGTTCGGTGACCCGCGAGGAACTGGTCTTCGACCGTACGGGCAGCGCGGCTTCCCGGGGTGCCACCGGCGCCTCGGCCGACGCCGCCGCGAACGCCGTCACCTCCGCCAAGCGCGGTATGTCCAACGCCCTCGTGGTGAGCGGCGAGCACACCGCGAGCGGTCACCCGGTCGCCGTCTTCGGCCCGCAGACCGGCTACTTCGCCCCGCAGCTGCTGATGCTCCAGGAGATCCAGGGCCCGGGCATCAGCGCCCGCGGCGCCTCCTTCGCGGGCCTGAGCTTCTACGTCGAACTCGGCCGCGGCCAGGACTACGCCTGGAGCGCGACCACGTCCGGCCAGGACATCATCGACACGTACGCCGTCGAGCTGTGCCAGGACGACCACCACTACCTGTACCGCGGCACCTGCACGCCGATGCAGAAGGTGGAACAGAAGAACGCCTGGAAGCCGACCGTGGCCGACGGCACCGCCGCCGGTTCGTACACGATGCGCGTCTGGCGCACGAAGTACGGGCCGGTCACCCATCGCGCGACCGTCGACGGCAAGAAGGTCGCCTACACCACCCTGCGCTCCTCCTTCCTGCACGAGGCCGACTCCATCATCGGTTTCCAGATGCTGAACGACCCGGACCACGTCAAGGGCCCGGAGAGCTTCCAGAGCGCGGTGCAGCACATCAACTACACCTTCAACTGGTTCTACGCCGACTCCGAGCACACCGCGTACTACAACAGCGGCGACAACCCGGTACGCGCGAACGGCGTCGACGCCGAGTTTCCGGCCTGGGCGCAGCCGGCGTACGAATGGCGGAACTGGAACCCGGACACCAACACCGCCTCCTACACACCGCCTTCCCAGCACCCGAACTCGATCGACCAGGACTACTACATCTCCTGGAACAACAAGCAGGCCGAGGACTACGCCGCCGCGCCCTGGGGCAACGGGTCGGTGCACCGCGGCAATCTGCTGGACGGCCGGGTGAAGAAGCTGGTGGACACAGGTGGCGTGACGCGCGCCTCGTTGGTGAAGGCGATGGCCGAGGCGGGGCTCGCGGACCTGCGCGCGGAGGACGTGCTGCCGAAGCTGCTGAAGGTGATCAACAGCTCGCCGGTGACGGACCCGGCGGCCGCGGCGGCGGTGAGCAAGCTGTCCGCGTGGGTGTCGGCCGGGTCACGGCGTACGGAGACCTCGGCCGGTTCGCACACCTACGCCCACGCCGACGCGATCCGCATCCTGGACGCCTGGTGGCCGCTGCTGGTGAAGGCCGAGTTCGAACCCGGCCTCGGCAGCGACCTGTACAGCGCCTTCACCGCCAACCTCCCGGTCGACGAGTCCCCGTCGGCCGCCCACGGCCCGACCGGCGCACACGCCGGAAGCGCCTACCAGTACGGGTGGTGGAGCTATGTCGACAAGGACATCCGGTCGGTGCTCGGCGAACAGGTGCAGGGACCGCTGGCCAGGACGTACTGCGGCGACGGCAGCCTCAGCGCCTGCCGGGACACCCTGATCAGCACCTTGAAGGAGGCGGCCGGCAGGACCGCCGCCCAGGTCTACCCCGGTGACGACGCCTGCTCGGCGGGCGACCAGTGGTGTGCCGACTCGGTCGTCCACCGCCCGCTCGGCGGCATCGGCCACCGCGGAATCAGCTGGCAGAACCGGCCGACGTACCAGCAGGTCGTGGAGTTCACCTCACACCGGTGACCCTCGTCCGGCGCGGCGGTGGTCCGACACGGCCCGCCGCGCCGGACCGGCGCCGCTCAGCGATAGAGCAGGTACTCCCTGCGTACCCGCCGGAACGCCGCCAGCTCCTCCTGCCAGCTCGCCACCACCTCGTCGGCGCCCGCACCGGCGTCGATCATCGTGCGCACGAGGGTGGAGCCGGTCAGCTTGTCGATCCAGTTGTCGGAGCGCCAGGTGAATCCGCTCCAGACCTTCCTGGCCGTCACGAGGAGGGCGACTCCGGTGCGCACCGGGTCGAAGGCGTTCCGGTCGTGCACGTGGAGCTGCACGCCTCCGACGGTCTTCCCCTGGAACTTGGAGAAGGTGGGCGCGAAGTACGCCTCCCTGAAGTGCACACCCGGCAGGGCCAGTTCGTTCGCGGCGGCGGCCCAGCGCCCGTCGATGCCCTCCGCTCCGAGCAGTTCGAACGGGCGGGTGGTGCCGCGCCCCTCGGAGAGGTTGGTGCCCTCGAAGAGACACGTTCCCGCGTACACGAGGGCGGTGTCGGGCGTCGGCATGTTGGGGCTCGGCGGCACCCATGGCAGCCCGCCGGCGTCGTAGAACTCCGACCGCTTCCAGCCGGTCATCCGTACGGTGCCCAGTTCCACCGGCGCGGTCAGGAACTCCTCGTTGAACAGCCGCGCCAGTTCCGCGACCGTCATCCCGTGCGCCTGGGAGATCGGCTGCCGGCCGACGAACGTCGCGAACTCCTTGTGCAGCACCGGCCCTTCGGCCGACCGCCCGGTCACCGGGTTCGGGCGGTCCAGCACGACGAACCGCTTGCCCGCGAGCCTGGCCGCCTCCATGCAGTCGTAGAGGGTCCAGATGTACGTGTAGAAGCGTGCGCCGACGTCCTGGATGTCGAAGACGACGGTGTCCACGTTCGACGCCGTGAAGATGTCGGCGAGGGGCTGACCGCTCTTCAGGTACGTGTCGTACACCGGCAGCCCGGTCGCCGGGTCGTCGTAGCGGCCCTCGGAGCCGCCGGCCTGGGCGGTGCCGCGGAAACCGTGCTCCGGGCCGAAGACGGCGGTCAGGTTCACCCGGTCGTCGGCATGCATGACGTCGACGATGTGGCGTACGTCGCGGGTGATGCCGGTGGGGTTGGTGACGATGCCGGTGCGCTGGCCGCTGAGCTGCGCATAGGAGCTTGCGGCAAGGTTCTCGAATCCGGTACGGAGTTGCCTGCGGCGCTCGGCCGGGTGGGCGGGGGATGTGGCGGTGAGGGCGGTTGCTGCCGTTGTCGCTGCGAGTAGAGCTCGTCTGGATAGGCGCATGGGGGGCACGGTATTGCTGTCGCAGGTTGTGGGGAAGGTACCGGCGGTTCGTGGCTGGTCGCGCCCGCGGTGGGGGAGGAGCCGCATATCGATATAGCCCCGCGCCCCTGATGCGTTGCCGGTGCCCTTCCTTTACTACATACCGACCGGTTAGTCTGGCGTTCCGCAGAGCCGTGTCGTGTCGAAGGAGACCGATGGTGGAAGCCGTGCAGGGTGCCGGAGTCGTCGTCACCGGAGCAGGGGGCGGGATCGGGGCCGCCCTGGCCCGTCGGTTCGCCGCCGAAGGGGCGCGTGTCGTCGTCAACGACCTGGATGCCGGCAAGGCCGAGGCGGTGGCCGAGGAGATCGGCGGCATCGCCGTCCCCGGCGACGCCTCCGCGATCGTCGGCGCCGCGCGGGACGCTCTCGGTGGCACCGTCGACGTCTACTGCGCCAACGCAGGCGTCGCCTCCGGCGGTTCCGCGGCGGCCGGCGAGGACGTCTGGGCGCTCGCCTGGGACGTCAACGTGATGGCTCACGTCCGTGCAGCGCAGGCGCTGCTGCCGGACTGGCTGGAGCGCGGCAGCGGGCGTTTCGTGTCCACCGTCTCCGCCGCCGGGCTGCTCACCATGATCGGCGCCGCGCCCTACGCCGTCACCAAGCACGGCGCCTACGCCTTCGCCGAGTGGCTGTCCCTGACCTACCGCCACCGGGGCCTGAAGGTCCACGCGATCTGCCCGCAGGGCGTGCGCACCGACATGCTGGCCGGTACCGGCAGCGCGGGCGACCTGGTTCTGGTGCCGACCGCGATCGAGCCCGAGGACGTGGCGGACGCCCTCTTCAAGGGCATCGAGGAGGACCGCTTCCTGATCCTGCCGCACCCCGAGGTCGCCGGGTACTACCAGGCCCGGGCCACCGAGCCGGACCGCTGGCTGACCAGCATGAACCACATCCAGCAGAAGTGGGAGGCCGCCCGGTGACCGGCTCCAGGTACGAGGCCAAGCCCTGGCTGGACCTGCTCGACGACGCCCAGCGCGCCCCGATCGACCCCGCAGGCTCCCTGGTGCACGCCCTGCGCAGGGTCATGGGCGAAGCGCCGGACCGTACGTTCCTCGCCTACTTCGACGGGCGCCTGACGTACCGCGACGTCGACGAGCTCACCGATTCCGTCGCCGGGCACCTCGCCGCGCGCGGTCTGGAGCGCGGCGACCGGGTCGCCGTCCTGTTGCAGAACTCGCCGCACTTCGTGCTTGCCGTGCTCGGCGCCTGGAAGGCGGGCGCGGTCGTCGTGCCGGTCAACCCCATGTACAAGGCGGGGGAGGTCGGCCATGTCCTGCGGGACGGCGAGGTGGCCGCGCTGATCTGCTCCGACCGGGCCTGGGAGTCGTATCTGCGCGACACGGCGGCGGACTCGCCGGTGCGGATCGTGCTCACCGCCTGTGAGTTGGACTTCCAAACCCGGCACGACGCGCGCGTGCTGGGCTTCGAGCGGCTGCCGCAGGCCCCGGACGCCGACGACCTCACGGCCGTCGCCCGGCAGGGGCACAAGGCGCCGGAGGGCCGCGATCCGGGCCCGGCCGACATCGCGCTGATCAGCTACACCTCGGGCACCAGCGGCACCCCCAAGGGCGCCACCAACACCCACGGCAACATCATGTACAACGCCGAGCGGCAGCGGACCGGCCTCGGGCTGCCCGAGACGCCGGTCTACTTCGCGATGGCGCCGCTGTTCCACATCACCGGCATGGTGTGCCAGTTCGGCGCCTGCCTCAACAGCGCGGGCACGCTGGTGCTGGCGTACCGGTTCGAGGCGGGCGTCGTGCTCGACGCGTTCGCCGCGCACCGGCCGCACTACACGGTCGGCCCGTCCACCGCCTTCATGGCGCTGGCCGCCCACCCGTCCGTCACCCCGGACCACTTCTCCTCCTTCCGGATCATCTCCTCCGGCGGCGCCCCGCTGCCGCCCGCCCTGGTGGAGAAGTTCCGCGCCGGCTTCGGTCCGTACATCCGCAACGGCTACGGGCTCACCGAGTGCACCGCCCCCTGTGCCTCCGTCCCGCCCGGCCGGGAGGCGCCCGTCGACCCGGCGTCGGGGACGCTGGCCGTGGGCGTGCCGGGGCCGGACACCGTCGTACGCATCGTCGACGAGCAGGGGGCGGAGATGCCGTTCGGGGAGCAGGGTGAGATCGTCGTCCGTGGGCCCCAGGTCGTGCCCGGCTACTGGCGGCGCCCCGACGCCACCGCCGAGACCTTCCCCGACGGCGAGCTGCGCACCGGGGACATCGGGTTCATGGACGCCGAGGGCTGGCTGTATGTCGTCGACCGCAAGAAGGACATGATCAACGCGTCCGGCTTCAAGGTGTGGCCGCGCGAGGTCGAGGACGTGCTCTACACCCACCCGGCGGTACGCGAGGCGGCCGTCGTCGGCGTCCCCGACGGGTACCGCGGCGAGACCGTCAAGGCCTACATCAGCCTCCGTCCGGGGGCCGATCCGGACCCGGATGCGCTCGCCGCGTACTGCAAGGAGAGACTGGCCGCTTACAAGTACCCGCGGCAGGTGGAGATCCTGCCCGACTTGCCGAAGACGGCGAGTGGGAAGATCCTCCGTCGGGAATTGCGTTCCCGATCACACGAAAGTCAGTAGGACATCACGGAAGGCAGGTGGCGGCAGTGCCCAGGACGACGGACGGGGACGGGGCTCCTGTGCCGCAGCGGCTGCTGGCCGCCGCCACCCGGCTCTTCGCGGAGCGGGGTTACGACCGCACCTCGGTGCAGGAGATCGTCGAGGCGGCCGGTGTCACCAAGGGGGCGCTGTACCACTACTTCGGCTCCAAGGACGACCTTCTGCACGAGGTGTACGCGCGCGTGCTGCGCGTCCAGCAGGAGCGTCTCGACGCCTTCGCGGACGCCGACGAGCCGGTCGAGCAGCGGCTGCGGGCCGCGGCGGCCGACGTCGTGGTCACGACGATCGAGAACCTCGACGACGCCATGATCTTCTTCCGCTCCATGCACCACCTGAGCCCGGAGAAGAACAAGCAGGTGCGCGCGGAGCGTCGGCGTTACCACGAACGCTTCCGTGCACTGATCGAGGAGGGCCAGGAGGCGGGCGTCTTCTCCAAGGAGACCCCGGCGGACCTGGTGGTGGACTACCACTTCGGGTCCGTGCACCACTTGTCGACCTGGTACCGGCCCGACGGTCCGCTCAGCCCGCAGGAGGTCGCCGACCAGCTGGCGGATCTGCTGCTGCGTGCGCTGCGACCCTGAACGCGGAAGTAAGGGGCGCCCTCCCTTGGAGGGCGCCCCTTACCCGTGCGCTCACAGGTATTTCTTCAGCTCCCGCCGCGCCAGCGACCGCTGGTGCACCTCGTCGGGGCCGTCGGCGATCATCAGCGTCCGTGCACCGGCGTACAGCTCGGCCAGCGGGAAGTCCTGGCTCACACCGCCCGCACCGTGCAGCTGGATCGCCTTGTCGAGGATGCCGACGACCGTGCGGGGCGTGGCGATCTTGATGGCCTGGATCTCCGTGTGGGCGCCCCGGTTGCCGACCGTGTCCATCATCCAGGCCGTCTTCAGTACCAGCAGACGCAGCTGCTCCACGGCGACCCGTGCGTCCGCGATCCAGTTGTGGACCACACCCTGCTGGGCCAGCGGCTTGCCGAAGGCGGTGCGGGAGACGGCCCGTCGGCACATCAGCTCGATCGCCCGCTCGGCCATGCCGATCAGCCGCATGCAGTGGTGGATCCGGCCGGGTCCCAGCCGGGCCTGGGCGATGGCGAAGCCGCCGCCCTCCTCGCCGATCAGGTTCGACACCGGCACGCGCGCGTGGTCGAAGATCACCTCGGCGTGGCCGCCGTGGTAGTGGTCCTCGTAGCCGAAGACCTGCATGGCGCGTTCGACGGTCACGCCGGGCGTGTCGCGGGGGACCAGGACCATGGACTGCTGACGGCGGATGTCCGCCCCGTCCGGGTCGGTCTTGCCCATGACGATGAAGATCCGGCAGTCCGGGTTCATCGCCCCGGAGATGTACCACTTGCGGCCGGTGATGACGTACTCGTCGCCGTCCCGCTCGATGTGCGTGGTGATGTTGGTGGCGTCGGAGGAGGCCACCTCCGGCTCGGTCATCGCGAACGCCGACCGGATCTCACCGGCGAGCAGCGGCTGGAGCCACTGCTTCTTCTGCTGCTCGTCACCGAACTGCGCGAGCACCTCCATGTTCCCGGTGTCCGGCGCGGCGCAGTTCGTCGCGGTCGGCGCGAGCTGCGGGGAGCGGCCGGTGATCTCGGCGAGCGGGGCGTACTGGAGGTTGGTCAGCCCGGCGCCGTGCTCGGCGTCGGGCAGGAAGAGGTTCCACAGGCCCTGGCGGCGCGCCTCGGTCTTCAGCTCCTCGACGATCGGCGGGGTGTCCCACGGCGAGGCGAGCCGCTCGCGCTGCTCGTGGGCGACCTGCTCGGCCGGATACACGTACTCGTCCATGAAGGCGAGCAGCTTGGCGCGCAGCTCCTCGGTGCGCGCGTCGAACGCGAAGTCCATGGCGGATCAGCCTTCCTGAAGGGTGGTCAGGCCGTGCTCGATGAAGACGGGAACCAGGTCGCCGATGCGGTCGAAGCCGCGCCCGACGGTCTGGCCGAGGGTGTAGCGGTAGTGGATGCCCTCCAGGATCACGGCGAGCTTGAACCAGGCGAACGCCGTGTACCAGGAGATCGCCGAGACATCGCGTCCGGAGCGGGCGGCGTACCGCTCGACGATCTCGGCCGGGTCCGGGTGCCCGGGGGCCTCGGCGGTGGTGGAGACGGGCGAGTCGGACATGCCCAGCGGCATGCTGTACATCACGAGCAGGCCCAGGTCGGTCAGCGGATCCCCGAGCGTGGACATCTCCCAGTCCAGCACCGCCGTGATCCGGTCGTTCTCGCCGATCAGGACGTTGTCCAGCCGGTAGTCGCCGTGCACGACGGCCGGCGCGGGGGAGTGGGGCAGCTCCCGGCCGAGGGCGGCGTGCAGTTCGTCGATGCCGGCCAGGTCACGGTTGCGGGAGGCGTCCAGCTGCTTGCCCCAGCGGCGCAGCTGCCGGTCCAGGAAGCCCTCGGGCCGGCCGAAGTCGGCGAGCCCGACCTCGTCGGGATCGACCGCGTGCAGGTCGACGAGCGTGTCCACCAGCGACAGCACCGCGCCCCGGGTGCGCTCCGGGCCGAGCGGGGCGAGCTGCTCGGCGGTGCGGTACGGGGTGCCGGGCACGAACTCCATGACGTAGAACGGCGCTCCGAGCACCTCCTCGTCCTCGCACAGCAGCACCGGACGCGGCACCGGCACCTTCGTTTGGTGCAGGGCGCTGATCACCCGGTGTTCGCGCTTCATGTCGTGCGCGGTGGCCAGGACATGACCGAGCGGCGGCCGTCGTACGACCCACTGCGACACGCCGTCGGAGACGATGTACGTGAGGTTCGACCGTCCGCCCTCGATCAGCCGGCCGGTCAGCGGGCCGTGCACCAGGCCGGGCCGCTCACGGTCGAGCAGGCCGCGCAGCCGGTCGGGATCGAGGCCTGGCGGGTGGTCGGCAACCATCGTCGCTCCTACGGACGTGTGAACAGGACCCGACTTATGATGCCGACCGGTCGGTATGTAGTCCAGAGCGTCGCCCGAACGTGATCGGAGCCACGATAGGCCGACAGCTCCCCGCGTGGGTCGGCGGGGAGCTGTCGAGGGGTGATTGTCGGCCAGTGCCGGGGTGTCAGGACCTCAGTGGTCGTCCCAGTGGTCGCCGTGCGCGGCGTGCCGGTGGCCGTCGTGGAGGTAGTCGACGTGGTCGCCGTGCTGGACCCGCATGTGGCCGCAGTCCTCGCCGTGCCGGTGGTCGTGCCCCTCGTGGGCGGTGTGCGCGGCGGGCTCGCACTCGTCCCAGTGGCCGTCGTGGGCGCGGTGCAGATGGCCGTCGTGCGCGTAGTCGATGTGGTCGCCGTGCGGCACCTCGGCGTGCCCGCAGGCGGGGCCGTGGGTGTGCGTGTGGGAGGTGTGTTCCTGGTGCAGGGTGGTCATGGCGCTCACCTTCGGGTGCGGGTGATGACGACGGACAGGCTGCCACGCGACCAGAACATATCCGGGCATCCGGCATGCGTGGCGCCCGAGTACCCCACCCGCGGCTGACCGGTGCCCGTGCGGCGGTCAGTCCCTAGAGGACCAGCGCCGAGGCGCAGGCGGCCAGGGCGACCGTGCACAGGGCCGCGGCCGCGGCGTACCGGGGTGTGAGGGCCGTGGGGCGGTCGGTCGCCGCGAGCGTGTGGATCCGGCGATGGGCGACCAGCAGGAAGCCCAGCCAGAGGGCACAGCACAGGGCACCGACGACGAGCCGGGGGGCCGACACCCCGCCGTGCAGTGCGGTCCGCACGGCGAGTACGGCGGCGACGGTGCCCGACAGCGTGGTGCGCCGCCAGGCGAGCCGGGTCCGCTCCGGCTGCAGTCCCGGATCCCGCTCCGGGGCGGCGACGGCGCTCATCCCTCCCACCCGACCAGCACGACGACGACCATCGCGACGGCCACCACCGCGACGACCAGGCTCAGCAGCGCCGGGAACCGTGACACCGGCAGGTCCTCGCCCCGGCGCATGGCGCGCTCGCAGCGCATCCAGTGGTTGACCGCCCGCAGGGAGCACAGCACGCCCGCCGCGAGCAGCGCGAGCGCAAGCCCGACCCGCCAGCCCCGGCTCAGGTCCGGCAGGAACTGGTCCACCGCGAAACCGCCGCCGATCAGCGCGAGCGCGGTGCGCAGCCAGGCCAGGAAGGTGCGCTCGTTCGCCAGCGAGAACCGGTAGTCGGGCGTGACGCCCTCCGCCCGGATCCGCTGGGGTGCGAACCACAGCCGGACGTTCCGTACGAGTTCGATCACGTGCACGACCCTATCGGGGTGCGCGGTCGGATCAGCCCGCCGACCGGTAGGCGCTCAGGCGCGCGTAGGCCGCCAGGCCGTCCGGAACCCACTGCCATTCCGCGAGACGCCGCTCGATCTCCTGCTCGGGCAGGAAGTCGTGCCAGGCGACCTCCTCGGCCTGCGGCTGGACCGGCAGGTCGCAGCGCACCTCGTAGACGGCGGACCACCAGCTGTGGCCGGCCCCGTGGTCGTACAGGAACTTGAACAGGTACGCGGGACGCGGTAGCCCGGTGACGCCGAGTTCCTCCTCGGCCTCGCGCAACGCCGCATCGTCGTAGGCCTCGCCCGCGCCGACGACGCCGCCGACGAACATGTCGTACAAGGAGGGGAAGACGAGCTTGGCCGGGGTGCGGCGGTGGACGAAGATCCGGCCCGCCGCGTCCCGGGCCTGGATGAACACGCACCGGTGACGCAGACCCTGCGCGTACACCTCCCCGCGCGGGGCCTGCCCGACGACGCGGTCGTGTTCGTCGACGATGTCGAGGATCTCGTCAGCAGCGCTCATGGGGCCATCCAAGCAGGGCGGGAGCGGTGGTTTCGGCAGCGGTGGCCGAGCGGGGGTTACGGAATTCTGACGGGCGTCCGCGCTCCCTGGCGGCGCCGGGGTCCCGGGTGCTCGAATGGCTGGGTGAATACCGGACAGCCCGAGCAGGAGGGCCGGCCGATCGGCCGTCGCGTCCTGCTCGGCACCCTCGGCCTGGGTGCCCTCGGCGTGGTCGCCGCGCCCACCCTGCAGCGCGGACTGGAGTCCTTCCTCGGCAGCGCCGCGGACAAGGACCCCACCGGCCTGACCGGCCTGCTGCCCAACGGCGGCGGCTTCCGCTACTACTCGGTCGCCTCCTCCGTACCGCACAAGAACGCCACGACCTACCGCCTCACCGTCGACGGACTGGTGGACCGACCGCGCACCTACACGCTGGCCGGCCTGCGCGCCCTGCCGCAGACCCGGATGGTGCGCGACGTGCAGTGCGTCACCGGGTGGCGGGTCCCGGACACACCGTTCGAGGGGGTGCGCCTGTCCCGGCTCCTGGACGCCGCGAGAGTGCGCCCGTCGGCCGGGGCGGTGCGCTTCACCTGCTTCGACGGCACCTACTCCGAGAGCCTCACCCTCGACCAGGCCCGTCGCGCCGACGTCCTGGTGGCCCTGCGCATGCAGGACGAGGATCTCGGTCACGCCCACGGCGGACCCGTACGCCTCTATGTGGCCCCCATGTACTTCTACAAGTCCGCGAAGTGGCTCTCCGGCATCACCGTCACCGAAGACGTGCGGCCGGGCTACTGGGAAGAACGGGGCTACGACATCGACGCCTGGGTGGGCCGTTCGAACGGGCGGGACGATGAGCCTACGAGCTGACGCCCCCGTAGCCGCTACGACGGTCCGCCGGTTCAGCAGGGCCGAGCGGTGGGTGCACCGGACGACGGCCGCGCTGATGGGCGTGTGCGTGCTGACCGCGGCCTGTCTGTACATCCCCGAGCTCGCGGAGCTGGTCGGCCGCCGTGCCCTCGTCGTCACCGTCCACGAGTGGGCGGGAGTCGCCCTGCCCGTGCCCGTGCTTGCCGGCCTCGCCTCCCGGGCCTTCCGCGGTGACCTGCGGCTGCTGAACCGCTTCGGCCCGCACGACCGGGTCTGGCTGCGCGCCGCCCTGCGCCGGGACCGGCGGTCCGCCGCACGTCCGGCGGGGAAGTTCAACGCCGGGCAGAAGATCTACGCGGCCTGGATCGCCGGGGCGACGCTGGTGATGCTCGGCACCGGACTGATCATGTGGTTCACCCACCTCACCCCGCTGGTGTGGCGCACCAGCGCGACCTTCGTCCACGACTGGCTGGCCCTCACCATCGGCATCGTCCTCGCCGGGCACATCGGCATGGCGCTGGCGGATCCGGAGGCCCGGCGGGGGATGCGGACGGGGTCGGTGAGCGGGGAGTGGGCGGAGCGGGAGCATCCGCTCTGGCGACGCTGAGCTCCGGTGTACCGCAGGAAAACACCCGGGCCCGGGGCGGTTGCCCCGGGCCCGGGTCCGGCCGGTGGCCGGACGGTGTGCGGCTGCTTGGCGACTGTCCCGCGGACAGCCGCTATATGACCAGGGACAACAGCAGCACCAGCGCACCCGCGACGACCGAGATGATCGTCTCCATGATCGACCAGGTCTTGATCGTCTGGCCGACGTTCAGCCCGAAGTACTCCTTCACCAGCCAGAAGCCGGCGTCGTTGACATGGCTGAAGAAGAGCGAACCGGCGCCGATGGCCAGGACCAGCAGGGCGGCGTGCGTGGTGGACATGTCGGCCGCGAGCGGGGCGACCAGTCCGGCCGCCGAGATGGTCGCGACGGTTGCCGAACCGGTCGCCAGCCGGATCGCCACCGCGATCAGCCAGGCCAGCAGCAGGGCCGGGATCGACCAGTCCTCGGAGATGTCCAGGACCATCTGGCCCACGCCGGAGTCGATCAGCGTCTGCTTGAAGCCGCCGCCTGCGCCGACGATCAGCAGGATGCCCGCGATGGGCGCGAGGCCCTTCTCGACGATCGACGAGATCCGCCCCTTGGAGAACCCGGCAGGGCGGCCCAGCGTGAAGATGCCGACGAGCACGGCGGCGAGCAGGGCGATCAGCGGGGAGCCGGCCACGTCGAAGACACGCTGCACGGTGTTCTCGGGGTCGTCGATGATGATGTCGACGAGGGCCTTGGAGAGCATCAGCACGACCGGCAGCAGGATGGTCGCCAGCGTGGCGCCGAAGCTGGGCCGCTTTTCCAGCTCCTCGGACGCCCGCTGCGGGATCATCCGGTCGGGGGCCGGGACGTCCACCCAGCGGGCGGCGTACTTCGAGAACACCGGACCGGCGATGATCACCGTCGGGATCGCGACGAGCACGCCGAGCGCCAGGGTCACACCGAGGTTGGCGCCCACCGCGTCGATCGCGACCAGCGGACCGGGGTGCGGCGGGACCAGGCCGTGCATGACCGACAGGCCCGCGAGCGCCGGGATGCCGATGCGCATCAGGGAGTAGTTGCCGCGCTTGGCGACCATCAGTACGACCGGGATCAGCAGTACGACGCCGACCTCGAAGAACAGCGGCAGACCGATCACGGAGGCGATGAGGACCATCGCCCATGGCATCGAACGGCCGTTCGCCTTGGCGAGGATCGTGTCGACGATCTGGTCGGCGCCGCCGGAGTCGGCGAGCATCTTGCCGAGGATCGCACCGAGGGCGATCAGCACACCCACGCCGGCGACCGTGGAGCCGAGGCCGGTGGTGAAGCTGGTGATGGCCTTGTCGAGCGGTGCCCCGGCGAAGGCGCCGAGCGCCAGCGACCCGATGGTCAGCGCCAGGAAGGCGTGAAGCTTGAACTTGGTGATCAGCAGGACGATGAGCGCGATACCCGCCAGCACGGCGATGCCCAGCTGGGCGTGGCCGGCCGAGGTGATCGGCTCGACGGTGTCCGCTGCCAGCATCTCGACGCTGAGTCTGGTCACGGGGGTTCCCTTGTCAGTGGAGGGGATGGGGAGGGGAGGGGGTGATGCGGGGGTTCTACGAGGTCTGCGGGGCCGTCTGCTCCAGCCCGTCCAGCGCGGCCAGGGCGCGCTCGGTGATCTCCTCGGGCGTGCCGGAGACGTCGACGGCGACTCCGGTCTCGTCCGGCTGGAGCGGCTGAAGCGTGGCGAACTGCGAGTCCAGCAGGGCCGTCGGCATGAAGTGACCCTGCCGGTGCGCCATCCGGTCCTCGATGAGGGCCCGGTCGCCGGTGAGGTGCACGAACACGATGTCGGGGGCCGCGGCCCTGAGCCGGTCGCGGTACGACCGCTTCAGCGCCGAACTGCTGACCACCCCGCCCAGCCCGGCCCGCCCGTGCGCCCAGGCGCCGATGGCGTCCAGCCAGGGCCACCTGTCGTCGTCGTCGAGCGGGGTACCGGCCGACATCTTGGCGATGTTGGCCTCGGGGTGGAAGTCGTCGCCCTCGGCATAGGGAACGCCGAGCCGGGCGGCGAGCAGCGGACCGATCGTGGTCTTGCCCGTTCCGGCGACGCCCATCACCACGACGACGTGGGGGGTACGCATGTCTGCCTCGCTGTCTTCCTCGACATACGACGCCGCTTCCGACGTCGGCCAAATGAAACCTTTTAGGTACGACGAATTCAAGAGCCTGTGACAAATAAGTCTGACTTTTTGTTCCCGTGACCCGGCACGTACGCTGAGTGCATGAGCACACCGGGCCGGGGGCTGCACGGCCAAGTACTGGACACCCTCGGCCCCGAGATCACCGCGGGTGAGTACCCCCCGGGCAGCGTTCTGCGCACCGACGAGCTGGCCCAGCGTTTCGATGTGTCGCGCTCCGTGATGCGCGAGGCGGTCCGCGTGCTCGAGTCCATGCACCTGGTCGAGTCCCGCCGCCGGGTGGGCGTGACGGTCCGCCCCAGGTCGGAGTGGAACGTCTACGACCCGCAGGTCATCCGCTGGCGACTGGCCGGCGCCGACCGGCCCCACCAGCTGCGCTCGCTCACGGTGCTGCGCTCGGCGGTCGAACCGGTCGCCGCGGGGCTCGCCGCCAGGAACGCCACCGCCGAGCAGTGCAAGGAGCTCACCGAGTGCGCCCTGGGCATGGTCGCGCACTCACGCGGTCACCAGCTGGAGGGCTACCTCTTCCACGACATCGCCTTCCACCGGGTGATCCTCAACGCCTCCGGCAACGAGATGTTCGCCCGCCTGGGCGATGTCGTCGCCGAGGTGCTGACCGGTCGTACCCAGCACGACGTGATGTTCGAGGATCCCGACCCGGCCGCCGTCACCCTGCACGTCAAGCTCGCGGAGGCGGTCCGGGAGCGCGACGCCGCCCGCGCGGAGGAGCTGACCCGGGAGATCGCGGTGGGCGCGCTTCAGGAGCTGGACATCCTGGCGCCCTGACGGCCGCGCTGCGGTCGGCCGCTCCTCAGTCGAGGAACTCCCCGTCGACGTACACCCACGCCCCGTCGACCCGCTCGAACCGGCTTCGCTCGTGCAGCGCCCCGCCCTTGAACGACGCCCGGAAGGTCACGGTCCCGGTCGTGTGGAACGCGGTCCCGTCGCCGGTGTCGAGGATCTCCAGGCCGGTCCACCGCATACCGGGATCGAACTCGACCCGCGGTGGGCGCGTCCGCGGGTGCCAGGTCCGCAGCAGATACGCCTCGTCCCGCTTCACGAAAGCGCTGTAGCGCGACCGCATGAGCGCCTCGGCGGTCGGTGCCGAGGCCGCACCCCGATGAAATCGGCCACAGCACATCTCGTATGTCTCCGCAAGACCGCAAGGGCACGAAGGGTTGTGCGAAGGGGTGGAGGGGTGTGGCCGGCGGGGCCGGGCGGGGCGTCGGGACATGCGCTCCATTCTGCTGCAACACCGGCTGTGCAGAAGTGGTGGATCATCCGCCCCGACACGCGCACATCGTGTGCGAGTCATGTTCGCCGCCCTTCATCGAACCTCCCCCAGGGCTGGCGTGAACACGTCTTGCTGGAGCAACTCCTCACTCTCCAAGGTGGGTTGAGCACTCGAGCATCAGGAGTCACAAGCGTGCGCTTGGGCCGGGCGACCGACCGCCCGGGGTGCTGACGGGGGAACTGATGCGGTACGCGTGATCACTGTCGCCCGTGTGGGTGGCGTTCTGGCGCACCGGTCCGGAAAGTCTTCCTCTGTCATCTCTTGGTGCCTTCGTCCGGTGCCCGAGACAGGGATTGGAGGGGGAATGCCGACGAATGCAGTGAGCGCCGCCCGGCCGACGTATCCAGGCGTCTACGTCGAAGAGCTTCCCAGCAGCAGCCGCACCATCTCCGCCGTGACCACGTCGGTGACCGCGTTCGTCGGTCACACCCGGCGTGGTCCGCTCAACGAACCGGTGCGCGTCACCGGCTTCACCGAGTTCGAGCGCCGCTTCGGAGGGCTCGGCTCGCAGAGCGCCGTCGCCTACGCGGTGCACCAGTTCTTCGCGGGCGGCGGCAGCGTCGCCGTGATCGTCCGGGTCGCCAAGGCCGGCAGCGGAAAGGCTGCCTGCGTCGTCCTGGAGTCCACCGAGGGCCACAGCGAGAGCCGCGTTCTCGAGGTCCACGCCAAGGAGCCCGGAGTCTGGGGCAACGGCCTGCGCGTCGCCGTCGACTACGACACGCCCCACCCCGACGAGACCTTCAACCTGCGGGTGTACGACGCCAAGGGCGACACCCGCGAGAGCTTCACCGGCCTGTCCATGGACACCGGGCACGGCCGCTACGCGCCCACGGTGATCAACGCGGGCTCGCGCCTCATCCGCGTCGACGCCGTCGGCGAGGGCCGCCCCGACCCGTCCGGCACCGTCTCCAAGCCGTTCGGGGACGAGCTGCCGAACCTGGAGGTCGACCTCACCGTCAAGATCGGCGACGTGGAGCGCGAGTTCCGGCTCCACGACCCCGACTGCGACGGCGAAGCCCCGTCCGGTGTCGCCGAGTTGGCGCTGTTGCTGGAGCGCAAGCTGCGCGCCCTGCCCGACGCGCCGGGCAAGCACGCCTTCGCCGGCGCCGAGGTGACCGCCTTCGGCCGGCGTATCCAGGTCGTCGCCGGTTCCACCGACCCCGAGGACGTCGTCCGCTTCCTCGGCGAGTGCGCCAACGACCTGGGCCTGGAGGCCTCCGTCAACCCGCCGGTGTTCCCGCTGGACGGCGGCGAGGACGGCGAGGCGCCCGGACCGCGCGACCTCATCGGCTCCGAGGCCGACAAGACCGGCATCCAGGCCCTGCGCGGCGTCGCCGACGTCAACCTGCTGGCGCTGCCCGAGCTGGCCTCGTACGAGAAGACCGAGAACATGCTCACCGTCGTCTCGGCGGCCCAGCGGCTGTGCCAGGAGCGGCGGATCTTCCTGCTCGTCGATGCCCCGAGCACCTGGGTCAGTGTGGACACGGCCCGCGCGGGGCTCGCCGCCTTCGACGCCGTGCGCGGCGACCACGCCGGCCTGTACTTCCCGCACCTGCAGCTCACCGACCCGCTCACCGGGCGGTTGCGCTCCTTCCCGCCGTCCGGCGCGGTCGCCGCGGTCTTCGCCCGTACCGACTCCGAGCGCGGTGTGTGGAAGGCGCCGGCGGGCACCGAGGCGCGGCTCGCGGGCGTGCACTCGCTCACCGTCGAGCTGACCGACCGGGAGACGGGGCTGCTCAACCCGCTCGGCGTCAACTGCCTGCGCACCTTCCCGCTGACCGGCCCCCTGGTGTGGGGCGCGCGCACCCTCGCCGGCTCCGACGCGCTCGACAGCGAGTGGAAGTACGTGCCGGTGCGCCGGCTCGCGCTGCATGTGGAGGAGAGTCTGCAACGCGGCCTGCAGTGGGTCGTGTTCGAGCCCAATGACGAGTCGCTGTGGCAGCAGATCCGGCTGAGCGCCTCCTCGTATCTGCACACGCTCTTCCGTCAGGGCGCGTTCAAGGGCAGCACGCCGCGCGAGGCCTACTTCGTCAAGTGCGACCACGAGACGACGACGGACGAGGACGTGGCAAACGGCGTCGTGAACGTGCTGGTGGGCATCGCGCCCGTGCGGCCGGCCGAGTTCGTGATCGTCAGGATCCAGCAGACGTCCGGGCAGTTCGCGCTCTGATCGCGCTCATGGAAAACCGAGGAATGCCGAGGAATTGCGATGGCTGAGTTCACGGTCAACGCCCATCGTTTCGACCCGTACAAGAACTTCAAGTTCCTGGTCCTGTGGGACGGTCGTACGGTCGCGGGCATCAGCAAGATCAGTCCCCTGAAGCGGACCACCGAGGTCGTCAAGCACCGGCACGGCGGTGACCCCTCCTCGCCGCGCAAGTCGCCGGGCCGCTCGGAGTTCGAGGGCATCACCCTGGAGCGCGGGGTCACCCACGACCCCGAGTTCGACCGCTGGGCCAACAAGGTCTGGCAGGTCGGGGCCGGTCTCGGCTCCGAGGTGTCCCTCGCCGACTTCCGCAAGGACATCGTCATCCAGGTCCTCAACGAGGCGGGCCAGGTCGCCGTCTCGCACAAGCTGTACCGGACCTGGCCCAGCGAGTACCAGGTCCTGGGCGAGCTGGACGCCAACGCCAACGCGGTGGCCATACAGTCGCTGAAGCTCGAGTGCGAGGGCTGGGAGCGGGACTACGAGGTGCCCGAGCCGGAGGAGCCCTCGTTCCTGAACCCGGCCTGAGCTGAAGAAGGTTGGGGGAGCTGATGGCTGGGGCGGCCGATCTGCTGGCCACCTGGGAGGCGGGACTCGCCGAGGCGTCCGCCGGGCGCGCGCTGCTGCTGCACCGCACCGCGCGCCCGGACCTCGACACCCGGGCACTGCCCGCCCTTCCGGTGGGTGAGCGCGAGGCGGACCTGTTCGCACTGCGCCGGGCCCTGTTCGGCGAGCGCATGCAGGTGCGGCTCGACTGCGCGCAGTGCGGGGCGGACATGGAGTTCGACCTGGACGCCGGGGAGTTCGCCCGCTCGGCCGGAGTCCGCGGTGACACGGTCGTACGGGTCGCGCACGACGGCTGGGAGGTCGAGTTCCGGCTGCCCGGCGCCGGCGACCTGACCGCGGCGGCGCGGGACGTGGATCCGCGCGGAGCGCTGCTCGCGCGCTGCCTCGTCTCGGCGGTGCACGACGGGGCGGCGGTCACCGCCGACGCCCTGCCCGCACCCGTGCAGCGCCGGATCACCGAGGCGGTGGAGGCCGCCGACCCGGGGGCCGACGTGACCCTCGCCGTGGCCTGCCCCGAGTGCGGGCGGGCCACCCGGGCCGAGCTGGACATCGCCTCGTACCTGTGGACCGAACTCGACTCCTGGGCGAGGGACCTGCTCCTGGACGTCCACCTGCTCGCCACCGCGTACGGCTGGAGCGAGCCGGAGATCCTGGCGCTCAGCCCGCTGCGGCGCCGCTACTACCTGGAGATGTGCGCCGATGTCTGAGTCCACGCCCGGCTCCGAGGTGCCCGACTTCCTCGACCGGCTGATCGCCCGGCACGCGCCGGCCGCCACCGGCCCGCGCCCGGACGTGGTGCGGGTCCGGCCTCGGCTGCCCGGCCCGTTCGAACGGATCGAGGCGGTACGGGCGCGGAACGCGGGCGAGGACGCCGAGCCGGTGTGGCCCTCTTCGACGCTCTCCGCCGCACCGCGCCCGGACACCCCGCGTGCGGCTCCGGCGGCCCGCGCGGCACGGCTGCACACGGAACGCGAGCGGACCGTCGTACGCACCGAACGACCGCCCGCCGACCCGGCGCAGCCCCCCGCGCCGCCGGCCGTGACCGAGGCGCCGCTGCTGCGCCCGGTGGCGCCGGTGCTGCCGGGCCCCCGGCCGGTCCCGGATGCCGGGCGGCGGACGCCGGGCCGCCCGGAGCGCGCCGCCCCGACCGCGGCGTCCGTACCCATCCCCCCGGGTACGGACGCCGCTTCCCCCGCCGCGCCGGCCGCCCCACGGCCCAGGGCGGCGGACACGGTGGCGGCCCGCGAGGCCGTACGGCAGGCCGCGGCCCGCCGGTCGGCGCGGGCGCCCGAACAGGTGGTGCAGGTGCAGATCGGGCGGCTCGAGGTGACCGCGGCACCGTCGCCGTCCGGCGGCGCCCGGCAGCGGACGCCCGGGACCGAGCGGCCGGGCGCGACGGTGAGCCTCGCGGAGTACCTGGCCCGGGGGCGTGAATGAGCCGCACAGGAAGCATCAGGACGACAGGGACCGAGGAACTCACGCCATGAGCAACGCACTTGCCATCGCCCATGTGACCCAGGCCCTCGCCCTGCTCATCGAGTCCCGCATCGGACCCGAGACCGACATGGCGGTGAAGGTCGAACCGCGCAAGCCACCGGCCGACCCGTCCGTCGAGCAGCCCACCATCTCGGTCTTCCTCTACCAGGTCACGCCCGACACCTCACAGCGCAACAACGACCTGCCCACCCGCGCCGCCGACGGCACGCTGGTCAAACGGCCCGCCGCCGCACTCGACCTGCACTACCTGATCAGCGCCTACGGCGACGAGACGGAACTCGTCGGGCAGCGCCTGATCGGCTCCGTGGTGCGCACCCTGCACGAGACACCGGTCCTGCCGAAGGACGTCATCGAACTCGCCGGTGAGAAGCCGTACCTGGCGGGCAGCGACCTCGTCGAGGCGGCGCAGCGAGTGCGGTTCACACCGACGGCGATGGACGTCGACGAGACGTCGAAGCTGTGGGGGATGCTCCACCAGACGCCGTACGCACTGTCGGTCGTCTATCAGGCGGCGCTGGTCTTCATCGACGGGCGTGAGACGCCGGTGCCGCGGAAGCCGGTCGAACGGACGGATGTGCGGGTGCTGCCGTTCGGGGCGCCGGGCGCGCCGGCCCCTCCCGGGGTGGAGCGGAGCAATGACGCACCGTCAGGCCCGGTTCCCGCAACGGAGGATGGGAAGAGCGAAGCACCGGCCGTCGCCAAGAAGGCGGCCGAGAAGCCTGTCGCCAAGAAGGCCGCGAAGGCCGTCGCCAAGACGCCGGCGCGCACCCGTAAGACGAGCCCTCGGTCGGCACGTCCGGGCCCACGGAACTCGGACGGCCCGGGCGAGAACACGGAGAAGTGACACGGGATGAGCGCGACGGGGGCAGGTGAGGACATGGGTGGACACGCGCCGGACGCGGCCGGCGAGCGGGACGGCGGCACGACGCTGATCGCGGAGATCGGGCGCGTCCTGGCCCGCGTCGACGCCCACGCGGCACGCGCCGCCGAGCCGGGCGCACAGCGGACGGAATCCGAGCCCGGCGCCGCCTCCGCTCCCGTACGACAGCCCGCCGCCCCCCTCGACGCCCTCGTCGCCTGCTTCGGACTCACCCCGTTCGAACGCGACCTCGTCCTGCTCACCGCCGCCCAGGACCTGGACCCCACGACGGCCGCCCGGTGCGCCGCCGCGAGCGGTGACCCGGAGCGGGGGTACCCCACCTTCTCGCTCGCCCTGGCCGCCCTCGCCGAGCCGCACTGGAGCGCGCTCACCCCCGTCGCCCCGCTGCGGCGCTGGCGGATCGTCGAGCTCGACGACGAGTCCCGGCTGACCACCTCCCGGCTGCGGCTCGACGAACGCATCCTGCACTTCCTGCTGGGCTCGCCCTACCTGGACGCCCGGCTGCACGGCCGGCTGCGGCGCACCCCGGTGCCGGACCGGCTGCCACCCTCGTACGACCTGGCCGCGAACCGGGTCGCCGCGGGCTGGACGGCGGGAGCGAGTCCTGATGCGCCCCTGCTGGTCGAGCTGACCGGCGGGGACCTGCGCAGCCGGGCCGACATCGCCGCCGCCGCGGCCGCCCGCTCCGGGCTCGGCCTCTACGCGGTCAGCGCCGAGGACCTGCCCACCGACCCCGCCGAACGGGACCAACTCGCCCGGCTCTGGCAGCGCGAGGCGATCCTGCTGCCCGCCGCGCTGCTCGTCGAGGTGGGCGAACTCGACCGCGACCAGCGGGCGGCGACCGAGGCGTTCCTGGCCCAGGCCGCCGTACCCATGGTGGTGTCGAGCGAGGACCCGCTGCGTTCCGACCGGCCGCACGGCGTCCGCGTGAGCGTGCCCCGGCTCGACGACGACGAACAACTCGCCCTGTGGACCGACGCGTTCGCGGGCATCGACCTGGACGACCTCGAACTCCGGTCGCTCGTGGCCCAGTTCCAGCTGCCGCCGCATGTCGTACGGTCCGCGGCCGCCACCGTACGCCGTGACCTGCCCGTCGAGGACGAGCCGGACGCGGCCCGCCTCGCCTGGCGGGCCGGGCTGGCCGAGGCCCGGATCGGCATGGACGAGCTGGGCCGGCGGATCGCACCGCAGGCCGGCTGGGGCGACCTGGTGCTGCACGAGCGGCAGGTCGGCGTGCTCCGCGAGATCGTCGCCCATGTACGGCAGCGGCCGACCGTCCACCAGGAGTGGGGCTTCGCCGGCACGCTGCGCCGCGGACTCGGCGTGACCGCGCTGTTCGCGGGCGGCTCCGGCACCGGCAAGACGCTGGCCGCCGAGGTCATGGCGAAGGAACTCGGCCTCGACCTCTTCGTCGTGGACCTCTCCCAGGTGGTCAGCAAGTACATCGGCGAGACCGAGAAGAACCTCCGCCGGGTCTTCGACGCCGCCGAGCGCGGTGGCGCGCTGCTTCTCTTCGACGAGGCCGACGCGCTGTTCGGCAAGCGCAGCGAGGTCAAGGACAGCCACGACCGGTACGCCAACCTCGAGGTCAGCTATCTGCTCATGCGGATGGAGGCCTACCGCGGCCTCGCCGTCCTCACCACCAACATGAAGAAGGCCCTCGACACCGCCTTCCTGCGCCGCATCCGCTTCGTCGTCGACTTCCCCTTCCCGGCCGAACACGAACGAGCCGAGATCTGGCGCCGCGTCCTGCCGCCGCAGGCCCCGGTCAAGGACATCGACTGCGATCTGCTCGCCCAGCTCACCGTCGCGGGCGGCTCGATCCGCAACATCGCCCTGTCCGGCGCGTTCCTCGCCGCCGAGGAGGGCGACCGGCTGCAGATGCGGCACATGCTCGCGGCGGCCCGCACCGAGTACCTGAAGCTCGAGCGGTCCCTGACGCCGACGGAGGTGCGCGGATGGGTGTGACCCCGCGTGAGATCCGGGTGGACGTGGGCGAACTGGCCCTCAGCGGCTTCCGGGTGGACCCGGAGCGGGTCTCGGCCGCGTTCGAGCGTGAGCTCACCCGCCTGATCCGCACCCACGGCGTACCGCTGGCGACGGACGGGCCGCTGACCGTGGACGCCCTGTCCGCACTGCCGCCCCTGCCCGCCGGTCTGTCCGCACGGCGGCTCGGGCAGGAGCTGGCGCGCGCCGTGCACGAAGGGCTCAGCGGCCATGGGGAGGTGACCCGGTGAGCAACACGCAGAGCCAGGACGCCCGTTCCGAGCAGGCGGCCGAACAGCGCCGCCGCAAGCGCAGGGAGCGTGCCGCCAAGTCCCGTACACCGGAACCGAAGGACATCGTCAGCGGCGCAGGACAGCCCCTCGACCCCGGCGTCCGGCGGGAGCTGGAGGAGCGGCTCGGCCACGACCTCGGACGCGTACGGCTGCACACCGGCCGCGACGCCGGACAGCTGACGGAACTGCTCGGCGCGGACGCCGTCGCGGTCGGCCAGGACATCTTCTTCCGCGAGGGCACCTTCCGCCCCGGCACGGCGGACGGCCGACGCCTGCTCGCCCACGAGCTCCTGCACACCGTCCAGAACCCGCACGGCCTGGGCACCTTGCGCGTCGGCCGTGACCTCGGCGCGGTGAGCCTGCCGCACCAGCCGATCGAGCGGGAGGCGGAGGGGGCGGCCCAGGACCTCGTACGGGACGAGGAGTCCGCTCCGCAGATCGAGCCGGGGCAGGCCACGCCGGGATGGCTGCGGTACGCGACCGTGAACGCCGATCGGCGCCGCATGGAGGAGCTGGACCCGGCGACCCTGGTCGACCGCGTCGCGAACGGAGTCCTGCGCTCCCTGCGCGGGGACCCGGAGGACCGGTCGGGCCGGGTCCGGCTCCAGCTGGCACGGCTGGCACCGCAGGTGCAGGACCTCGTCCTCGACCGGCTGGAGATACGGCTGCCCGCGCCCGTACTCGACCGGGTGCTGGACCTCGTCGAGGAGGCGGAACAGACGGGGCCGCTGCCGCTGGACGCGGCGGCGGCGCCCTCGGCCGTGCCCGGGGCGGCGGACGAGGTCGCCGAGGAGCGCCGGCGCGACGAGACCGCCGGGGAACGCCCGGACGCGCGCGAGCGGCCGGAAGCCGGCGGGGAGGGCGAGCAGGAGAAGCCCGGTGAGCCCGGTGAGCCCGGTGAGCCCGGTGAGCCCGGTGGGGGAGCGGTCGGCGGCGAGAAGGGGAGTACGTCCTCCGAAGAGGCCGCTGCGCAGGACCAGGAGGAGGCCGGGGCACGGGAGCAGGACCGGTCGGAGTCCGGGCAGGAGGACAGGGACACCGCTGCCCGCGAGGACCAGAACGCTTCCGCGCAGGACGAGCAGCGCAAGGCCGAGGACGACGGCGCGCAGCAGGACGAGGCGAAGAAGGACGACGCCGCCGCCGAGGAGGAGCGGGAAGAGGCCGGACGGCAGGAGGAGGCCCCGCCGGAGCCGGAGCGGCAGGCGGGCGAGCAGCAGACGCGCCAGGACGAGGGCCCGGCGGTCGCCGCGGACACCGCGGCCGCCCCGTCGCCCGTCGACCGGAGCGGTGCCGAGCCCGGCGAGAAGCCCCGGACCGGCGGCGACACCGGCCCGGTCCGCTCGGCGGGCGACCCGGAGAACGAACAGGACGCCGACGACGAGCCGTTGGGGCTGGACTCGGAGCCCGCGGAGCAGGAGCCGGTCGCCGACGAGGACACGCCCGCGGCCCGCGGCAACGAGCCCGTCCCCGACATCGACCTCGTCGGCTACACGGAGGCGGCGAAGAACCCGGGCATCGTCGAGGAGCGGAAGAAGGGCAACGCCTCCCGGCCTTCCCTTCCGTCCACGGATGCCGGACCGGCACCGGAAGAGGTGGCGGACGCACCGCAGGACGCTCCCGCACGTTCTGGGGTGGACGACGAGCCCCAGGGGCTCGCCGACCAGGACCTGTTCACCGGCGCGTCCGCAGAGCAGGACCTCGGGCCGGACGGAGCCGGCGGGGCGACCGGCACCGGGAACGATGCGTCCGGGCTCACCCCGACGGCCTCGGCGGACTCCGCCGGAGGCATCGGCGACAAGGTGCAGGCGGAGCAGCGTGCGGAGGACGCCGAGGCCCGCCGACGGGACGAGGAGGCCCGCACCGCCGATGGTGCGGGAGCCGGCGCGACCCCGCCGCCCGGTGAGCCGGCCGGGCCCGAGCGGCTCGCCAAGGCGGACGAGGACGCCCGTACCCAGGACGCCGGTTCGTCCCGGGCGTCCGGCAGGCCGGCGGACGGCGGCGGCCAGGCCGAAGGCACCGCGAAGCAGGGATCGCAGGCGGCGGGCGCCCCGGCGAAGAGCGAGACGGAGCCGAGCGCCGGAGCGGACAAGGGGTCCGCGAAGCCGGCAGACAAGAGCGAGGACACGGCGGGCGGCACCGGCAGCAGCGTCGGCACCGGCACCGGCAGTACTCCCGGCACCAAGCCGACCCCCACCCCCGACGACCAGGGCGTCACCGAGGGCAACGGCCACGCCACCTCCCCCGGACCGGAAACCGGCCCGGACAAGGTCTCCACACCGGGGCCCGGCTCCGCTCCGCAACTGGCGCCGGGCAACGGCCCCTCACCCCTGTCCGCCTCGGAGGCGAAGACCAACACCCCCAAGACGTCCGGCACTTCGGGTTCCGGCGGCGGTGGATCCGCCGCCCGGTCCAAGCCGGCGGGCAGCAAACGGCAGACCGCACGGCAGGCCGCCCGCAACGCCCGCCGCGGCGGGGGCGGCGGTGGTCGCGCGTCCTCGGCTCCCGCGCCGACGCGGGCCGGCGGCGGACGCGCAGGCGCATCCGCCCCGGCGAAGCCCAAGAAGGAAGCCGCCGCACCGGACGTCTCGAACGCCACGCCCGAGGCGGGACTCGCGACGGCCGCAGGCCTGAAACCGCATCAGATGCTGGACACGCTCAAGGGCGTGAACGGCGCGGTCGGCCGTTCGGTCGACAAGGAACGTACGGCGCTGCGCAAAGCGCCGCCGAAGGAGCAGCGCCCGTCCGGCTCCCCGCGGACGGTGCCGGGCGGTCCGACGCCGGCGGCCCCGGGCACGTACACCAACGCCAAGGTGGCCCGTACCGAGGCCGCACCGGGCAAAACGCCCGAGATCACCGGCGAGCAGAAACCGGAAGGTGAGGTACCGGGCGCGAACGTGCCCGAGCCGAGCTGGTGGGACATCGCCGTCACCATCGGCGCCCAGCTCTTCGGCAAGCTCCTGAAGGAGATCCTGCCCCTCGACGACCTGATCGACTCGATCCTCGGGCTCCCGACGAAGGACGAGGGCCTGCAGAACGCCAAGGTGGGCGACGCACCGCGGCTGCCGCTGGAGAACGACTCGGACCCCCGGCGCACCGACGAACAGGGCCAGAAGCTCGACGAGCGGAAGGCGGAGCTGCACCGCTCCGGCCGGGAGGACGCGGCCCGTCCGATGGGCGAGGACCAGATCTACCCGGACGTGCCCAAGGAGACCCTGACCGGCAAGGTGCCCGGCGGCAACGGCAGGAACGCCAAGGGCGCCGGGCGCACGATGTCCGGCGGCGGGGTGCCGATCGAGTCCGCGTCCGCCGTGGCCGAGCACGACCGTGGTCTGCAGATCCAGGCCGGCTTCACCGAGGGCCGCCAGAAGATGACGCAGGAGCGCAGGGCCAAGGACGACAAGGCCCAGGCGGACCGGCAGAAGCACGATCAGGACCTCAAGCGCGAGGTCGACACAAGCAGCAGGCAGCAGGCCGACGCCCGGGACAAGGGCCGCTCCGACATCGCCGACTCCCGCGACAAGTGGCGCAAGGAGCAGGACGACAAGACCGCGGAGATCGACGGCAAGAAGGGCAGGAAGTACGACGAGGTCCGCAAGGACGTCAAGGAGAAGGAAGAGCAGACCGACAAGGACGTCGACAAGCGGACCCAGGACGACAACAAGAAGATCACCGACGAGCAGACCAACGCCGAGAAGGAGGCCGAGAAGAAGCAGGAGGAAGGCAAGGACGACGCCGACAACTGGCTCGAAGAAGCCATCGAGAAGCTGAAGCAGTTCTTCGAGGAGCTCAAGAACGCCATCAAGAGCGTCTTCGAGAAGGCGCGGCAGATCGTCACCGACCTCATCGACAAGTTCAAGCAGCAGGTCTTCAAGCTCATCGACGACGCCCGCAACTGGGTGATCGACAAGATCAACAAGTTCGCGGACGCGCTGATCGCCCTCGGTGACGAACTCCTCGCCGACTACCCGGCGATGCGCGACAAGTGGCGCAACACCATCGACGGTGCGCGCGACTGGGCCGTGGACAAGGTCAACCAGATCGCGGACGGGCTCAAGGAGATCGCGGGGAAGCTGCTCGACGGCCTGTGCGGGGCGCTGCTCGCGGGGCTCGACGTCCTGGAGACCGGGATGCTGGCGGCTGTCGAGGTCGCCGAGACCGCCACCGTCGGTGCGCTGGAGTTCGGCGCCGCCGTGGTGGAGGGCCTCGGTGAATGGGCCGCCATCTTCAACGACATCGTCTCCGACCCCGGCGACTGGATCAGCAAGGCGGGGGCCGCCGCGGACACCGGTGCCAGGGAGCACCTCTTCAACGAGGTCACCAGCGCGGTGAAGGCCTGGTTCCACCAGAAGGTCCAGGAGATCATCGGCATCCCGATGGAGGACTTCCAGGAGCTGGTCTCCGGCGGAGTGACCGTCGAGCAGATGGCTCAGATGGCGTGGGACGAGGCGCTGCCCCAACTCCCGGTCATCATCGGAGTGCTGGTCGTGGAGAAGGTCGTCGCGAAGCTGATCCCCGGGGCCGGCTGGGTCATGGCGGTCATCGACGCCCTGAAGACGGCATGGGGCGCGCTGAGCGAGATCCTCGCCGCCTTCGGCCTGTTCATGGACTTCCTGAAGTCGGTCAAGAGCGGCAACGGCGCCCTGCCCTTCGCGAAGGCGGTGGCGGCCGGTGTCGTCGCCCTGCTCGAGCTGATCTACGAGTTCCTGATCGAGGGCGTCGGCAGGTTCATGGGCAAGGTGGCCGACAAGCTCGGCGACATGCTGAAGAACCTCCGCAAGAAGAAGGACAAGCCGGACGGCTCCGACGCACCGCCCGCACAGCCGAACGCTCCGGGCAAGCCCAAGGACCAGGACCCCGCACCCACGGCCGACGACCGGTCACCGGACCCGGCCCGCCCGGCCGACCGCGACGACGACCGTCCGACGCCGCGCAAGCCCTCCACGGACGACAAGTCCCGCCCACCGGCGAGGCCACGCCCCGGCAAGCGCTCCGCCCCGGAGAAGAAGAAGCGCCCCTCGCACACCACCCGCCCGAAGAAGCGCCGCGACGACGAGCGGCGCCGCGAGGAGGGCCGCGATGTGAACGCGGCCCGCAAGCGGATACGGGACGCGGAGCGGCGCACACGCACCGACAAGGACGACGGCCCCGACGCCCCGTCACGCCGCCGCCCCTCCACAGGGCGTACGGACAGTCGTGGCCCTGGGCGGGGTCGCCCCGGCGACAGGCGTACGGACGACTCCCGCCGCCAGGACGACAGGCGCCGTACGGACGACCGTCGCCCCGACGGCAAGCGCACCGACGACCGCCGCCGGGACACCGACCGGGACCGTGACAAGGACCGCCGCCCCGGCAACCGCGTCCGGCGCGCCCGCCAGACCGTCAAGTCGGCCGTCACCAGGGCCCGCCGCGCCGTCGGCAAGCTCTTCGGCAAGGCCCGGCGCAAGGTCGGCGACAGGCTGAACGACCGGCTGCGGCGACTGCGCGACCAGTGGCGGCGCCGGCAGGAGAGGGACCGGACACGGGACCGGGACAGGGACCGGGACAGGACGCGGGACCGGGGCCGGCAGCCGGAGCCGGAGGGCAGGAAGGACTACGACCTTCCCACGGTGCGTTTCCGCACGGACGACGGAGAGCTGCACACCCTGCTGTTCAACGGCAAGGGCCGGAGGGCCGATCTGACCGTCCGGAGCACTCCACAGGCCATGAGCAAATTCTTCGGCGGCTGGGCCAAGGAGAACGACCTGCTCAGGGAGTCCGACCCCGATCGCTTCGCCGAACAGGAGCGGGCGCTCAAAGCGGCCAGGGCCCAGTACGACGTGGTGGAGAGCGCGCAGGACGGCCTCCCGAACTCCGTGCGTGAGGACCGGTCCAGCAAACTGCCTGAGTACGGCACCCCGGTGTTCGTCGGAAGGGCAGGTGACGCGGCCTTCGAACGGGAGCTGAACAGGCTCAAGCAGCACATGGAAGACCTGGCCGAACTTCTCGAGGCCAGGGGGTCGGTCGCGGACGTACCCCCCTTGCCGCCGACGATCCTTCCGCCCTTCGCGGACGGTCCGCTGGCAGCCGAGTTCAGAGCTCACTACATCCAGCAGGACACGCCGAAGGGGACCGACATGGGCGAGCGGCAGAAAGTCTCGCCCCTGGGCTGGGACAAACTGACCGTCGGCGCCCGGAAGTCCAACTGGGTCCGTATGCACATGCTGCCCGCGCGGCTCGGCGGCCACGCCACCACCTCGAATCTGGTGCCCGCCAGGAAATCAGAGAACAAGGACGTGGAAAAGGTCGAGCACCCTGCGGCACTGGCCGTCGGAAAGACAGGAGACGACGGGAAGTCTCTGGGCAATCACAAACGGCCGGACAATTTGCAGAAGATGGTCTGGTACGACGTCAGGAAGATCGAGTACCACGCTGGTCATCCCGGCTTCCCGAAGTCCGTCCGTGTGCACTGGGGCAGCTACAAGGTCGAGGGAGGGCACTGGAAGCGGGACGACGAGATCGACAACTGGCCCGGATCCTTCGACAAGCCCGAGTCGGTTGATCTGGGCACTTCGGCCAGGCGCCGCAAGGTGAATGTGAACAAGACCACCCAAGGTCAGCTGCAAGAGGTGCTGCCCGAAATCTCGGACTACTTCGCCCAGGTCATCGTGACGCTGGCCAGGACACGGAAGGCGAACGGACGGAAGTTCAACAACGCGACGGAACTGGCGGACGCGCTGGAAGCCGGGGAGGACCTCGGAACCGACGGTGCGCAGAGCGGCAGGAACCACCAGGAGCGGCAAAAGGTGGTCGCGCTGATCAGGAAGGCTGGTGGCAAGCTCACCTTCGGAAACTGAGCAACGCGCACCTACGGAACGGAACCAGGAATGACTTCTCTCACTCCCCAGGAAAACCTGTGGCTGGGCGTCCTCGCAGAGTTGAGGAACTCTCCGGCGATCCATGTGTACAACGAGTACAACGACCCGATCGACGACACTCTGGGCGATGCGTCGGCGGCCATGAGCGAGATCGCCGAGGACTACGACATCCACCTCGACGCGTCCTTCCGTGAGACGTACACACGGTTCGGTGGAATAGGCAGTTCCTGGCGGACCACGGAGGAGTACCCCTTCATTTCGGGCGAGTTCCACATCGCGAGTGTCCAGCTGGAGATCGAGCAGGCGCCGCCGGAACTGGGCTGGAGGGAGTCACCGATCGACGACCCGCACCTCATGTACCAGCTCCGGACCATCGACGGCACACCGGACAGCGGTGTGGGAACGCTGGCCGCCGTACGCGTACCACCCGGCGTGACAAACCCCGAGATCTGGTTCGATCACGGCCGGCGCGGGGCCTGGAAGCTGGACCTGGATTACCGCGGCTACATGGAAACGCTGCGTGTGACGAAAGGCACCTTCGGTTGGCAGTACCTCTTCACGGACGTGTCGTTGCGGGGTGATGACTTCGAGGAGACCGGCAGGCGGCTCAGCGACATGCTGACGGTGTTTCCCGACCTGTTTCCCGGCTACGACTACCAGCCACTCCGGCGTCGTCTGGCCGCACGGCTCGGATAGCCGGCGCCACCATGATCGTCCTGTTTCCGAGAGGTGAGGTCCATTGACCCGCTACGCCGACATCCCCAAACCCATCCGCTCCGGAATAGTCGTGGTCAACCCCGACACCGGCACTCCCCAGCGGATCATCGTGCTGCAGTTCAACCCGGACACCCTGGAGCGCAGCGTCGCCCCCCAGTCCGCCGGCGACAGCGGCGACGCCGGAGGCGGCGGGACCGGGAGTGGGGACCGCAACGAGGCCCTCCGGCTCAAAGGCCCCGCCCAGGAGACCTGGAAGTTCACGGCAGAAATCGACGCCACCGACCAGTTCGAGATCGCCGCGCCCGACGGCATCCACCCGCAGCTCGCGACCCTCGAAATGCTGGTGCAGCCGACCGTCGCCCAACTCCGCGCCGCGAGCAGGCTGTCGCAGAAGGGCACCATCGAGATCAGCCCGATCGAGATGCCGCTGACGCTGTTCACCTGGGGAAGCAAACGGGTCATGCCCGTGCGGCTCACCGAGCTCTCCGTCAACGAGTCCGCCTTCGACGTGAACCTCAATCCGATCCGCGCCTCACTGAGCATCGGCATGAAGATCCTCACCGTCAGCGACCTGCCCGCCGGCCACCGCGGCGCCGACCTGTACATGGCGCACCTCGCGCAGAAGGAGCGCCTCGCTGCAGCGGCGCGCGGCGGCAGTGCGGGCTCGCTCGGACTCACCGGAACCAACGCTGTGACCGGAAGGGGCTGAGCAGCACACCATGGCCGACATCGAGCCGTACGAGAGCGCACTGGACGCGATACCGGGCGCCCACCCGTACCCGCGCACCAGCCGCTACCACGATGCCGAGATCGGAATCCACCGCGGGCCCGACGGGACCGAAGTCCGGTACACCAAGCGGCGGTTGCTGCCACCACTGGACGGCGGCGACACCCAGGAGCACACCGTCGCCGCCGGCGACCGCCCCGATCTGCTCGGGCAGCGGTACTACGGAGACCCCGCCCAGTGGTGGCAGATCGCCGACGCCAACCCGGTACTGGATCCACGCGAGTTGACCGACGAGGCGGGCCGGACCATCGACGTGCCGCTCGCGGGCGGCTTCCCCCGGGGGGACCGGCGTGTTTGATCTGCCCGTGGGGCAGGGCCCCGTGCACATCACGCTCCTCATGGGGCCCAAGCTCGCCCGGCCCGTCCCCACCGAGGTCACCGAGGCCCTGCTGTCCGCCCAGATCACCGCCACCGCCGGTGAGCGCAGCGGCTTCCAGCTGGCCTTCGACCTCACCAAGAACGGCCTCATCAGCCGTCGGCTGCTGCCCGAGGGCTTCTTCGACCCGAAGACCCGCCTCATCGTCACCGTCACCGTCAGGGGCACCTCCGACGTGCTCTTCGACGGCCTGGTCGTACGGCACGAGGTCGGCGCCAGCAACCAGCCCGGCCACTCGACCCTCACCGTCACCGGCGAGGACCTCACCCTCCTGATGGACCTGGAGGAGCGGACCGCCCGCTACCCCAACCTGCGGCCCTCCGAGCGGGTGCTGGCCATCCTGCGCCGCTACTCCGACTACGGCATCCGCCCCGACGTCTACACGGAGAAGGTGGCCCAGCCCCCGCACCAGGACCTCCGCGTGCACTACCAGACCGGCACCGACCTCCAGTACGTCACCGAGCTCGCCCGCGCCAACGGCTACACCTTCTACCTGGAGCCGGGGCCCCACCCCGGTCAGTCCTCCGCCCGTTGGGGTCCGGAGGTCCGCCTCGGCATCCGCCAGCACGCCCTCAACGTCAACATGGACGCCAACTCCACCGTCGACCAGCTGACCTTCGCCTACGACGGCACCGCCCGCGAGGAGCCGCAGGCCCGCTGGCAGGACCCGGACACCCGGCTGTCCACCCTCCTCCCGCAGCCGCCGATCAGCCCGCTGCGCCCGCCTCTCGGCAAGCGGCCCACCCCGGCCCTCAAGCGCCGCACCCTCTCCGGCACCGCCAAGCAGCAACGCGGGCAGGCCGAGGCCGAGCTGCTCGCCCGCGCCGCGACCTCCGCCGACGTCGTCTCCGGTTCCGGCTCCCTCGACGTCAACCGGCACGGCTACCTCCTCCAGCCGCGCCGGCTCGTCGGCGTACGCGGCGCGGGACGGGCGTACGACGGCGACTACTACGTCAAGTCCGTGACGCACAACCTGCGCCCGGGCTCGTTCCAGCAGAACTTCACCCTCTCCCGCGAGGGCCTGGAAGCCCGCAGCACCCACGTCCGGCCGTAACCACCCAAGAGACCAGCAGGAGCAGTCCCCCATGGCGGCACCCAGCAATCGCTACCTCGGCAAGTACCGTGGCCGGGTCGTCGACAACGACGACCCGCTGCGCATCGGCCGGATCACCGTCGAGGTCCCGGACGTCCTCGGCGGCGAGCCGTCGACGTGGGCGCTGCCCTGCCTGCCGTTCACCGGACCCGAGTCGGGACAGTTCGTCGTACCGCCGCCCGGCACCGGTGTGTGGGTGGAGTTCGAACAGGGCGACCCGAGTTTCCCGGTGTGGACCGGGTGCTGGTGGGGTGCCGCCGAGGAACTGCCGCCCGACGCGCGCCGCGAGCTCCGGGCGAACGCGGCGAACAAGCCGGTCGTCGTCCAGACGCCCCTGGCGCACAAGCTCGTCATGAGCGACACGCCCGGCACCGACGAGGGGATCCTGCTCCGGGCCAAGGGCGGCGCCTACATCCGTATCACCGAGGAAGCCGTGGTCATCGCGACCGGCGCGGGCGCCGAGATCGTGCTGCGCGGCCGTGAAGTGACCATCAACGAGGGCCAGTTGACCGTGCTCTCGAAGCGATAGAAGACGGGGGAGAAACACGTTGTCCGCGAGTCTGCTCGACGCCGGTGCCGTGATCGGCTGCCCGCACGGCGGCCGCGTCACCGCCGCCACCACACCGACCGGGGCCGTGCTCAGCGACGGTGTCCCCGTCGCCACGGCCGCCCACAGCTATGTGGTCACCGGCTGCCCGCACACCGTCGACGGTGTGCCCATGCCCTGCGTCTCGGTCCGCTGGACCGCCGACAGCACCGGCGTCACGGTCGACGGCGCGCCCGTGCTGCTCGACACCTCCGCGGCCCAGTGCTTCACCGCGGCCCTGGTGCCGCAGGGACCGCCCGTCGTCCAGGCCGCGCAGCGAAAGGTCACCGTCCGATGAGCGCCACGAAAACCACCGACATCGCCTTCCCCTTCCGCGCCGACCGCCGCGGCCGCACCGCCCACGCCCGGCACGGCGACCACGTCCACGACCTGATCGAGCAACTCCTGTTCACCAGCCCCGGCGAGCGCGTCATGCGCCCCGACTTCGGCTGCGGGCTCCTCGACCTGGTCTTCGCCCCGAACAGCCCCGAGCTGATCAACACCCTCGAGCTGTCCGTCCAGGCCGCCCTGCAGCGCTGGCTCGGCGACCTCATCGAGGTGGAGGCCCTCGACGTGGTCGGTGAGGACACCGTCGTCCGGGTGTATCTGTCGTACGTCGTCCGCGCCACCGGCACCCGCCGCGACGACGTCTTCGCAGGGAGGGCCGCATGACCACCGGCACCACCGCATCCCGCCGGAACAAGGTGAGAGCGGCCCAGCTCAACGGAGTCGACGCCGTCGAGGTCAGCGACGACGGACTGCTCCTGACGGTCACCTTCCTCGGCAAGGCCCCGCACGGCCTCGCCCCGGAGAACGTCCGTATCGACGGCGGCCGCCGCATCACCGGCATCACCGCGACCGACGTCAGCATCGAACGCGAGGACGACCCCGAGCTCGACGACCGGCTCTACGTCACCCTCGACCGGGCCGGCGACACCTCCCGCTACCGCCTCTCCCTGGTGGAGACCGACCCGTACGGCCGTCCCGGCACCGAGCCCTTCCGCGGCTTCGACCAGCGCTACCACAGCGCGTCCTTCTCCTTCCGGCCCGACTGCCCGACTCCCTTCGACTGCAAGGACGAGCACTCCGAGGAGCCGGCCTTCCCGGCCGCGCCCGTCATCGACTACACGGCGCGCGACTACGACACCATCCGCAAGCTGCTCCTCGACCGCCTCGCGCTCACCACCCCCGACTGGGCCGAACGCAACCCCGCCGACCTCGGCACGACCCTGGTCGAGCTGCTGGCGTACACCGGCGACCAGATCAGCTACCAGCAGGACGCGGTGGCCACCGAGGCCTACCTCGACACCGCGCGCCGCCGGGTCTCCGTACGCCGTCATGTGCGGCTCATCGACTACGCGATGCACGACGGCTGCACCGCTCGGGCGTACGTCACCGTCGAAACCGCCGGTGACCACACGCTGGCTCCCGGCACCTACCGTTTCGCCTCCGTCGACGTCCGCGCCCTCGACCCGCACGACCGCCCCGAACCCGGCACGGTCATCGGGGACGGCGACCTGGCCGACCTCGACGAGCGCGGTTCGGTGGAGGTCTTCGAACCGGTCGTCGCCGCCGACCCGTTGGAGCTGCGCGTCGCGCACAACGCGATCCGGCTGTGGACGTGGGGCGGCGAGGTGTGCGCCCTGCCGATGGGCGCCACCTCGGCCACCCTGCGCGACGAGTGGGTGGACCCGGAGACCTGCCGCGAACGCCGACTCGACCTGAAGCCCGGCGATCTGCTCGTCCTGGAGGAGGTGAAGGGCCCGCGCACCGGCACCCCCGGCGACGCGGACCCGAGCCACCGGCAGGCCGTCCGTCTGACCTCAGTGCTCCCGGCCGTCGACCGCATCGAGGACCAGCCCGTCCTGGAGGTCACCTGGGCGGCTCAGGACGCCCTGCGCTTCCCGTTCTGCCTCAGCACCCGCGGCGGCCGTAACTGCCTCCCGGCCGGCGACGTGACCCTGGCCCGCAGCAACGTCGTCCTCGTCGACCACGGCCGTTCCCTGTCCGCCGCGGAGACGGTCACTGTGCCGCCCGAGCCCGCCGTCGTCGCCCCCTGCGACCCTCCCGTCTTCGGCTGCGCCGACCGGACGGAGGGCAACGCGCCCGCGCGGCTCATCAACTTCCTCACGGACCGGGCGGAGTCGGGTGACGCCCTCACCCCCGACGACGTGCGCGAACTCTTCGACGTCGTCGGCCTGGCCGCCACCACCCGCGCCGGGCTCGGCCTGGAACGCGCCGGACAGCGCCACGAGCGCGTCGTGCCGGGCACGGCCTACGCCCAGGCCGCCGCCCTGCGGACGCTGCTCGCACAGTCCGTCTACCCCGGTGTCCGGCCCCGCTTCCGCCCGGTCCTCGGCCGCGCCCCGGTCGCCCAGGCCGTGCCGTTCCCCGACTCCCGGACCGTGGCGGCGGGCCAGGCCGAGCGGATCGCCGCCATCCCGGGGCGGGTCCGACAGCGGCTCGTCGAGCTGTGGCGCAGCGCCCGCGACCGCGACGGGCTCGGCGACGAGGAGATCTCCGAACTCGCCGTCATCTACGGCCTGAAGATCCTGGAGCGCCTCGAACTGCGCCTCCACCCCGTCCGTGCGCTGCGCGAACTCCTGCACCGCAGCGACCAGTTGCTCGACGCCAAGCTCCGCCGCACCGAGGTCCTCGCCGCACGTGCCCGCGCGGGCACGGTCCTCGACGGGCACATCGCGTGGGAGATCGCGCACAGCTGGGGACCGGCGTACGCGGCCGGACTGCACCCCGAGGAGCCGGTGCTGCGGGGCTCCGCGACCGGCGCCCTCACCCAGGACCCGCGCCGGGCCCTGCCCGCCGTACGCCTCCAGGACGGGGACGACGTCTGGGAGCCCCGCCGCGACCTGCTCGACAGCGCCCCCCGTGACCGTCACTTCGTCGGCGAACTCGAGGACGACGGCCGGCTGGCCCTCCGGTTCGGCGACGGCCGGCACGGCGCCCGCCCCACCCCGGGCGCCCGCCTGCGGATCCACTACCGCCTCGGCGGCGGCAGCGCGGGCAACGTCGGCGCGGAGGCCATCAACCACCTCGTCGTCGCGGACGACTGCGCGGCACCACCCGCCGCCGTGGTCCGCAACCCGCTGCCCGCCACCGGCGGCACCGAACCCGAACCCGTCGAACAGGTACGCCAGCTGGCCCCGCTCGACCTGCGCCGCACCCGCCTGCGCGCGGTGACCGCCGAGGACTACGCGGCCCTCGCCTCCGCCCTGCCCGGAGTGCAGCGCGCGGCCGCCGAGCTGCGCTGGACCGGCAGCGTCCAGGAGGCGCACATCGCCGTCGACGCCTGCGGCGACGGCACCCCGTCGGACGAGCTGCTCGCTGCCGTGGCCCAGTCCCTGGAGACATACCGGCGCATCGGCCACGACCTCGTCGTCGGCCCCGCCCGGCTGGTGCCGCTCGACATCGCGCTCACCGTGTGCGCCGCGCCCGGCCACCAGCACGGGCAGATCCTGGCCGAGCTGTACCGGGTGCTCGGCGCCGGCCCTCGCGGCTTCTTCCACCCGGACGCGCTGACCTTCGGCGAACCGGTCCGGCTGAGCCGGCTGGTCGCCGTCGCCGCGGCCGTCCCGGGCGTCGAGAGCGTGCACGTCACCCGGCTGCGCCGGCTGTTCGAGCAGGACCGAGGAGAGAGGGAGGACGGCGTGCTGCGGCTCGGCCCGCTGGAGATCGCCACCTGCGACAACGACCCCGACCGGCCGGAGAACGGCCGGCTGGCGATTTCCCTGGGAGGTGCCCGATGAGCGAGCACTGCACCTGCGGTGGGGCGTGTGGGGGCCATGACGAACGTCTGGCACCCGCCCCCCTGCACAACCCGCCCGGCCGCACCGCCCTCGACTACCGCGTCGGCGCGTACGGCTCCTTCCTCACCGCCCTGCTCGACCGGCTCGCCTCGCCCGCGTACCCGGCGCTCGCGGGCCTCACCGTCCGCACCCCGGACGACCCGGCGATCGGCCTGCTCGACGCCACCGCCGTCCTCGGCGACCTGCTCACCTTCCACTCCGAGCGCATCGCCGACGAGGCCTACCTCCGCACCGCCGACGAACACCGCTCCCTGGTGCTGCTCGGCCGGCTCGTCGGCCACCGGCCCCGCCCCGGGGTGGCCGCCGCCACCCATCTCGCGTACACCCTCGAACGCGACCCGCGCGCCGAGACCCTGCCGGTGCTGATCCCGCGCGGGGCGCGCAGCCACAGCGTGCCCGCCTCCGCCGACGAGGAGTCCCTGACCTTCGAGACCAGCCACGACCTGACGGCCCGCTGGGACTTCAACGAGCTGAAGGTACGGCGCCGGCGCCCCTCCCTGGTCACCCCCGAGGACCTTCAGCGCCGCTCGGAGCTGTTCGTCGAGGGCACCGCCAACTCCCTGCAGACCGGGGACCAGCTCCTCTTCGTCTTCGGTGAACAGGCGGGCGGCGAGCGGACGTTGCTGCCCGTCGCCGCGGCCCGCGTCGACCGGGAGGACGGCATCACGGCGGTCTCCCTGCCCAGGTCGGCCCCGCCGACGCTGAAGGAGCTCCTCGACGAGGTACGCCGCTGGACCGCGGAGCCCGCCACCCCGGGCGAGCCCGGCGACGAGCCGCCCACCCCCGAAGTGCCCAACCCGCGACCGGTCAGCCGCCTGATCGAGGACTTCGAGGACCAGGTACTCGCCCCGCTGCGAGCCGACCTGGACGCCCTCAGGACCCCGGAGCGGCTCGCGGCCCGCCTCGCGGAGCCCGTCGCGCGACTCGGCGAGGCGCAGGTGCTGGCCGAGCCGTACGACGACGTGACGGCGTGGTTCGAGCAGTTGGAGGCGGTGCTCGCGGAACTTGCCGAACGAGCACGGGAGCTGGCGCCGTCCCGACCCGACGAGCCCTCCGTGACCGAGGCGCCGTCCACCCCCGGCCCTCAGGAAGCCGCCCTCCGGGCCCTGTCCGCCGTCCTCCCCGCCCTGCGCACCTCCACCCCCACCCCCGGGGCGGCCACCCGCGCCCGCCCCCACCATCCCGGCACCGACACCGCCCGCCTCCTCACCGCCCTCGACCCGAACCTCGGCACCCTCTACCCGGCCTGGCGCACAGCCGCCGCCCCCGGCACCCCGCAGCTCCTGCGCGAGCTGCTGGCGATGCGCGTCACCGCCGCCCCCTTCGGCGCCACCGCCCCGCTCAAGCCGGTGCAGGACAACCGCGGCCGGGTCATCCGCACCGCGGACTGGCCGCTCACCGGCGCGGCGCTGGTCACCCTGCGCGTCGTGTACGACACCGGCGGCAAGGTCCCGGTCCGGGCGGAGTTCCAGTACGTCGAGGGCAGCAGCTCCGACCAGCGGGCCGAGAACCTGCCCGTCCCGCAGTTCATCACCTTCCCGCTGGGCACCGGCCAGGTCGACCTGTCCGTGCGCTCCGGCCAGGACCGCGACCTGAGCTGGCTGAACCGGCGCCCCACCGACTCCCAGGACCCCGGCGTCACCGCCCGTCTGCACTCCGGTCTGCCCGAGCGCACCCTGTTCGTGTCCCGGCCCGACGCGGACGGCCTGGTCCACGTCGGCGTGCACAACGGCACCTCCGAGCAGATCGCCCTGCGACCGGGCAGCGCCGAGCAGTTCACACACGGCGAGTACGAGCTGAGCATCCGGTACACGGTGGGCAGTGCCGAGCCCAACGTCGAGGTGGTCATCGCAAGCAAACCGCAGCCCGTCGACCGCCGTGTGCTCCAGCTCGACACCGTCCACCACGGCATCACCGTCGGCAGCTGGGTGGCGATCCGGCGCCCCGCCAAGGGAGCCCAGGGCGGCATACCCGGCGACGCGAAGCTCGCCTTCGTCACCACCCAGGTCGTCGCGGCCCGCACCGCCGCGTACACCAACTACGGCATCACCGGCCGCGGCACCGAACTCATCCTCGCCGACCCCTGGCTGGACGAGTTCGACGTCCTCCTCTCGCACATCCGCGACACCACCGTGCACGCGGCGGGCGAACCGCTGCGCCTGGCCGACGAACCGCTCGGCGAGGACGTGCACGGCAACGAGATCGAACTCGCCGAGCTGTACGACGGACTGCACCCCGGCCGCACCCTCGTCGTCACCGGCGAGCGCAGCGACATCCCCGGGGTGGCCGGCGTCACCGCCACCGAGGTCGTGACCGTCGCCGCCGCCGACCCGGCCGTCGACCCGCAACTGCCCGGCGACCACGTCCACACCCGGCTGACCCTGACCGCCGACCTCGCCCACCGCTACCGCCGCGACACCGTCCGGATCCTCGGCAACGTCGTCGAGGCCACCCACGGCGAGAGCCGCGAGGAGGCCATCGGCAGCGGCGACTCCGACCGCGTCAACCAGACCTTCGCGCTCTGGCAGACCCCGCTCACCTGGCTCGCCGACGACAACCCTCTCGGCGCCACACCGGTCCTGGAGATCCGCATCGACGGCGTGCTCTGGCACGAGGTCGACAGCCTCGCCGGACGCGGCCCGCGCGAGCGGGTCTACATCACCGGCAGCACCGCCGACGGCCGTACGACGGTGACCTTCGGCGACGGCATCAACGGCGCCCGGCTGCCCACCGGTCACGAGAACGTCCGCGCCCGCTACCGCTTCGGCACCGGCCGCGCGGCCAACGTCGCCGCCGACCGCATCACCCAGCCCCTCACCCGACCGCTGGGCGTCACCGCGGTCACCAACCCGCGCCCGGCGACCGGCGGTTCGGACGGGGACGGACCGGGCCTGACCCGCCGTACCATCCCCCTTGCGGTCTCCGCCCTGGACCGGCTCGTCTCGGCCGGCGACTACGAGGACTTCGCCCGCTCCCGCGCCGGCATCGGCCGGGCCGCCGCACGCGAACTCTTCGACGGCCGGCGGCGCGTCCTGCACGTCACGGTCGCCGGCACGGACGACGTGCCGATCGCCGACTCCACCGGCGAGGGGGACACGCTCCGCGCTCTGCGCGCCGCCCTCACCGAGTACGGCGACCCGAACCTCCCCGTCCGCGTGGACGTCCGTGAACTGGTGCTGCTGCTCATCGCCGCCCGGGTCAAGGTCGCCCCCGACCACACCTGGCAGACCGTCGCACCGCGCCTGCGCCAGGCCCTGCTGCGCCGGCTCGGCTTCGAGGGGCGGGAACTGGGACAGCCGGCCCGGCTGTCGGAGGTCCTCGCCGCCGCGCACTCCGTGCCCGGGGTCGACTACGTGGACGTCGACGTCTTCACCGGCGTCCCCGCGTCCGCCACCCCCGAACAGCTCACCGAGCTGCTCGCCCACCCCGGCACACCCGAACCCCATGTGCCGGCCCACCCGGCGACCTACGACGAGCGGACCCACACCGTGAGCGCCGCCGACGGCGAGACCCTCTCCGCGGTCTGCGCCCGGCACGGCATCCCGCTCGCCGAACTCCTGCGCCTCAACCCCGACATCACCGACACCCGGCGCCTGCCCAGGGGCCGGTCGGTGTACGTCTTCCGCGGCATCCGTCCGGCCCAGCTCGCCCTGCTGTCGCCGCGCGCCGCGGACGCCCTGATCCTGACGGAGGTCAAGTGATGTCCCCGGACGTCGAGTTCGAGAGCACGGCAGCGGCGGCATCCAGGGATCCCGACGCGCTCGCCGCGCTGCTGCCCCGCTGGCATCTGCTGCGCGACGCCGAGGAGGGCGGACCCCTGCGCGCCCTGCTCGCCGTCATGGCCGAGCAGCTGGACCGCGTCCGCGACGGCGTGGAGCAGGGCTACGAGGACCTGTTCGTGGAGACGGCGGCGCCCTGGGTGCTGCCGTACCTGGGCGACCTCGTCGGCTACCGCACCCTGCCCGGTTACGAACGCGTCCTCACCACCGGCCTGCACGACGGGGGCCGCCCCGCGCTCGCCGAGGCCGTCGCCCCGCGCCGCGACGTGGCGGCGACCGTCGCGAGCCGCCGCCGCAAGGGCACGCTGCACCTGCTGGAGGAGCTGTCCGAGCAGGTCGCCGGCTGGCCCGCGCGGGCAGTGGAGCTGTCCCGGCTCGTGGCCCACCACCAGCCCGTGAAGCTCGGCGCGGGTCACCGCATCGAGCGCGGCCGTCTCGCCGACCTCCGCGACGGCGCCGCGCTCGACCTTCCGGCACCGTTCTCCCCGACGGCCCGTACGGCAGACGTACGAAGGGCGAACTCCGTTCACCGACAGGGTGGCTGGACCCCGGCGGGAGTCACCCTCTTCGTCTGGCGCCTCAAGGCCTGCTCGCTCACGTCCGCCCCGGCCTACTGCATCGACCGCGCCCGCAACCTCTACACCTTCTCGATCCTCGGCAACGACACCCCGCTGGTCACCAAGCCCTTCCCGGAGCCGTCACCCACGCACATCGCCACGATCGACAACGTCCCGGCGTTCATCCGCCGCCGACAGCTCCACGACCGGCTGCTGGACCACTACGGCCCCGGCAAGAGCTTCGTCATCCGGCGCGACGGCGAGGACACACCGGTGCCGCCCTCGGACATCGTCGTCGCCGACCTGTCCGACTGGCGCTACCGGCCGAGGCGCGGCCAGGTCGCCGTCGACCCCGAGCTGGGCCGTATCGCCTTCGGCTCCCGTTCCGCGCCCCGCCAGGGCGTCTGGGTGGACTATCACTACGCGTCCGGCGCCGACCTGGGCGGCGGCGAGTACACCCGGGACGACCGCGTGCCCCGCCCCGACGCGACCTTCTACCGGGTCGGGCCCGGGCAGCCGTACCGGCAGATCATGGACGCCTACCGGGCCTGGCAGCACGACCGCCGGGCGGACCGCACCGGCCCCGAGGGCATCATCGAGATCACCCACAGCGGCGCCTACCAGGAACAGCTGGACTTCGACCTCGACCCCGGCGACCGGCTTGAGCTGCGCGCCGCCGAGGGCACCCGCCCGGTCATCCGCCTGCTCGACTGGTACAGCAACCGCCCCGACGCCCTCAACATCCGCGCGGTGTCCGACGACTGCGCCCCGCACGAACGCCCCCGCCTCACCCTCGACGGACTCCTGGTCGCCGGCCGCGGCATCAACGTCACCGGCCCGATGGGCGCCGTCGTGGTCCGGCACAGCACCCTGGTCCCGGGCTGGTCCCTGGAACCCGAGTGCGACCCGCACTCGCCCGAGGAGCCCAGCATCGTCCTGGAGCGCACCACCGCCTGCCTCCAGGTCGAGCACAGCATCCTCGGCACCATCGAGGTCCTCGGCGACGAGGTCACCGAGGAGCCCCTCGACATCCATCTGCGCGACAGCATCCTCGACGCCACCGCCGACGACCGCGAGGCCCTGTCCGCCCCGGACTGCCGGCACGCCCACGCGGTGCTCCATCTGCACCGCACGACCGTCATCGGCGAGATCCACACGCACGCCGTCCGTATCGCCGAGAACTCGCTCTTCACCGGGCGCCTGCACGTGGCCCGCCGCGGAATCGGCTGCCTGCGATTCTCGTACGTCCCCAGCGGGTCGCGTACGCCGCGCAGGTACCGCTGCCGGCCGGAACCGGCCGGTCAGGTACGGCCGTTGTTCGTCTCCCAGCGCTACGGGACGCCCTGGTACGGGCAGTTGGCCGATTGCTGCGCCGAGGAGATCCGGCGCGGCGCCGACGACGGCGCAGAGATGGGCGCCTTCCACGACCTGTACCGGTCGCAGCGCGAGGACGGCCTGCGCGCCCGCCTCGCGGAGTACACGCCCGCCGGCACGGATGCCGGGATCTTCTTCGTGACGTGAGCCGCACCGCCACCGACTTGAGACGCACCTTCCTGAACCAGGGGGACCCCCTTCATGCACGCTGACCTCTCCCGCTTCACGTTCCGCCCGGAACGGCACTACTCCGCGGTCGTCGCCCAGCAGGGCCGCGTCCAGCTCGACGCCGACACCAACGAGCAGACCGCGATCCAGCTCCACCAGGCCCGCACTCTCGCCGCCGACCTGATCGGACCGCACGGCGGGCCGCGCGACGCCGCCGGATTCCGTATCGAGTACGTGGGCGGCAAGCACGACCTGGACACCCTGCACATCCACGGCGGCCGCTACTACGTCGACGGCATCCTGTGCGACGCGAGCCGCCCGGCGCCCGGCGTTCCCGTCCTGGACGAGGACGATCAGGAGACCCCGGAACCCCTTGGGCACTGGACGTACTGGGACCAGCCCGACGGCTTCCGGGACCCGGAGAAGCCGGGCGACCGGCTGCCCTCGCCCGCGCAGTCGCCGTTCGTGGTCTACCTGCACGTCTGGGAGCGCTCGGTGACCGCGGCCGAGGACCCGGCGCTGCGCGAGGTCGCGCTCGGCGCGGCGATGCCCGACACCGCCGCCCGCGTCAAGGTCGTCTGGCAGGTCCTGCCGCTGTCCCTGGCCGCCCTCGAGATCGAGGAGCCCGACCCGTCGAAGGAGGTCGTCCGCGCCGCCTTCGCCCGCTGGGCGCAGCGCCGGTCCGCCCCCTCGGCCCGGCTGGCCGCCCGCAGCGAACGCCCCGACCACGCCGACGAGGACCCCTGCCTGGTCAAGCCCGACGCCCGCTACCGCGGCCCCGAGAACCAGCTGTACCGCGTCGAGGTGCACGCCGGCGGCGAGGCGAAGGACGCCACCTTCAAGTGGTCCCGGGAGAACGGCTCCGTGGTCTTCCCGGTCGACGGACTCGACGGCACCTGGGTGCAGTTGGCGACCCTCGGCCACGACGGGAAACTGGACCTCGACGTCGGCGACCACGTCGAGTTCACCGACACGGCCCATGCCTCCCGCCTCGAACCCCTGCCTCTGCTCCGCGTCGAGGAACTCGACCTCCCCGGCCGCCGCGTCCGCCTCTCCGCCGAACCCGCGCCGGGCGTCGGCCGCCTGCCCCACCTCCACCCCTTCCTGCGCCGCTGGGACCACCACGAGGGCCCCAGGCGCAAGGGCCGTACGACCGCCCTGCGCGGCGGGGCCGTCCCGGTCGCCGAGGGGGAGTGGCTGCCCCTGGAGGACGGCGTCGAGGTCTACTTCGCCAAGGGCGGCAGCTACCGCACCGGCGACCACTGGATCATCCCCGCCCGCACCGCCACCGGCAGCGTCGAGTGGCCCGCCGACCCGGCCCGCCGCCCCCTGCTCCAGGCCCCGGCCGGCATCGCCCGCCACCACGCCCCGCTGGCTCTGATCAAGGGCGAGGGCAGCGCGGTCGATCTGCGCCTCGCCTTCGGCCCGCTGGCCGGCAGCATGCCCGCCGCCGACGAGGCGACGCTCGCGGCCGAGGACCAGGCCCGCCGCGAGGAACTGGCGGCCGAGTCCGACCCCTCCGGCGGACGGTCGCAGACCACAGCACAGGCGGAGGCCGCCGTGGAAGGAGACGAGTGATGGCCAAGCCACTGAGCGCGTCCAAGATGGTGGAGATCCTGCGCGCGGAGGGCCTGACGGTCCACGAGGTCCGCAACTGGCGCCACCACAACCGCAACAGCAAGGGCCCCTGGGGCCCGGTCAACGGTGTGATGATCCACCACACCGTCACCTCCGGCACCGCCGCGTCCGTCGACATCTGCTACGACGGCTACTCCAGCCTCCCCGGCCCCCTCTGCCACGGCGTCATCGACAAGAAGGGCCACATCCACCTCGTCGGCAACGGCCGCGCCAACCACGCCGGGCTCGGCGACAGCGACGTCCTGCGCGCGGTGATCAACGAGACGAAACTGCCGCCCGACAACGAGGCCGACACCGACGGCAACCGGCACTTCTACGGCTTCGAGTGCATCAACCTCGGCAACGGCAAGGACCCCTGGCCCGAGGCGCAGAAGGAGGCCATCGAGAAGGTGGCCGCCGCGATCTGCCGCCACCACGGCTGGTCCGAACGTTCCGTCATCGGCCACAAGGAGTGGCAGCCGGGCAAGGTGGACCCGCGCGGCTTCACGATGGACAGCATGCGCAGGCGCATCGCCCAGCGGCTCGGCGGCAAGCCCCAGGCGCCCGACCCGAAACCGCAACCGCAGCCCAGGCCGACGTACGAGCCCTTCCCCGGCAGCGGCTTCTTCCACGTCGGCCAGAACTCCCCGGTCATCACCGCCATGGGCCGCCGCCTCGTCGCCGAGGGCTGCAGCCGCTACGAGGAGGGCCCGGGCCCCGAGTGGACGGAGGCCGACCGCCGCTCCTACCAGGCCTGGCAACAGAAACTCGGCTTCAAGGGCAAGGACGCGGACGGCATCCCGGGCAAGTTCAGCTGGGACAAGCTGAAGGTGCCGAACTCCTAGGAAGCGCTCGGTGGATGAGCCGGCCGTACCGGAATCTGCAGCTCCTGTTCCGGCAGGGGCGGCAGCGCCGGCTCCTCCAGCCACGCCCTGAACAGCTCGTCCAGCGGCTCGGACGCGAAGCGGGCCACATGGGCGGTGAAGGTCGCCGTCGTCACGGCACCACCCCGGTGCAGGCCCGCCCATCCGCGCAGCATCCGGAAGAAGACCTCGTCACCCAGCGCACACCGCACCGCATGCACGACGAGCCCGCCCCGCTGATACAGCCGGTCGTCGAACATCAGCTTGCGCCCCGGATCGGCCAGCTTCAGATCCTGCGCCTTCCCGGCGAGCAACCGGTGCGCGGCCGCGGCGTGCTGCTGCGCCGTCCGCCCGCCCGACCGCTCCGACCACAACCACTCGGCGTACTTCGCGAACCCCTCGTTCAGCCAGATGTGCCGCCAGTCGGCGATGGACACACTGTTCCCGAACCACTGATGCGCCAGCTCGTGCGCCACCAGCCGCTCCCAACCCCGCGCCCCGTCCACATGGTTGGCGCCGAACAGCGACAACCCCTGTGCCTCGACGGGGACATCGAGCTCCTCCTCGGTCACAACGACCGCGTACTCCTCGAACGGGTACGGCCCGAACAGCTCCTGGAACAGCTCCATCATCGCCGGCTGGCGCGCGAAGTCCCGCGAGAACTCCGGCAGCAGATGCGCCGGAATGTGCCCGTGCTGCGGCACACCGCCCGGCCCCGGATCGCCCAGCAGCACCGTCTGGTACTTCCCGATGGACAGCCCCACCAGATAGCTGGACGTCGGCGCCGACTGCTCGTACACCCAGGTGGTCGTCGAGGCCTTCGTCGTCCGGGTCAGCAGCCGCCCGCCCGCCACCACCGCGTACGCGGACGGTGTGGTGACCGAGATCTGGTACGACGCCTTGTCGGCCGGCCGGTCGTTGCACGGGTACCAGGACGGCGCCCCGACCGGCTGGCTCGCCACCAGCGCCCCGTCCGCCAGTTCCTCCCAGCCGAGCCCGCCCCAGGGGCTGTTCACCGGCTTGGGGTTGCCCGACCAGTGCACCTCCACGGTGAACGCGGCCCCGGCCCGCAGCGGCTTGGCGGGCCGGATCCGCAGCCGGCCGCCCCGGTGGGTGTAGTGCGCCTGCCGCCCGTCCACCCGAACCCGGCCGATCCTGAAGCCGGCCAGGTTGAGCTGGAACTCGGCGAGCGCCGCCCGCCCCGCTATCGCGTTGATCCGGGCCGTGCCGGCCAGCCGGTTGGGTCCCGGGCGGTAGTCCAGCGCGAGTTCATAGCGGTGCACCCGGTAACGGGGATCACCGTTGTCGGGGAAGTACGGGTCCGCTCCCACGGACTGCTGAACTGCCACTGCTGCGTCTGCTCCCTGCGCTGTGCTCGTACGACGTCCCTCGCCCCCCGTCGCCGTAAGAGCACTCAGCGGCGCCATGCCTCGATCGGGTTGCCCAGCCAGCGGGTGTCGTCGGGAACGGACTCCGCAGCCATCACCAACGACGCGGGACCCAGTGTCGTACGGGCCCCGACCGTGCTGCCGGGCAGGACGATTCCGCCAGGACCCAGCGTCGCGCCCTCACGGAGAACCACAGTATCCGTCCGCAAGATCCGGTCGTGGAAGAGGTGCGTCTGCAGCACACAGCCCCGGTTCACGGTGACCGCGTCCTCCAGCGTCACCAGATCCGCCTCGGGCAGCCAGTAGCTCTCCACCCAGGCACCCCTGCCGATCCGCGCCCCGAGCCCGCGCAGCCAGGCCGTCATCACCGGCGTACCCGGCACCGACCCCGCCAGCCACGGCACGGCCAGCACCTCCACGAACGTGTCCGCCAGCTCGTTGCGCCACACGAACCCGCTCCACAGCGGATGCTCCCCGCTGCGGTGCCGCCCCACGAGCACCCACTTCGCCACCACGGAGACCACAACCGCCACGACGCCCGCCGCGAGCAGCACCAGCCCGCCCAGCAGCCACGCCCAGCCGCCCAGCGCACACAGCGCCGCCACCGTCAGCACGGCCAGCCCCGCCGAGCAGAACACCGGCACGATCCGGCACAGCTCCACCAGCCCACGCGCCCACAGCAGCCGCGCCGGCGGGTCGTACGTCCGGCTCCGGTCCCCGTCGGCCGCACTGCGCGGCAGCTTGACCGGCGGCAGCCCGAGATACGAGCTGCCCTTCTTGGCCTTCTTCGGCGTCGCGGACAGCACACCCACCAGCCCGCCGTCCGGCACACTGCGCCCCGGCGCGGTCATCCCCGAGTTGCCGAGGAACGCCCGCCGCCCGATCTGAGCGCGCCCGATCCGCATCCAGCCACCGCCGAGCTCGTACGGCGCGGTCAGCGTGTCGTCGGCGAGGAACGCGCCCTCACCCACCGTGGTCAGGCTGGGCAGCGCGAGCACCGTCGACACCTCCGCACCGCGCCCGATCCGCATCCCGAGCAGCCGCAGCCACACCGGCGTGACCAGCCCGGCGTACAGCGGGAACAGCGTGTCCCGGGAGCGGTCCATCAGCTGAGTGACGGTCCACGCCTGCCAGCCGGTCCGGCTGTGCGTGGGATACGTCCCCTCGCGCAGCCCCAGGCTCAGCAGCCGTACGGCGACCAGGATCAGCAGCGCGTACGCCAGCCCGAAGGCGAGCGTCGCCGGCACCAGCGCGAGCGCGGCCCCGCGCAGGGCCTCCGCGAGCCCGGCGTCCGGGCCGACGAACAGGCCCACGACCAGCAGCGCGACAGCGGCGGCGACAACGGGGAGGGCGCTCAGCGCGAAGCCCGTCACCCCGTACATCGCCCGCCACCAGGCACCCCGCTGCGGCCGCTCCTTCGGCCAGTTCCGCTTGGCCTTCCCCAGCTTCACGGCCGGCGCACCCGCCCACCGCTGCCCGGTCGGAACCTGCCCGGCGACGGCCGAACCGGGCGCCACCTCGGCCCGCTTGCCCACGCGGGCGCCCGGAAAGAGCATGCTGCGCGTGCCGACGACGGCATGCGCACCGACCTTGACCGGCCCGATCTCCAGCCGGTCGCCGTCCAGCCAGTACCCGGACAGATCGACCTCGGACTCCACGGCCGCGCCACGGCCCAGCTTGAGCATGCCGGTGACCGGCGGCAGCGAGTGCAGGTCCACGTCCGGTCCGACCTTGGCGCCCAGCGCCCGCGCGTACCGCTCCAGCCACGACCCGGTCAGTGAGGTCGCCCCACTGACCTCCGCCAGCCGCTCCGCGGCCCACAGCCGCAGATGAACGCTCCCACCGCGCCGATACCGCCCCGGCTGCACACCCCGCAGCAGCAGCCGCGCCCCGCCCGCGGCGATCCCGAGCCGCCCCGGCGGACTGAAGAACAGCACGGCACCGGCCCCGATGAGCCACCAAGGGGCGGTCGGCAGCCAGGAGCAGGCGGTCAGGACGTTCCCGAGCGCGGCGAGTACGACGGTCCAGCGCAGCCCGAGCAGCGTGAACAGCGGTACGAGCAGCAGCAGCTGGACTGTCTGCGCCCGCCGCGGCACCGGCGCCACGACCCGGGCGGCGCCGTCGTCCTGCGCGGACTCCTCGAGCCGGCGGGCCAGTTTGCGCAGCGTGGGCTGCTGATAGATGTCGAGGACGGCGGCGCTCGGATAGCGGGTGCGCAGCCGCGTCGTGAGCTGAGCGGCGGCCAGACTGCTGCCGCCGATCGCGAAGAAGTCGTCGGTGGCCGCGGTGACCGGTATGCCGAGGACCTCGGTCCACTGCTCGGCCAGCCAGGCCTCGGTGCCGTACAACTGCTCGGCCTTGCCACCCGTCTGAAGCCCCTCCAGGGGCCACGGCAGCGCGTTCCGGTCGACCTTGCCGGACGTGCGGGTCGGCAGGTCGTCGACCGGCGCGAGCAGCGGCACCAGCGCCGCGGGCAGCTCGGCCCGCAGCCGCTCCACCGCCGCCCCCGCGTCCCATCCGTCCTGGGTGACGACATAGCCGACGAGGAGCTGGTTCCCGCTCCGCGCGCTCCGCACGGCGGCCGCGGCACCCGCGACCCCGGGCAGCGCCTGCAGCGCGGCGTCCACCTCACCGAGCTCGATGCGCCGCCCGCCGAGCTTGATCTGCTCGTCGGCCCGCCCGAGGAAGACCAGCCCCTCGGGCTCGGCCCGCACCAGATCGCCGCTCCGGTACGCCCGTTCCCACCCCAGCGACCGAAGCGGCGCGTACTTCTCCGCGTCCTTCTCGGCGTCGAGATACCGGGCGAGCCCGACCCCGCCGATCACCAACTGCCCACTGCCACCCATCGGTACGGGCTCCCCGGCCTCGTCGACGACGGCCAGCTCCCACCCCCTGAGCGGCAGCCCGATCCGCACCGGCTCCTCGTCGCCCAGCAGCGACGCACAGGCCACGACGGTCGCCTCGGTCGGCCCGTACGTGTTCCAGACCTCGCGCCCCTCCGTCACCAGCCGCTGCACCAGCTCGGGCGGACAGGCCTCACCGCCGAAGATCAGCAGCCGTACGTCGCCCAGGGCCTCCGGCTCCCACAACGCGGCCAGCGTGGGCACGGTCGACACCACGGTGACCTCCTGCTCGACCAGCCACGGCCCGAGATCGGCACCACTGCGCACCTGCGACCGGGGCACGGGCACCAGACAGGCCCCGTACCGCCACGCCAGCCACATCTCCTCGCAGGACGCGTCGAACGCCACGGACAGCCCTGCCATGACCCGGTCCCCGGGCCCGATCGGATCCTCCGTGAGGAACAGCGCGGCCTCGGCGTCCACGAACGCGGCGGCACTGCGGTGGCTCACGGCGACGCCCTTGGGCTTCCCGGTCGACCCGGAGGTGAAGATGATCCACGCGTCGTGCTCGACCCCGGGCCGGGCCGCGGGCGCCTCGGACCGCCCGCCCACGGTCACCTCGTGCCCCGCCCCGACGACGGCTCGTACGTCCGCCTCCCCGAACACCAACTCGGCCCGCTCGTCCGGATCCTCGGCGTCCACCGGGACGTAGGCGGCACCGGCCGCGAGCACGGCGAGGATCGCCACGTAGAGATCGTTCGTGCCGGACGGAACCCGCACCCCCACCCGGTCCCCGAGCCCCACCCCGGCCGTCGCGAGCCGGGCCCGCAGCCGCTCCACCTGCACGGCCAGCGCACGGTAGGTGAGACGCGTGGTGCCGTCGTCCAGGGCGAGTTCGTCCGGGTGGGCCCGTACGGACGCGTCGAAGATGTCGACGAGGGTGCGCGGGGAGGCCGCCGGCCCTCCGGAGAAACGTGCCGTGTCACCGAACCGCTCGCGGATCTCTTCGTCGAGCAGGCCGAGAGCACTGCTCTCGTGTATGGCTGCCATCGGGTCCTCGCGTCTCGATCCCGGAAGCCTCCGGGGCGCTGGCGGGCCCGCAGGTCTGCCTGGGGTTGTCCGGCTCCAGCTCCGTAACAAGCCGGAAATTTTAGTACGACGTTAGGTTTGCCGTTGCCCGGCGGCCACTTGGGGGCGCCGTTCGGGGCGTGCGCGGGCAGCCGGGCGTAGCGCGTGACCTCGGGATCTTCGCGCCGGGGGAGAGATGGCCCACACAGTCGACGGGTGCACCGGGAAAGCAAAAGACCCCTGGTGAACAGGGGTCTCGTTGGTGTCCGAGGGGGGACTTGAACCCCCACGCCCGATAAAGGGCACTAGCACCTCAAGCTAGCGCGTCTGCCATTCCGCCACCCGGACAAGGTGTCTGTCGCGCTGGGTTTCCCCCGCGGCGACGACGTAAACATTACCAGGCTTTCGAGGGTGGCCGATCACCCCCCGAGCGTCCCCGGGCCGTCGTGAACTCCGTGTGACGGGCCGGGACCGGTCTTGGGGCGCGACCCGCCTCGGGGGGAGGATGAGGGGGACCACCAGCGGCGACTGCGGGAGGAAACAGCGTGAGCCAGACGGGCACGACCGAAGGCGTCACCGGCCAGGACGAGGTCGTCGACCTCTGCCGCGAGCTGATCCGGATCGACACCAGCAACTACGGCGACCACTCGGGTCCGGGTGAGCGCAAGGCGGCCGAGTACGTCGCCGAGAAGCTCGCCGAGGTGGGCCTCGAACCGCGGATCCTGGAATCCCACCCGGGCCGCGCCTCCACCGTGGCCCGCATCGAGGGCGAGGACCCGTCCCGGCCCGCGCTGCTCATCCACGGGCACCTCGATGTCGTCCCGGCCAACGCGGCCGACTGGACCCACCACCCGTTCTCCGGCGAGATCGCCGACGGATGCGTGTGGGGCCGAGGGGCCGTCGACATGAAGGACATGGACGCGATGACCCTCGCGGTCGTCCGCGACCGGCTGCGCACCGGCCGCAGGCCCCCGCGGGACATCGTGCTGGCGTTCCTGGCCGACGAGGAGGCCGGCGGGACCTGGGGCGCACGCCACCTCGTCGACAAGCACCCCGACCTGTTCGAGGGCGTGACCGAGGCCATCGGCGAGGTCGGCGGATTCTCCTTCACCGTCAACGAGAAACTGCGGCTCTACCTCGTCGAGACCGCCCAGAAGGGCATGCACTGGATGCGGCTCACCGTGGACGGCACCGCGGGCCACGGCTCGATGACGAACAACGACAACGCGATCACCGAACTGTGCGAGGCCGTCGGACGGCTCGGCCGGCACAAGTGGCCGGTGCGGGTCACCAAGACCGTGCGGTCCTTCCTCGACGAACTCTCCGACGCGCTCGGCACCGAGCTCGACCCGGAGAACATGGACGAGACCCTCGCCAAGCTCGGCGGCATCGCCAAGATGATCGGCGCCACCCTGCGCAACTCGGCCGCGCCCACCATGCTCGGCGCCGGCTACAAGGTCAACGTCATCCCCGGCCAGGCCACCGCCCACGTCGACGGACGGTTCCTGCCCGGCTACGAGGAGGAGTTCCTCGCCGACCTCGACCGGCTGCTCGGCCCGCGCGTGAAGCGGGAGGACGTGCACGCCGACAAGGCCCTGGAGACCGACTTCGACGGCAAGCTCGTCGACGCCATGCAGAGCGCGCTCGGCGCCGAGGACCCCATCGCGCGGGCCGTGCCGTACATGCTCTCCGGCGGCACCGACGCCAAGTCCTTCGACGACCTCGGCATCCGCTGCTTCGGCTTCGCGCCCCTCAGGCTGCCGCCGGAGCTGGACTTCGCCGGCATGTTCCACGGGGTCGACGAGCGAGTGCCGGTCGAAGGGCTGCAGTTCGGCGTGCGGGTGCTCGACCGGTTCATCGATGCGTCCTGAAATGGCCCGCTGAAACGACACTTCCAAAATCGCCCGCGTGTACAGGTCCTGACCGGCAGGAGTGAATGCGCTCATCAGCTCGTAGCCCTATTAGTCCCTCCTCGTTACAGGTGATGCGATCAGCTGCTTGCGATCGCTTTGCCAACAAGGAGGAATAATGATCAAGAAGGTCGTCGCTGCTGCGGCTGCCACCGGTGGGCTGGTTCTCGCGGGCGCGGGCATGGCCGTCGCCGACTCCGGTGCTCAGGGTGCCGCCGTGCACTCTCCGGGCATCGCGTCCGGCAACGTTGTTCAGGCTCCCGTGCACATTCCCGTGAACGTCTGCGGCAACACGGTCTCCGTGATCGGTCTGCTGAACCCCGCCTTCGGCAACACCTGCATCAACAAGTGACGCTGCCTTTCTGAGGTTCGTCCATGCCGTCGGTCCCGGAACGCGCCCAATGCGCTCCGGGACCGACCGGTCTTTTTCACGTTGGTCATGAGGGGGAAGGCAGAGATTCAGCAATGCGACAGATTACCCGCAAGGGCCTGATGACCGTGGCGGCCGCGACCGGCGTGTTCGCCGCCGTTGGTGGCCACGCCCACGCCGACTCGAGTGCGAGCGGCTCCGGTGCGAACTCGCCCGGAGTGCTCTCCGGCAACACCGTGCAGGTGCCGGTGCACGTACCGGTCAACGTCTGCGGCAACACCGTCGACGTCGTCGGGGTGCTCAACCCGTCGGCCGGCAACTCCTGCGCCAACCACGGCGGCGGCCACGGCGACACGGACGGCTCCGGTGCGCAGGCCGACGGGCACGCCGACGGCTCTCCGGGCGTCGGTTCGGGCAACCACGTCGAGGCGCCGGTCCACGTGCCGGTCAACGTCTGCGGCAACAGCGTCGACGTCATCGGTGTCGGCAACACCGCCGTGGGCAACGACTGCGCGAACGACGGCTCCGGCGACGGTCACACCACCCCGCCGGGAGGCGGCGACGGTACGACGCCGCCCGGGACGCCGGAAAACCCGGGCAACCCGGGCAACCCCGGTGATCCGGAGGGGCCCGGCACCCCGAGTACCCCGCCCACCCCGGGCGGCGAGACCCCGGGTGACGACGGCTCCACCGACGTCAACCGGCCCGGCGGCCAGTCCGTCGCGCAGCCTCGCGGCACCGGTGCGCTCGCCGAAACGGGCAGCGAGCTGCCGATCGGCGCCGCCGTCTCACTGGGCGCGGGCGCGCTGCTGGGCGGGGCGGTCCTGTACCGCCGGGCGCGGGCGTCGGCATAAGGGCGCAACCCGAAGTGGATCGGGCCCCGCCACGGGGGTCCGCTCCACTTCGGCGCCTCAGCTCACCAGGTGGCGCGCACCTGGCGGATGATCCGCCGCCGCAACCGCACCCTGCGACTGCCGTCGCGCAGCAGGCTCAGGCGATGCAACTCCCAGTGTCCGTACTCGGCATGGTCCGTCAGCAAGCGTGTGGTGTCCTTGCGGGAGACCCCGCGCGGCACGTACACGTCGACAAATTCGTATTCCGGCATCGAATCTATTGTGCGGGCACAGGCCGGGTACGGATAGCGTCTGCACTATGTCTGATGCTGCGCAGCCCACCGCTGCTGAGGTACGCGCCGCCGCCGAGGCGATCAAGACCGCGCTCGACCGCCATCTGGCCGCGGTCGAACGCAGGTCGGGCGAGGACGACCCGGCCGTCTACGAGGCGTTCAACCAGCTGGCCGCGGCCGCAGAGGCGTACGACGAGCTGCTCTACGACCGCTACGACGAGGTCACACCCTTCGAGATCCCCGGTGCGGAGGAAACGCTGCCGCCGTACACGGGCCCCGAGGAACCGAACGCTCTCAGTGTGCTGATCCGCCGCGACTACGCGGTGGCGGAACCACAGCGACTGCTGGCACAGGCCCAGCGGATCGAGGCGGCGGACGACGAGGGTACGGGCGAGGAGGCCGCCGGCACGGTCCACGGGGCGTTGGGCATCCTCTTCGGGGAGTTCGAACCGGACGAGATCGCCTCCCGCCACAAGGAGTTCGGGCTGGAGGAAGGCGACTCCACGCTGTGGGTCACGGCCGCGGAGGAACCGGCCGGCCCCGGCGAGTGGCTGGAGGCACCCTTCGAGAGCATCGACCCGCAGCACGTGGTCTGCCGCTTCGACGTCAGCGCGGTCTTCGACGACGAGATCGACGACCTCGACGACCTCGACGACATCGAGGACCTCGAGGACCTCGAGGACGAGGAAGAGACCGACGACGATCTCGAGGACGAACCGGAGCTGGACGGGGACGAGGACCTGGAACCTCTGGACGCGGACCGCTGAGCTCGTCCCCCGGTGGAGCCGCGGGCCGTCGTGCCTCCCCGAGTGCCTTAAGGGCCTGGGCCTCCCCCTCTGGGGGAGGCCCCCGTCAGCGCCGGGCCGCGCGACCCGGCCCTGCCCAGCCACAACGCCGGTGGGCGGGCCCCTGAAGCCGCACCTGCGGCCGCTCAACCGGCCGTCGGCACCTGTGCGGTCAGGAGCAGGGGCAGGCGGGTTGTGCGGGGCTTTGCCGGGGTTTCCGCGACGGCGCGCGGCAGGGCCTGCTCCACACCGTGCACCACCGACAGATGGCGCTGGGCCCGCCCGAACGCCGTGTACACCCACGGGCGGCTGAGGGCCTGCGCGGCATCCCCGGGCAGCACCACCACCACGGCGGGCCACCGGCCGCCCACCGCCTGGTGCGCCGTCAGCGCCCACCCGTGCCGGACGGACTGCTCCACCCGCTCCTTCGGTACGACGACGCTCTCGCCGGAGCACGACAGATGAAGTCCCGCGGCGTCGGCCCCGACCACCTGGCCCGGCACCGTACGTCCCGGCGCGGGGGAGTAGGCGATCCGGTCCCCGGCGTCGAAGCCGCCGAACCGGCCGGGACCGGGATTGAGCCGTTCCTTCAGCGCGGCGTTCAGCGCACGCGTCCCGGCAGCGCCGCCATGCCCCGGCGTGATGACCACCGTCTGCTCGGTGGGCACGCCGATCGCCCGCGGCACCGAGTCCGCAACGAGCTGCACGGTCCGGTGCACGGCCTCACCCGCGTCCCGCACCGGCACGATCACGACCTCCTTGCCCGGCGCGTCGACCTGGAGCAGCTCGCCCACGCCGATGCCGGAGACCAACTCGCCCAGCGGACCGGGGTCCGGCCGCCGCGAGGCGACCTGGGGGCACCTGCGCACCGCCAGCAGATCCGCGAACACCCGCCCGGGCCCCACGGACCACAGCACCGCCGGATCCCCGGACAGCACCAGCCGGGCACCGTCCGGCAGCGACTCGGTGAGCAGGGCCGCGGCCTCCACATCGAGCTGGGGCGCGTCGAGGACGACAAGAAGGTCGAGGTCCAGCGCACCGTCCGGGTCCCGCCCCGGCCCCTCGGCACCGGACAGCAGCCCGGCGACGGTGGCGACCCCGGACTCCTCCCGCACCAGCTCCGCGAACCGCCCCCGGCCGACGGGACTGTGGGCGGCGGCCCAGACACGCAGGCCCACACCACGCGCCGCATCCACCAGCGCCGCGGCCTCGGCCCGGGACGCCTCACCACCCGTGTGCAGCACCAGCCCGTGCCGGGCGACCGCGCGGATCAGCTCGGCGGCCGACCCCTCGGCGGCCGACGCGGCCCGCTCCCACTCCTCGGCCGAACCGTCCTCCTTGGGCACCGAGTTGATCAGCCGGGCCAGACCGTCGGCGAGGCTCTCCTCCGCGAGCGCGTACCGCTCCAGCCCGACGAGCACCCGCACGGGGCGTTCCTCGCCCGCCTCCTCGTCCTCGCCCGACTCCTCCAGGCCGTCCTGGAACGCCAGGGCCTCGCCCTCCGCCAGGGCGCTCTGCACGGCCGCGTCCGGGTCGGGCACGCTCCGCTGGGCCAGGGCGGCGACGAGCGCCGGCATCTCCAGGGCGGTGTGCCCGGCGAGCGCCGCCTGTTCCAGCAGCCAGACGGTGACGGCCCGGCCCCGCCGCTCGTCGTCGGGCCCGCACTGAGCGCCCAGCAGGGCCCGCGCGAACCCGTCGGCCTGCTCGGGGCGCACCCCGCCGACCTGCAGCAACTGCCACGGATCGGCGCGCAGCAGATCGTCCGCACCCTCGCCCAGCACCGCGGCGACCTGCGGCGCCAGCGCCTCGGGAGCGCCACCGCCGCTCAGCACCCGCCGTACGGACTCCACGAGCTCCGCCGCGGGGGCCGGGGCGGCGGTGGGGGCCACCGGCTGCGGCTGCCGCACCGGCTCCGGAGCCGGCCGCCGGGGCGGGGGCTCCTCGAAGACGGCGGCGGGGGGCTTCTCGCCGCTCTCCACGGCGCGGACGGCCGCCAGCAGATCGGCGGCGGTCCCGCTGAGCTTGGTCCCGGCCTCGATGGGCGCCTTCTTCTCCGCCTTGCGCCGCTCGATCCGCTCCCGCTCGACCCGCTGGGCAGCCAGCTCGGCCTCCGCCTCCGACAACTCACCGGCAGTGGCGCTCGTGCCCTCGGCGTCCTGAGCGTCCGGGGCGTCCTGTGCGGCCTCGGTCTCCGGGGCGCCGCCCTCCGCCGGTGCGGCCGGGGTCTCCGGCGCGGCGTCCTCGGTGGTCTCCGGCTCCGTGCTCACAGCGTGCTCCAGTCGTGATCGGGATAGCGGTGCACGGGCACCGACACATCGTCGAGCGCCCGGCAGATCTCGTCAGGAAGACTAAGCGCCTCCACTGACAATGCCCCCGTGAGCTGCTGCGCGTTGCGCGCGCCGACGATCGGGGCGACCACGCCGGGCCGGTCCCGGACCCAGGCCAGGGCCACCTGGAGCGGGGTGACGGCCAGCCCGTCCGCCGCGGTCGCCACGGCGTCCACGATGCGGCCGGCCGTGTCGTCGAGGTACGGCTCGACGAAGGGTGCCAGGTGCTCCGAGGCGCCCCGTGAGTCCGGCGGCATGGCGTCGCCGCGGTACTTGCCCGTCAGCACACCACGCCCCAACGGCGACGACGGCAACAGCCCGATGCCCAGATCCACCGCGGCCGGCAGCACCTCCCGCTCGACGCCGCGCTGCAGCAGCGAGTACTCCATCTGCGTACTCGCCAGCCGGGTCCGCAGACCGGGTGCTGCGAGCTGCCAGGTCGCGGCCTTCGCCAGTTGCCAGCCGCAGAAGTTGGACACGCCCGCATACCGCGCCCGGCCGCTGCTCACCGCGATGTCCAGCGCCTGGAGCGTCTCCTCCAGGGGCGTGTCCGGGTCGAAGGCGTGGACGTGCCACAGATCGACATGGTCGGTACCGAGTCGCGCGAGCGAGGCGTCCAGCGCGGCCAGCAGATGCCCACGCGACCCGTCGAACCGCCGGTCCGGATCCGGTACGCTCCCGGCCTTGGTCGAGATGACCAGGTCCCGCCGCGGCACCAGCCCCTCCATGAGACGCCCGAGCAGATACTCGGCCTCCCCGTCCCCGTAGACGTCCGCGGTGTCCACGAGTGTCCCGCCGGCTTCCCAGAACGTCTTCAACAGGTCCGCGGCATCATGCTCATCGGTGTCCCGCCCCCAGGTCAGGGTGCCGAGTCCGATACGGGACACACGCAGGCCGGTACGGCCGAGATGCCTCTGCTCCATGAGCGCCGAGATTACTGGCCAGAACTGGTGCCGTGGGGGCCTGTGGACAACCGATTTCCCGGCCCCGCACGCCCGCACCCCCCATCGATCTGGGCGATCCACCACCCGCACGCTAATGTCGACGCCACAAGGGACGTTACTGATCAGTAAGGGGAAGGCCATGCAGCTCGGGATCAACCTCGGCTACTGGGGCGCCGGAATGGACGCGGACAATCTCGCCGTCGCCCAGGAGGCCGACCGCCTCGGCTACGCCGTCTGCTGGGCCGCCGAGGCCTACGGCTCCGACGCCGCCACCGTGCTCACCTGGGTCGCCGCCCAGACGGAGCGCATCGACGTCGGCTCGGCCATCTTCCAGATCCCGGCCCGCCAGCCCGCGATGACCGCCATGACCGCCGCCACCCTCGACTCCCTGTCCGGCGGCCGTTTCCGCCTCGGCCTGGGCGTCTCCGGCCCGCAGGTCTCCGAGGGCTGGTACGGCGTCAAGTTCGACAAGCCCCTCGCCCGCACCCGCGAGTACGTCGAGATCGTCCGCAAGGCCATGACCCGCGAACGCCTCACCTACGAGGGCACGCACTGGACCCTTCCCCTCCCCGGCGGCCCCGGCAAACCGATCAAGCTCACGGTCCACCCGCAGCGTGAGCACATCCCGCTCTACATCGCCGCGATCGGCCCCAAGAACCTCGAACAGACCGGCGAGATCGCCGACGGCGCCCTCCTGATCTTCCCCTCCGCGGCCCACCTCGAGGACACCGCGATCAAGCACCTGCGGGCGGGCCGCGAGAAGGCCGGCAAGACCATGGACGGCTTCGACGTCTGCCCCACCCTGCCCCTCGCCGTCGGCGACGACAAGGACGTGACGGCCCTCGCCGACACCTTCCGCCCGTACACCGCGCTGTACGTCGGCGGCATGGGCAGCCCCAAGCAGAACTTCTACAACCAGCTCGCCCAGCGCATGGGCTACGAGAAGGAGGCCGCCGAGATCCAGGAGAAGTACCTGTCCGGCGACAAGCAGGGCGCCGCGGCCGCCGTACCGCACGAGCTGATCGACCAGACCACGCTGCTCGGCTCCGTGGACCGGATCGCCGACCGGATGAAGGCCTACGCCGAGGCGGGAGTCACCACGCTCAGCCTGGCCCCCGCGGGCTTCACCCTGGACGAGCGGCTCGCCTCACTGCGGGCCGGTTCCAAGGCCCTGGAGCGGGCCGGGCTCGCGTAACCGCACCTCGTCGCAGGCGTGGACAAGTCTCACGTGGATAAGGCTCAGCGGCCGTGGTGGGGGCTCGGGGGTCTTCCCCGCCACGGCCGTCAGCGGGAACAACGCGCCGGCACGCACGCGGTTACGCACCCGACGCGACCCCGTCGGTCCTTCTTTTGGCTGAGTTGTCCGACAGAACTGTTGCACCACCCTGGCGCGCCCCTTTGACTCGTTCTTTGCGGAATCCTGCAGAGAGGTGCCCACAGATGCTTTCGGCCAAGAGTCTGTTCCAGGAGATCCTCGACAACGACGAGTCCTTCCGGCTGTTCTGCTCCATCGCGGCCAGCGGTGAGGCACAGGGCGGCTGGGAGAACGCCCGCATCGCCGCGCTCGTCCCCGCCGGTGAGCGCGAACTCGCCCCCAAGATCACCCGCCACGGTGCGGACGAGGACAAGCACGGGCGGATCTTCAACGCCCTGATGAAGAAGCGCGGTCTCGAACCCGTCCCCGTACCGTCCGAGACCGACTACACCATGCTTCTGGAGCAGAACGGCATCGGCCTCGCCCACGACAAGCTCAAGCGCGACGAGCCGCTCACCGTCCAGGACATCGTCATGTACCTCTCGCACAGCCGGGTCACCGAACAGCGCGCCTCCGAGGAGATGGAGATGCTGCGCAAGTACTTCGGCGACCACCCCGACCTCGGCCGCGCGGTCAGGATGATCTCCAACGACGAGGACAACCACCTCGCCTACTGCCACGAGGAACTGCTGCGCTTCGCGTACGCCGGGCACGGCCGGGCCATCCAGCGGACCCTGCGTGAGTGCGCGCTCGCGGAGATCCGGATCTACCGCGACGTCAGTCTCGCGGTCATGGCCCACATGGGCCGCATCCTCGGCTGGTCGAAGCCGAAGGCTGCGGTGCTCGCGTTCGGCATCCACGCCGTGTACTGGTACGAGCGGCTCGGCGGCTGGCGGCGCATGGTGTCCCTGAAGATGCCGGAGCGCCGCAACGCCCTCGGCGGCCCCGCGGCCGCGGCACCCGAATTCGCCTGACGCCGGAGCAGGCCGGGCCTCACCTCCAGGGCGGCCATGAGTCCGACGACCGCCGATACGCTGCCGTAGATCCCCACGATCACCGTGGGGATCTCGGCCCTGGCCGCCCCCGCGGGGACTCCGGGCCCCTGCGGCGGGCGGCGTGCGCCTACCCTGGGCCGCATGCCCACGTTGATCCTGGTCCGGCACGGACGTTCCACCGCCAACACCGAGGGAGTGCTCGCCGGCTGGACGCCCGGTGTCGCTCTCGACGAGCGCGGGGCCGCGCAGGCCGCCGCACTGCCCGGACGGCTCGTCGAGCTGCCGATCGCCGAGGTGGTCACCAGCCCGCTGCAACGCTGCCAGGAGACGATCCGGCCGCTGCTCGACGCCCGCCCGGGGCTGCCCGTCCACACCGACGAGCGGATCGGGGAGTGCCACTACGGCGACTGGTCCGGACGCAAGCTCGCCGAGCTCAAGGACGAGCCGCTGATGGAGGTCGTGCAGGCGCATCCGTCGGCGGCCGCGTTCCCCGCAGGCGAGTCGATGCGGTCGATGGCGACCCGGGCCGCCGAGGCGGTACGCGAGTGGAACGCGCGCGTGGAGCGTGATCACGGCCCCGACGCCGTGTACCTGATGTGCTCGCACGGCGACATCATCAAGTCCCTCGTCGCGGACGCACTGGGACTTCATCTCGACCTGTTCCAGCGGATTGCCGTGGAACCGTGCTCCGTCACCGCGATCCGCTACACCCGTCTCAGGCCGTTTCTCGTGCGCCTCGGGGACACGGGTGACTTCGCGTCCCTGGTGCCGCACGAGGAACCTCCGGGCGGGGACGCACCGGTCGGGGGCGGTGCGGGCGCACCGTGATCGTCCGCCGCAGTAGGGTGAAGCGGTCGCAGTAGCGCCGTACTTGTTCGCAGCCGAGCGTCCGCACGGCGGCCGGTCGGTCCCGATGTCGATGTCGACCCACGAATCAATGGAGACAGGACGTGTCCCGTCAGGTGTTCCTCTACGACCCCCCGGACCGCTTCGTGGCCGGTACGGTCGGACTGCCCGGGCGCCGTACGTTCTTCCTCCAGGCCACGGCCGGATCCCGGGTGACCAGCGTGGCCCTGGAGAAGACCCAGGTCGCCGCGCTCGCCGAGCGCATGGACGAACTGCTGGACGAGGTGGTGCGCCGCAGCGGCGGCAGCGCGGCGGTGCCGGCCGTGGCGCCCACCGAGATCACCGACACCGGCCCCCTGGACACCCCCATCGAGGAGGAGTTCCGGGTCGGCACCATGGCCCTCGCCTGGGACGGCGAGGAGCAGCGCATGATCGTCGAGGCGCAGGCCCTCGTGGAGCTCGACGCCGACTCCGAGGAGGACCTCGCCGAGGCGGAGGAAAGGCTGCTCCAGGACGAGGAGAACGGTCCCCCGATGCTGCGGGTCCGGCTCACCGGCGCGCAGGCCCGCGCCTTCGCCAAGCGCGCCCTCGACGTCGTCAACGCCGGCCGGCCGCCGTGCCCCCTGTGCAGCCTGCCGCTCGACCCGGAAGGACACGTATGTCCGCGCCAGAACGGATACCGCCGCGGAGCATGACGGCAGCCACTGCGAGCAGCGCAGCGGACGCCGCGCTGCTCGCAGCCGGCGAGCTCACCGTGCGCGGACGTATCCGGGACGCCTCCAACGCGGCGCTGTACTGCACGGTGACCCACGACGGGCGGGAGGCGGCCTGCGTCTACAAGCCCGTCGCCGGAGAGCGGCCCCTGTGGGACTTCCCCGACGGCACCCTCGCCCAGCGCGAGGTGGCCGCGTACGAGGTCTCCGAGGCGACCGGGTGGGGGCTCGTACCGCCCACCGTGCTGCGCGACGGGCCGTACGGCGAGGGCATGTGCCAGTTGTGGATCGAGGCGCAGCCGGACGGCGAGCTGCTCGCGCTCATCGACGCCGAGGAGCCCGGGCCCGGCTGGAAGGCGATCGGCTTCGCCGAGGTCGGGGACGGGAAGACCGCGCTGCTGGTGCACGCGGACGACGAGCGGCTGCGGCGGCTCGCCGTGCTCGACGCCGTGATCAACAACGCGGACCGCAAGGGCGGGCACCTGCTGCCGTCCGGCGACGGGCGGCTGTACGGCATCGACCACGGGGTCACCTTCAACGCCGAGAACAAGCTGCGCACGCTGCTGTGGGGGTGGGCGGGGGAGCCGCTCACCGCGGAGGCCGTCGAGGTGCTCCAGCGGCTCCGCAAGGAGCTGAAGGCGGGCGGGGCGCTCGCCGAGCGGCTGGCCGCGCTGATCACCGGCCCCGAAATCGACGCCACACGCGCGCGGGTGGACGTACTCCTCGCTTCGGGAGTGCACCCCGAGCCGAACGGGGAGTGGCCGGCCATCCCGTGGCCGCCCGTGTAGAGCCTGTCTGCACACGGGGCCGGGACCGCGCAAGAGTGCCTTCCCGGCCATCCGGCCTGGTCCGGTTCGTATACGGAACTCCAGTCCGGTTAGGCTCAAGACATGCATGCCTGGCCCGCTTCTGAGGTCCCCGCCCTGCCCGGCAAGGGCCGCGACCTCCGGATCCACGACACAGCGACCGGTGGCCTCGTCACCCTCGCCCCCGGTCCCGTCGCCCGTATCTACGTCTGCGGCATCACGCCGTACGACGCGACCCACATGGGTCACGCGGCGACCTACAACGCGTTCGACCTCGTGCAACGCGTGTGGCTCGACACCAAGCGGCAGGTGCACTACGTCCAGAACGTCACCGACGTCGACGATCCGCTCCTGCAGCGGGCGGATCGCGACGGTATCGACTGGGTCGCCCTCGCCGAACGGGAGACCGCGCTGTTCCGCGAGGACATGACCGCCCTGCGGATGCTGCCGCCGCAGCACTACATAGGCGCGGTCGAGGCGATATCCGGCATCGTGCCGCTGGTGGAGCGACTGCGGGACATGGGCGCCGCCTACGAACTCGAGGGGGACACCTACTTCTCCGTCGAGTCCGACCCCGACTTCGGCAACGTCTCGAACCTGGACGCCGCCGCCATGCGGCTGCTCTCCGCCGAGCGGGGCGGCGACCCGGACCGTCCGGGCAAGAAGAACCCTGTCGACCCGATGCTGTGGATGGCGGCCCGTGAGGGCGAGCCCAGCTGGGACGGCGGCTCGCTCGGCCGCGGCCGGCCCGGGTGGCACATCGAGTGCGTCGCGATCGCCCTCGACCACCTCGGGATGGGCTTCGACGTGCAGGGCGGCGGCTCCGATCTCGCCTTCCCGCACCACGAGATGGGCGCCTCGCACGCCCAGGTGCTGACCGGCGAGTTCCCCATGGCCAAGGCGTACGTGCACGCCGGCATGGTCGCCCTCGACGGCGAGAAGATGTCCAAGTCCAAGGGCAACCTCGTCTTCGTCTCCCGGCTGCGCCGGGACGGCGTCGACCCGGCCGCCATCCGGCTCGCGCTGCTCGCTCACCACTACCGGGCCGACTGGGAGTGGACCGACCAGGTGCTGCGGGATGCCCAGGCGCGGCTCGACCACTGGCGTTCGGCTGTCTCCCGCCCCGACGGGCCGAGCGCCGACGCGCTGGTCGAGGAGATCCGCGAGGCCCTCGCCCACGACCTGGACGCGCCGTCCGCGCTCGCCGCGGTCGACCGCTGGGCCGCCGCGCAGCACGAGCAGGGCGGCACGGACACCGGCGCCCCCGGTGTGGTGACGCGTGCGGTGGATGCGTTGCTGGGCGTGGCCCTGTAAGGCGCCGGTCGGCGCCATCGGTCGACGCAATGGGCCGCTTCCTCCTCACGGGGGAAGCGGCCCATTCGCGCTGCGTCCTCACTCCTCGGGCGAATCCTCGTCGTCGTTGCCCGGCTTCGGCGGCCGGGTCCGGCCGCCCGGGTTGTCCCGCAGATACGGCGGGCTGTCCCCGCCGTCCGCCGTGGCGTGTCCGCCGGGCGGGGTGCCGCCGTCCCGGCGCCGCAGGTACCGCTCGAACTCGCGGGCGATCGCCTCGCCCGACGCCTCCGGCAGCTCGGCGGTGTCCCGCGCCTCCTCCAGCGTCTGGACGTACTCCGCGACCTCGCTGTCCTCGGCGGCCAGCTGGTCCACCCCCACCTGCCAGGCGCGCGCGTCCTCGGGCAGCTCGCCCAGCGGGATGTGCACGCCGATCAGGTCCTCCAGGCGGTTGAGGAGGGCCAGCGTCGCCTTCGGGTTGGGCGGCTGCGACACGTAGTGCGGCACCGCCGCCCACAGCGACACCGCCGGTACACCCGCATGCGTGCAGGCCTCCTGGAGGACGCCGACGATGCCCGTGGGGCCCTCGTACTTGGTCTCCTCCAGGTCCATCCGGCGGGCCAGGTCCGCGTCGGACGTGGTCCCGCTGATCGGGACCGGACGGGTGTGCGGGGTGTCGCCGAGCAGGGCGCCCAGGATCACCACCAGCTCCACGCCCAGCTCGTGCGCGAAGCCGAGCAGCTCGTTGCAGAACGAGCGCCAGCGCATGGACGGTTCGATACCGCGCACCAGCACCAGGTCACGCGGCTTGTCACCGCCGACCCGGACCACCGACAACCTGGTCGTCGGCCAGGTGATCTTGCGGACGCCGGCGTCCATCCACACCGTGGGCCGGTTCACCTGGAAGTCGTAGTAGTCCTCCGCGTCCAGCGCCGCGAAGACCTCGCCCTTCCACTCCCTCTCGAGATGCGCGACCGCGGTGGAGGCGGCGTCGCCGGCATCGTTCCAGCCCTCGAACGCGGCCACCATGACCGGGTCGATCAGCTCGGGAACCCCCTCGAGCTCGATCACCCAGTGCCTCCTTCCGACGTGCCCTCGCCTAACGACCCAACCTTACGGCGTGCGGCAGGGGCGCCCGCAGCCCCCTTGCACGGGGGAGTGAACGGATCACTGCCCCGTTCGCCACCCCGGAACACCCCACGATTCATCCGAGCTGTCGCCGGCCCACGGGCCTGGCTCACAGGGTGCTGCGCAGCCACTGCTCCACGCTCGCGATATGCACCGTGGCCCAGGAGCGGGCCGCCTCCGCGTCGCCGTCGCGCAGGGCGGCGAGGATGGCACGGTGCTCGTGCAGGGTGCGGCTGACCGCGTCCTGCTGGGTCAGGCCGCGCCAGATCCGGGCCCGGGTGGTCGGCCCGGACAGGCCCTCGAGCAGGGAACACAGCACCGAGTTGCCGGAGGCCTGCACGATGCTCCGGTGGAACTCCAGGTCGCAGGCGACGAGCTTCTCCACCGAGGGATCGTCGCCCAGGGCGTCCAACTGGGCCGCCAGGGCGTCGACTTCCTGCTCGCCGATGCGGCCGGCCGCCATCGCCGTGGCGGCCGGCTCCAGGATGCGGCGCACGGCCAGGAACTCCAGCACGGTGTCGTCGCGGTGGAAGTCGACGACGAAGCTCATGGCTTCCAGGAGCAGTTGCGGATCCAGGCTCGTCACATACGTCCCGTCGCCCTGCCGCACGTCCAGGATCCGGATCAGCGACAGCGCGCGTACCGCCTCGCGCAGGGAGTTGCGGGACAGCCCCAGGCCGGCGGCGAGTTCGCTCTCCTTGGGCAGCCGGTCACCGGGACGCAGCGCACCGGAGACGATCATGTCCTTGATCTTCTCGATCGCCTCGTCAGTCACTGCCATGACCGGCCTCCCTGTAGCTCAGACCTCCGATGTCTCAGCACATTATGGGGGGTGCCGCCCGCCGACCGACGGGGAAAGGGGCGGCTCCGTCGGCGTGGAGCCGCCCCCTTCGCCGTGCGGGCGTTACTTCTTGTCGAGCAGGTCCTGGACCTTCGTACGGACTTCGTCCGTGGCCAGGCCGCGGATCGTCAGTGTCGTACGGCGGCGCAGCACGTCGTCCTGCGTCTCGGCCCACTCGTGGTCGCGGGCCCAGACGACCTGCGCCCAGATCTCCGGGGCGTCGGGGTGGACCCGCTCGGCCAGCTCCGGGTTCTCGTTGGCGAGCCGGGCGATGTCGAAGGCCAGCGAACCGTAGTGCGTGGCCAGGTGCCTGGCGGTGTCGGCCGCCATGCGCGGGCCGGGCGCCGGACGGTCGACCAGCAGCCGGTGAGCGACCGCGCGGGGGTTGGCGACACCCGGCAGCGGCAGTTTCTTCGGCAGCGTGGAGATCGGCTCGAAGTCCTCGCCCAGCGGGCGGCCCGGCAGCGTCTCCAGCTTCTTCATGATCGTCCGACCGATGTGGCGGAAGGTCGTCCACTTGCCGCCCGCCACGGACAGCATCCCGCCGCGGCCCTCGGTGACCACCGTCTCGCGCTTGGCCTTCGCGGTGTCGCCGGGGCCGCCCGGCAGCACCCGCAGCCCCGCGAAGGCGTAGGTGATCAGGTCACGGTCGAGTTGCTGGTCGCGGATGGAGAACGCGGCCTCGTCCAGGATCTGGGCTATGTCCTTGTCGTTGACCGAGACATCGGCCGGGTCGCCCTCGTACACCTCGTCGGTCGTGCCGAGCAGCAGCATGTCCTCCCAGGGGAGGGCGAAGGTGATGCGGTACTTGTCGATCGGGGTGGCGAGCGCGGCCTTCCAGGGGGAGGTGCGCTTCAGGACCAGATGCGCGCCCTTCGACAGGCGGATCGACGGGGCGGCATTCGGGTCCTCCATACGGCGCAGGTGGTCGACCCACGGGCCGGTCGCGTTCAGTACAAGGCGGGCGCTCACCCCGAACTCGTCACCGGACAGGCGGTCCTTGAGCTCGGCGCCGGTCACCCGGCCGTTGGTGAAGCGCAGTCCGGTCACCTCGGCGTGGTTGAGGACGACCGCGCCCGACTCGACGGCCGCGCGGACCGTCATCAGGGCCATCCGCGCGTCGTTCATCTGGTCGTCGCCGTACACGGCCACGGCCTTGAGGTTCTCGGTGCGCAGCTCGGGCACGTCCGCCTGGGCCTTGGCGGGGGAGAGCAGGTGCCCGACGCCGTCGCCGAAGGCCGACAGCATCGAGTAGGCGAAGACACCGGCCCCCAGCTTCGCGGCGCCGTGCGGGCCGCCCTTGTACACGGGGAGGTAGAAGGTGAGCGGGTTCGCCAGGTGGGGGGCCACCTGGCGGGAGACCGCACGGCGCTCGAAGTGGTTCTCCGCCACCAGCTTCACCGCGCCGGTCTGCAGGTAGCGCAGACCGCCGTGGAGCAGCTTGGAGGAGGCGGAGGAGGTGGCACCGGCGAAGTCGCCGGCGTCGACCAGGGCCACCCTGAGCCCGGACTGCGCGGCATGCCAGGCGGTGGAGATGCCCAGGATGCCGCCGCCGATCACGAGAAGGTCGTACGACGCCTTGGAGAGCTGCTCCCGGGTCTCGGCGCGGCTCGGGTTGGAGCCGGAGGCCGGACGTGTCCCCAGGGCAGGCACGGACTGCAGGGTGGACTGGCTGGTCATGGTGGGTTGTTGCTCCTCGTCAGCTAGGTGGAGCTCTTCCGAGCTCTCGTCAGCTCTCGTCCTCGTCGAGCCAGCCCATGGTCCGTTCGACGGCCTTGAGCCAGCTCTTGTACTCACGGTCGCGGATCTCCGCGTCCATGCGGGGGGTCCACTCGGCGGCCCGGCGCCAGTTGGCACGCAGGTCGTCGGTGCTGTTCCAGAAGCCGACGGCGAGACCGGCGGCATAGGCGGCGCCGAGGCAGGTGGTCTCGGCGACCATCGGGCGCACCACGGGGGCGTCCACGAAGTCGGCGAGCGTCTGCATCAGCAGGTTGTTGGAGGTCATGCCGCCGTCGACCTTGAGGGCCGTCAGCTCGACGCCGGAGTCCTTGGTCATGGCGTCGGCGATCTCCCGCGTCTGCCAGGCGGTGGCCTCCAGGACGGCGCGCGCGAGGTGCGCCTTGGTGACGTACCGGGTCAGGCCGGCGATCACACCGCGGGCGTCGGAGCGCCAGTACGGGGCGAACAGACCGGAGAAGGCCGGCACGAAGTAGGCGCCGCCGTTGTCCTCGACCGACAGCGCGAGCGTCTCGATCTCGGCGGCGGTGGAGATCAGGCCCATCTGGTCGCGCATCCACTGCACCAGCGCACCGGTGACGGCGATCGAGCCCTCCAGGGCGTAGACCGGCTGCTCGCCGCCGATCTGGTAGCCGACGGTGGTCAGCAGCCCGCTGTAGGAGTTGATGATCTTGTCGCCGGTGTTCATCACCATGAAGGTGCCGGTGCCGTACGTCGACTTGGTCTCGCCCTCGGAGAAGCAGGTCTGGCCGAACAGGGCCGCCTGCTGGTCGCCGAGCGCGGAGGCGACCGGGATGCCGCCGAGCAGGTCGCCCAGCTTGCCGCCGGTGATCTCGCCGTAGACCTCGGCGGAGGAGCGGATCTCGGGGAGGATCTGCAGCGGTACGCCGATCGACTCGCAGATCTTCTCGTCCCACTGCATGGTGTGCAGGTTCATGAGAAGGGTGCGGGAGGCGTTGGTGACGTCGGTGACGTGGTGGCCGCCGTTGACACCGCCGGTCAGGTTCCAGATGACCCAGGTGTCCATGGTGCCGAAGAGGATGTCACCGGCTTCGGCACGCTCACGCAGGCCCTCGACGTTGTCGAGCAGCCAGCGGGCCTTGGGGCCGGCGAAGTAGGACGCGAGGGGAAGGCCGGTCTCCCGGCGGAAGCGGTCCTGGCCGACGTTGCGGCCGAGTTCCCGGCACAGGGCGTCGGTGCGGGTGTCCTGCCAGACGATGGCGTTGTGGACGGGCTCACCGGTGTTCTTGTCCCACAGCACGGTGGTCTCGCGCTGGTTGGTGATGCCGATGGCCTTGATGTCGTCGCGGGTGATGCCGGCCTTCTCGACGGCGCCGGCGACGACCTCCTGGACGTTGGTCCAGATCTCGGTTGCGTTGTGCTCGACCCAGCCCGGCTTCGGGAAGATCTGCTCGTGCTCCTTCTGGTCGACGGAGACGATCCGGCCGTCGCGGTCGAAGACGATGCAGCGGGACGAGGTGGTCCCCTGGTCGATGGCGGCGATGAACGGGCCGGCGGTGTGTGCGTCGGTCACTGTGTGCTCCTGGAAGTCCTTGGGGCTGGGGCTCGGGTTACGGCGTCATGCTTGCGGCTGCGAGAGCGGACGGACCCGGTTCTAAGCAAAGGCGACGTTGTAGATGCCTGCCGCGATGGCGGCACCGATCAGCGGACCGACCACCGGGACCCATGCGTAGGACCAGTCGGAACCGCCCTTGTTGGGCAGGGGCAGAAGGGCGTGCACGATACGCGGACCGAGGTCGCGGGCCGGGTTGATGGCGTAGCCGGTCGGGCCGCCGAGGGAGAGGCCGATGCCGACCACGACGAGGGCGACCATCAGACCGCCGACGGCGCCGAGGCCCTTGCCGTTGTCGTTGAGACCTTGCGTGAGGACGGCGAGGACCAGCACGAACGTGCCGATGATCTCCGTCGTGAGGTTCATCACCGCGTTCCGGATCTCGGGGCCGGTGGAGAAGACGCCCAGGACCGGTCCTGCGCCCTTCTCCCGCGCCTCGACGGCCTTGGCCTGCGTGGTCTCCGCGTCCGGACTGCCGACGATCTCCTTGTCGGTGAGGTGCGCGTGGAACTGGCCGTAGTAGGCGAGCCAGACCAGCGTCGCGCCGATCATGGCGCCGAGCAGCTGTCCGCCCCAGTAGACCGGGAGGTTGCTCCAGTCGCTGTCCTTGATCGCGATACCGAGTGTGACCGCCGGGTTGAGGTGGGCGCCGGACAGCGGCGCCGAGATGTAGACGGCCGTCAGCACGGCGAAACCCCACCCGAAGGTGATCGCGAGCCAGCCGGCGTTGCGGGCCTTGGAGGCCTTGAGAACGACGGCGGCAACGACGCCACCGCCGAGCAGGATGAGTATGGCGGTACCGATGGTCTCGCCGATGAAGATGTCGGAGCTGGACACCCGCGACTCCTTTGTCCTTCGTCCAGGGGAAGCCGAACCCCGAGTCCCTTCCGGGGTCCGCGAGCCCTCGCAATGAGGGCGATACCAGCCCTTGGCGTTGTCACACTCTAGCGCGTATTGCCGTTAGGTGTTCGACAATGCCGACCGATGGACGGGAGTCTTGCTTCGGCGTTACGCGCACGTCAAGAGTTCTGTTGTCGAAAACGCGATCGTTATTGATCGCTGTGAGCTGTCGACCTCTGGGGCGGATGTGTTGAAATCTGCCCTATGTGTCCGTTTTTAGGGTAGGCCGAAAGCCGGAACGCCGTACTGACGCCCCGGTTTGCTCGGATGTGTGTCAGAACCGCCCGGCGCCCAGGTCCCGCGACACCGCGCGGGCACAGTCCCGTACCGCCGCGATCAGCTCGGGGCGCAGCTCGCCGTCCGGGCGCAGCCGCTCCACGGCACCCGTGATGCCGACCGCGCCGACCGGCATGCGCCGCCGGTCGTGGATGGGCGCGGCGACGGAGGCGACGCCCTCCCAGGTCTCCTCGACGTCCGCCGCGTAGCCACGCGCGCGCGTGATGTCGAGAATGTGCTCGAAGTCGTCCAGTTCGCACACGGTGCGGTCGGTGAACGCCTTGCGGTCGCTCTCCAGTGCCTCGCTGTGCGCGACCGGGTCGTACGCCGACAGGACCTTGCCCAGGGCAGTGGAGTGCAGCGGCTGCATGGCCCCGATCTCCAGCACCTGCCGGCTGTCGTCGGGCCGGAAGACGTGATGCACGATCAGTACGCCCTGCTGGTGCAGCACTCCCAGGTAGACGCTCTCTCCGCTGGAGCGGGCCAGGTCGTCCGTCCACACCAGGGCCCGCGCGCGCAGCTCGTGCACGTCCAGGTACGTGGTGCCCAGACGCAGCAGCTCGGCGCCCAGCTGGTAGCGCCCGGAGGCGTCGTCCTGCTCGACGAAGCCCTCCTGCTGGAGGGTGCGCAGGATGCCGTGGGCCGTGCCCTTGGCGAGACCGAGGGCCGAGGCGATGTCGGACAGACCCAGCCGCCGCTCGCCGCCCGCGAGCAGGCGCAGCATCGCGGCCGCCCGTTCGAGCGACTGGATGTTCCGTGCCATCGCCGTTCTGCCTCCGTCCCCTGTGCGACCGTCGAGCTCCGACGTCCGCCTCGCTGTTCGCCGATGTTCGACTATGTCCACTGTTCGGCAATGCCGAACACTACCTGTCGATGCCGATCTGCCGCCAATGGTCGGTCGGCAGTTGTTGCGTCACACGTTCACCGGCGGTGACCCGGCCGCCATCGTGGTCCGTCTCGTGGACGCCCCTGACCATAGGCCCCGGGTCCCGGCTACCCTGGCGGCGTGCGCCCTCGTCCGGAAGCCCGCCCGGGCTCTGGACAGCAAGCGCAAAGCCGACAGCCGTCGCACTCCAGGGAGCCCATACATGGCCTCGTTGCCGCAGACCCCTTCCACCGACAGTTCCACCGACAGCCGGACCCGCGTGTCCGCCCTGCGCGAGGCGCTCGCCACCCGAGTGGTGGTGGCCGACGGGGCGATGGGCACCATGCTCCAGGCCCAGGAACCCACCCTCGAGGACTTCCAGCACCTCGAGGGCTGCAACGAGGTCCTGAACGTCACCCGCCCGGACATCGTGCGCTCGGTGCATGCCGAGTACTTCGCCGCCGGCGTGGACTGTGTGGAGACCAACACCTTCGGCGCGAACCTCAGCGCTCTCGGCGAGTACGACATCGCCGACCGCATCCACGAGCTGTCCGAGGCAGGTGCCCGGATCGCCCGTGAGACCGCCGACGAGTTCGCGCAGCGCACCGGGCAGCAGCGCTGGGTGCTCGGCTCGATGGGCCCCGGCACCAAGCTGCCCACCCTCGGCCACACCACCTTCGCCGCGATCCGCGACGCCTACCAGCAGAACGCCGAGGGCCTCCTCGCGGGCGGTGCGGACGCGCTGCTCGTGGAGACCACGCAGGACCTGCTCCAGACCAAGGCCTCGGTCGTCGCCGCCCGCCGGGCGATGCGGACGGCCGGCTACGACGTACCGCTGATCGTCTCGGTCACCGTCGAGACCACCGGCACCATGCTGCTCGGCTCCGAGATCGGCGCGGCGCTCACCGCCCTGGAGCCGCTCGGCATCGACATGATCGGCCTGAACTGCGCGACCGGCCCGGCCGAGATGAGCGAGCACCTGCGCTTCCTGGCCCGCCACTCCCGCATCCCGCTGTCCTGCATGCCGAACGCCGGCCTGCCCGTGCTGACGGCCGAGGGCGCCCACTACCCGCTCACCGCGCCGGAACTTGCCGATGCGCAGGAGAACTTCGTCCGGGACTACGGGCTGTCGTTGGTGGGCGGCTGCTGCGGTACGACACCGGAGCATCTGCGGCAGGTCGTGGAGCGGGTCCGGGAGACCACGCCGAGCGAGCGCAGTCCGCGTCCGGAGCCGGGCGCCGCGTCCCTGTACCAGTCGGTGCCGTTCCGTCAGGACACCTCGTATCTGGCGATCGGTGAGCGGACGAACGCCAACGGGTCCAAGAAGTTCCGTGAGGCGATGCTGGAGGGCCGCTGGGACGACTGTGTGGAGATGGCCCGGGAGCAGATCCGTGAGGGCGCGCACATGCTCGACCTGTGCGTGGACTACGTCGGCCGGGACGGCGTCGCCGACATGGAGGAACTGGCCGGCCGGTTCGCGACCGCCTCGACGCTGCCGATCGTGCTGGACTCCACCGAGGTCGACGTGATCCGGGCGGGCCTGGAGAAGCTGGGTGGCCGGGCGGTCATCAACTCGGTCAACTACGAGGACGGTGACGGGCCCGAGTCGCGGTTCGCGAAGGTCACGGAGCTGGCCCGGGAGCACGGCGCCGCGCTGATCGCCCTGACCATCGACGAGGAGGGCCAGGCCCGTACGGCTGAGAAGAAGGTCGAGATCGCCGAGCGTCTGATCGCCGATCTGACCGGCAACTGGGGCATCCACGAGTCGGACATCCTCATCGACTGTCTGACCTTCACGATCTGCACCGGGCAGGAGGAGTCCCGGGGCGACGGCATCGCCACCATCGAGGCGATCCGCGAGCTGAAGCGCCGTCACCCCGATGTGCAGACCACCCTCGGCCTGTCGAACATCTCCTTCGGCCTGAACCCGGCCGCCCGGATCCTGCTCAACTCCGTCTTCCTCGACGAGTGCGTCAAGGCGGGCCTGGACTCGGCGATCGTGCACGCGTCGAAGATCCTGCCGATCGCCCGCTTCGACGACGAGCAGGTCACCACCGCCCTCGACCTGATCTACGACCGCCGCCGTGACGGCTACGACCCGCTGCAGAAGCTGATGGCACTGTTCGAGGGCGCCACTGCCAAGTCGCTGAAGGCGGGCAAGGCGGAGGAACTGGCCGCGCTGCCGCTGGAGGAGCGCCTGAAGCGGCGCATCATCGACGGCGAGCGCAACGGCCTGGAGGCCGACCTCACCGAGGCCCTGCAGGACCGGCCCGCCCTGGACATCGTCAACGACACCCTGCTGGACGGCATGAAGGTGGTCGGGGAGCTGTTCGGGTCCGGGCAGATGCAGTTGCCGTTCGTGCTGCAGTCCGCCGAGGTGATGAAGGCCGCCGTCGCCCATCTCGAGCCGCACATGGAGAAGACCGACGCGGACGGCAAGGGCACCATCGTGCTGGCCACCGTGCGCGGCGACGTGCACGACATCGGCAAGAACCTGGTCGACATCATCCTGTCCAACAACGGCTACAACGTGGTCAACCTGGGCATCAAACAGCCGGTCTCGGCGATCCTGGACGCCGCCCAGGAGCACCGGGCCGATGTCATCGGCATGTCCGGGCTGCTGGTGAAGTCCACGGTGATCATGAAGGAGAACCTGGAGGAGCTCAACGCCCGGGGCCTGGCCGCCGACTACCCGGTCATCCTCGGCGGCGCCGCCCTCACCCGCGCCTACGTCGAGCAGGACCTGCACGAGATCTACGAGGGCGAGGTCCGCTACGCCCGGGACGCCTTCGAGGGCCTGCGCCTGATGGACGCCCTGATCGGCGTCAAGCGGGGCGTGCCCGGCGCGAAGCTGCCGGAGCTCAGGCAGCGCCGGGTGCGGCCCACCGCCACCGCTGTCGTCGAGGAGCGTCCGGAGGAGGGGCACGTCCGCTCCGACGTCGCCACCGACAACCCCGTCCCGACGCCGCCGTTCTGGGGCACCCGCGTCGTCAAGGGCATCCAGCTCAAGGAGTACGCGTCCTGGCTGGACGAGGGCGCCCTGTTCAAGGGCCAGTGGGGACTGAAGCAGGCCCGCACCGGCGAGGGCCCCTCCTACGAGGAACTCGTCGAGAGCGAGGGCCGGCCCCGGCTGCGCGGCCTGCTGGACCGCCTCCAGACCGAGAACCTGCTCGAGGCGGCCGTGGTGTACGGCTACTTCCCGTGCGTGTCCAAGGACGACGACCTGATCCTCCTGGACGACGCGGGCAACGAGCGCACCCGGTTCACCTTCCCGCGTCAGCGCCGCGGCCGCCGGCTGTGCCTGGCCGACTTCTTCCGCCCGGAAGAGGCCGGCGAGACGGATGTGGTCGGGCTCCAGGTCGTCACGGTGGGCTCGCGGATCGGGGAGGAGACGGCCCGGCTGTTCGAGTCCGACTCCTACCGCGACTACCTCGAACTCCACGGTCTGTCCGTGCAGTTGGCCGAGGCCCTCGCCGAGTACTGGCACGCGCGCGTGCGGGCCGAGCTGGGCTTCGCCGGGGAGGACCCGGCAGACATGGAGGACATGTTCGCGCTGAAGTACCGGGGAGCGCGTTTCTCCCTCGGCTACGGCGCCTGCCCGGACCTGGAGGACCGGGCGAAGATCGCCGACCTGCTCGAGCCGGAGCGGATCGGGGTCCGGCTGTCCGAGGAGTTCCAGCTGCACCCCGAGCAGTCCACGGACGCCATCGTGATCCACCACCCCGAGGCGAAGTACTTCAACGCACGCTGATCGGATACGTCGTACACTGGTCGGTCCACAGCAGGCCGGTTCCCGTCAGGGAACCGGCCTGCTAGTCCCTCAGGAGGTACCACCGGATGACGACGACGGTCCCCGCACTCGGCACCCGTACGGCGGAGGGCTCCGCCCTGCAGGCCGTGCTCCTCGACATGGACGGCACTCTGGTGGACACCGAGGGCTTCTGGTGGGACGTCGAGGTCGAGGTCTTCGCAGGCCTCGGTCACACCCTCGACGATTCCTGGCGCCATGTCGTGGTCGGCGGTCCCATGACCCGCAGCGCGGGGTTCCTGATCGAGGCCACCGGCGCCGACATCACCCTCGCCGAGCTCACCGTCCTGCTCAACCAGGGGTTCGAGGACCGTATCGACCGTGCCCTGCCGCTGATGCCGGGCGCCGCCCGGCTGCTGGCCGAACTGGCCGCGCACGAGATCCCGACGGCGCTGGTCTCGGCCTCGCACCGGCGCATCATCGACCGGGTGCTGGGCTTGATCGGCCCCCAGTACTTCGCCCTGACCGTGGCCGGGGACGAGGTGGCGCGCACCAAGCCGCACCCCGACCCGTATCTGCTCGCCGCCGCGGGACTCGGTGCGGAACCGGCCAGATGCGCGGTCGTCGAGGACACCGCGACCGGTGTGGCGGCCGCCGAGGCCGCGGGCTGTCAGGTGGTGGCCGTACCGTCGGTGGCCCCGATCGCCCCGGCTGCCCGGCGTACCGTGGTGGACTCTCTCGAACAGGTGGACCTGGCATTTCTGCGCGGCCTGATGACGGAAATGCGCTAGGCGTTCACCCACCGTACCGCTTCGGCGGAACAGTAATTCACCGGGTGCACTTGCGAAAGAATTCGAGCTCCGGATGGCTGAATTCCGGTCCTGTTGAACCCTGTGCGAAAGTGTGATGTTCGTCACTTCTTGAGGGGTCGACAGGGGCTTGCCCGTGTGTCTTACGGCCCCAATACAGGGCGGTCACCCCGCCCTTGTGTCCCGATTCATGGAACGCTGCACTAATCCTTCCACTGTCGGGTTTTCAGTGTGTCCGCGCCCGGTTTCGCAGCGTGATGGGCGCTCAACTCCCGTCGCTGCGAACCCCGGAGCGGGTGCGCATTAATCTCGTCGCGAGAACCTCGCCCCCGCTCCCGTGATCCGCTGCGCCACCCCTGCATGCCGGATACACGGACTTGACAGCTCTGGAGAAACTCGAGCATGAACCGCAAGACTTTGGTGCTGCCGGCTGTGGTCGGCCTGCTTGCGCCCGCGCTCGCCGCCTGCGGCGGGTCGGACAGCGGGAGCGACGGCGATGCGATTGGCGTCGGCACCACGGACCGGTTCATCGCCACCAAGGACGCCCCCGCGCCCCTCGATCCGGCGTACGCCTACGACGTCGGCACCTGGAACGTGCTGCGGCAGACCGTGCAGACGCTGATGGTCCAGCCGCGCGGCGACGGCGAACCCGTCCCCGAGGCCGCCCAGAGCTGCGGCTTCACCGACACCGGCAACGAGCGCTACGCCTGCAAGCTGCGCGCGGACCTGAAGTTCTCCAACGGCGACCCCATCACCGCGGCCGACGTGAAGTTCTCCATCGACCGGGCCCGCGCCATCAAGGCGGACAGTGGCGTCTTCGCGCTGCTGTCCACCGTCGACACCGTCGAGACGCAGGGCGACAACGAAGTCATCTTCCACCTCAAGACCGCGGACGCCACCTTCCCGTACAAGCTGTCGACCCCGGTCGCGGGCATCGTCAACCCCGACAACTACGAGAAGAACAAGCTGCGCGAGGGCTTCCAGATCGACGGCTCCGGCCCGTACACCCTTGAGGCCGAGGAGAAGAACGACGAACTCGTCCGGGCCGTGTTCACCAAGAACCCCCACTACAAGGGGGCGTTGACGGTGAACAACGAGGAGGTCGACATGGTCTCCTACAAGGACGCCGAGGCCATGGGCGACGCCCTCGACAAGGGCGACATCGACATGATGACGCGCTCCATGACGCCCGAGCAGATCGACAAGCTCTCCGCCGCCTCCGACGGCGACGTCGACCTCGTGGAGATGCCTGGCCTGGAGATCCGCTACCTGGCCTTCAACACCGACGCCCCGACGGTGAAGGACAAGGCCGTACGGCAGGCCATGGCTCAGATCGTGAACCGCAGCGAACTGATCTCCAAGGTCTACGGCTCCCAGGCCGAACCGCTGTACTCACTGGTCCCGGCCTCGATCACCGGCCATTCCAACGCGTTCTTCAACAAGTACGGCGACCCGAGCGTCACCAAGGCCAAGGCCCTGCTGACCGCCGCCGACATCACCACCCCGGTCAAGCTGACGCTGCACTACACGACCGACCACTACGGCGCCGCCACGAAGAAGGAGTTCGAACAGCTGCAGCAGCAGCTCAACGACAGCGGCCTGTTCGACGTCAGCATCGAGGGCACGCCCTGGGACACCTTCGTACCCGCCGAACGCAACGGCGAGTACGACGTGTTCGGCATGGGCTGGTTCCCCGACTTCCCCGACGCCGACAGCTTCGTCGCCCCGTTCCTCGACAAGGACAACTTCCTCAAGTCGCCGTACGCCAACAGCGAGATCCGCAACTCCCTGATCCCGGAGTCCCGACGTGCGGCCGACCGGCTGGGTGCCGCCGACAGCCTCAACCGGATCCAGGACATCGTGGCCGAGGACGTACCCATGCTGCCGCTGTGGCAGGGCAAGCAGTACGTGGCCGCGCGCGACGACGTCACGGGCGTCGCGTACGCTCTCAACTCCTCCTCGACCCTCCAGCTGTGGGAGCTCGGCCGCGGTGTGAGCGGCTGACCCACCCCCTTTCCGCGCCCGGGTCCTGGACGGCGGCCCGGGACCTTCGAGAACGACGTAAGGCACACGCAGTGAACATGCGCAACCAGTGGCCGGTTCTGCCGATCGTGGCCGGGCTGGCCTCCGGTCTGCTGACCGGATGCGGATCCGAGACCGGCGACTCCGGGGAGAACGGCTCCAACGTGGTCATGGGAATGTCCGACGACATCCTTTCCACGGACCCCGCGTCCGGCTACGACCCCGGCTCGTGGCTGTTGTTCAACAACGTCTTCCAGTCCCTGCTGAGCTTCCCCAAGGGCGGCACCGAACCGCAGCCGGAGGCGGCCCGGGGGTGCACCTTCACGGACACCTCGACCAAGGTCTACAAGTGCACGCTGAAGGACGGTCTGAAGTTCAGCAACGGTGACCCGCTCACCTCGAAGGACGTCAAGTTCTCCTTCGACCGCCTGCTGAAGATCAACGACGAGGCCGGTCCGGCCGTCATGTTCCCCATGCTCGACTCGGTCCGGACGCCGGACGAGAAGACCGTCGTGTTCATCCTGAAGGTCGCCGACGCCACCTTCCCCAGCAAGATCGCCTCCGGTGCCGGCTCCATCGTCAACCACCGGGAGTACGACGCGAACGGGCTGCGCAAGGACGGCGAGGCGGTCGGCTCCGGCCCGTACAAGCTCGACTCGTTCAGCGACGACGAGGCCGTGTTCTCGGTCAACGAGAACTACAAGGGCACCGCCGAGGTCCAGAACAGCGGCGTCACCCTGAAGTTCTTCCACGGCGACCAGAGCGCCCTGAAGGAGGCGCTCCTCGACAACAAGATCGACATCGCCTACCGAGGCCTGAGCGCCGGCGACATCGCCGACATCGAGAACGCCGACGACGACGCCGGGGTCAAGGTCGTCGAGGGCAGCAGCGCCGAGGTCCAGCACCTGGTCTTCAACATGGACGACCCCGTAGCCGGACAGCCCGGCGTCCGCAAGGCCATCGCCCACCTGATCGACCGCGAGGCCCTCATCGCGGACGTCTACCAGGGCACCGCGACCCCGCTGTACTCGATCATCCCGGCCGGTATCGCAGGCCACAACACGGCCTTCTTCGACACCTACGGCGCCCGCCCCTCCAAGGCGAAGGCCGCGGCCGCGCTGCGCGCCGAAGGCATCACCGGCAAGGTCAAGCTCACCCTCTGGTCGACCCCCTCCCGCTACGGCCCCGCCACCGACCAGGAGTTGGCGGCGATCGCACAGCAGCTCAACGCCAGCGGCCTGTTCACCGCCGACGTGCAGTCCGTCGCCTTCGACCAGTACGAGAAGGACATCGCCGACGGCAAGTACGGCGTGTACGTCAAGGGCTGGGTGCCCGACTACCCGGACGCCGACAACTTCACCGCCCCGTTCTTCGGCGAGGGCAACGTCCTGGGCAACAACTACACCAACAGCGAGATCACCGGCACCCTCATCCCCAGCACCGCCGCCGAGAGCGACCGCGCGGGAACCGACGAGGCGTTCGGGGAGCTGCAGAACATCGTCGCCGAGGAACTCCCCGTCCTGCCGGTCTGGCAGGCCAAGCAGTACGCGGTGGTCAGCGAGACCGTCTACGGCCTGGAGTACTGCCTCGACGCCTCGACCGTGTTCCGGTTCTGGGAGATCAGCAAGGGCTGAGCAGCCGACACACGACAGGGCGCCCGCTTCCTCGGAAGGGGGCGCCCTCGGCGTCGTACGGCCGCAGACGGGGTCACTGCGCGCCGGGGCGCACCAGACCGCTCTCGTAGGCGTACACCGCGGCCTGCACCCGGTCCCGCAGGCCCAGCTTGGTCAGCACATGGCCCACATGCGTCTTGACCGTGGTCTCGCTGACGAACAGGTCGGCGGCGATCTCCGCGTTCGACAGTCCACGCGCCACCAGCTTCAGAACCTCCACCTCGCGCTCGGTGAGGGTGTTCAGCGTGTCGGGGACGGGTTCGTCGCCGGACGGCAGATGCGTGGCGTACTTGTCGAGGAGCCGCCGTGTGACGCTCGGCGCGAGCATCGCCTCGCCGGCCGCCACGACCCGGATCGCCTGCACCAGTTCGCCTGCGGGGGCGTCCTTCAGGAGGAAACCGCTGGCGCCCGCCTTGAGAGCCTCCACCACATACTCGTCGAGGTCGAACGTGGTCAGCACCAGCACCTTCGCCGGGCCGTCCCGCCCCGGGCCGGTGATCTGCCGGGTCGCCTCCACGCCGTCCATCCGCGGCATGCGGATGTCCATCAGCACCACATCGGGCTGCAGAGCCCGCACCTGGTCGAGTGCCTGGAGGCCGTCTCCGGCCTCGCCGACGACCGCGATGTCCTGCTCGGCCTCCAGGATCATCCGGAAGCCCGTACGCAGCAGCGGCTGGTCGTCGACCAGTAGGACACGGATGGCCACGTAAGTCTCCTTCGCTAGTCCGGCCCCATTCTGCCCTGCTCCGAATCCTCCGACCCGACCCCCCTCACGGGCAGCGGATACGGCGGGGGAGTGCCGCCGAACTCCGGGCACACCGCCTGGTGATCGCACCAGCCGCACAGCTTCGTCGGCCGCGGCCGCCAGTCGCCCGTCTCGGTGGCCCGCCGGATCGCCTCCCACAGCGCCAGCAGCTTGCGCTCCACCCGCTCCAGATCGGCGAGGACCGGATCGTACGTCAGAACGTCACCACTGCCGAGATAGACGAGCTGCAGCCGCCGCGGGACAACCTTCTTCAGCCGCCAGACCACCAGGGCGTAGAACTTCATCTGGAACAGCGCACCCTCGGCGTACTCGGGCCGGGGCGCCTTGCCCGTCTTGTAGTCGACGATCCGCACCTCACCGGTCGGCGCCACATCCACCCGGTCGATGATCCCGCGCAGCCGCAGCCCCGACTCCAGCTCCGCCTCCACGAACAGCTCACGCTCGGCCGGCTCCAGCCTGCTCGGATCCTCCAGCGTGAACCAGCGCTCCACCAGCTGCTCCGCCTCACCCAGCCAGCGCGCCAGCCGCTCCCCGTCCGGGTCGTCGGCGAACAGCTCCTCGACCTCCGGCCTGGTCCGGCGCAACCGCTGCCACTGGCCGGAGATCAGCGACTTGGCCCGGGGCGCGGTGCGCTCCTGCGCCGGGGCGTCGAAGAGCCGCTCCAGGACCGCATGCACCAAGGTGCCTCTGGTCGCCGCCTCGCTGGGCTTCTCCGGCAGCCGGTCGATCACCCGGAACCGGTACAGCAGGGGACACTGCATGAAGTCGCCGGCACGCGAGGGCGAGAGCGAGGTCGGCGGTATGACGACGGGCTCGGTGGCGACAGCCGTGGCCGTCGCTGCCGTCACTGCCGTCGCCGTCGTAGGCTCGGCCATGACCGACGGATCCGTCCGGGCCCCGGCCGTGCCGCCGCTGGGGGCCTGCGCCGCGCCCTCGGTGCTGGTGTCCATACCCACAGACCATACGGCCCACCACTGACAGTGACGCACCCCGCGGCCGCAACCCCTGCCACGGCAAGGGAAACAGAGGGGGTGCCGGGGCGGAACGCATCCCGACGGCCGCATACCATCGACCCGAGACCCTTCCGCCCGGCAGGCGCGGGAGACGCTTCAAAACGAGGGGACACCGTGGACGAGAGCGGCGGGAGCGGGCAGCCGCGGTCGGGCACCGACGAAACGGCCGAACAGCAAGCGGACCGTACGGCCCCGACCACCGACCCCACACGCCCCGACGCGCCCACCGAACCGCCCGAGGCCCGGACGCCCCCGGCGGAGCGCGCGGAAACCGACCCGGCCGACGCCGAACCCGACCCGGCGCCCCCCGCCGACGACCACCCGGCACCCACCCCTCACCCCGCCCCCGCCCACCGCCACCTCGCCCACACCGGCACCGGCCCCGACAAGGGCCCCGCCCCGCAGCGTCCGGAGCCCAGAGGCGGCCTGCTGATGGGGCGGCCGTTCGGTGTGCCCGTGTACGTCGCCCCGAGCTGGTTCCTGGTCGCCGCCCTGATCACCTGGGTGTTCGGCGGACAACTGGAGCGTGTACTGCCCGAGCTCGGCGCGGCCCGCTATCTGGTCTCCCTCTTCTTCGCGGTCGCCTTCTACGCCTCCGTGCTCGTACACGAACTCGCCCACACCGTCGCCGCCCTCCGCTTCAAGCTCCCGGTCCGCCGCATCCAGCTCCAGTTCTTCGGCGGCGTCTCCGAGATCGAGAAGGAAGCCGAGACCCCCGGCCGGGAATTCGTGCTCGCCTTCGTCGGCCCCCTGCTCTCCCTCGTCCTCGCCGGCCTCTTCTACCTCGCCCTGCAGCCCGTCGAACCCGGCACGGTCCCCGGCGTCCTGCTGGCCGGCCTGATGATCTCCAACCTGATCGTCGCCGCCTTCAACCTCCTGCCCGGCCTGCCCCTCGACGGCGGCCGCATGCTCCGCGCCGTCGTCTGGAAGATCACCGGCAAGCCGATGAGCGGCACCATCGCCGCCGCCTGGGTCGGCCGCGCCCTCGCCGTCGCCGTCCTGATCGGCCTCCCGCTGCTCACCCAGTCCGGCGCCCTCGGCACCGAAGCGGTCGACAACGTCGGCATGGACACCGTCATGGACGCCCTGCTCGCCGCGATCCTCGCCGCCATCATCTGGACCGGCGCCGGCAACAGCCTGCGCGTCGCCCGCCTGCGCGAACACCTCCCGGAACTGCGCGCCCGCACCCTCACCCGCCGCGCCGTGCCCGTCGAATCCGAGACACCCCTCTCGGAGGCCCTGCGCCGCGCCAACGCCGCCGGCGCCCGCGCCCTCGTCGTCGTCGACGCCGACGGCAACCCCACCTCACTCGTCCGCGAAGCCGCCATCGTCGGCGTCCCCGAACACCGCCGCCCCTGGGTCGCCGTCAGCGGCCTCGCCCAGGAGCTCACCGACGGCATGCGCGTCTCCGCCGAGTTGGCCGGCGAAGACCTCCTGGAGGTACTGCGCGCCACCCCCGCCACCGAGTACCTGGTCGTCGAGGAGACCGGCGAAATCTACGGCGTCCTGTCCGCCGCCGACGTCGAGCGCGCCTTCGTCAAGGCCATGGCCAGGCCCTCGTAGCACCCCGCGGCCCGTGGTCGGCGCCCACCAGAAACGCCGGTAGGCTGGTCACATGTCCGAACCGACCGGTGCCGCCCGCAGGCGCGGGCCCTTCAAGGTCGGGGACCAGGTACAGCTGACCGACCCCAAGGGCCGCCACTATACGTTCACGCTCGAGGCCGGGAAGAACTTCCACACCCACAAGGGTTCCTTCCCGCACGACGAACTGATCGGCGCCCCCGAGGGCAGCGTTGTCCGCACCACCGGGAACGTCGCCTACCTCGCGCTGCGCCCCCTGCTCCCCGACTACGTCCTGTCCATGCCCCGCGGGGCAGCCGTCGTCTACCCCAAGGACGCAGGTCAGATCCTCGCCTTCGCCGACATCTTCCCCGGCGCACGCGTCGTCGAGGCCGGCGTCGGCTCCGGCTCGCTCAGCAGCTTCCTGCTGCGCGCCATCGGCGACCAGGGCATGCTGCACAGCTACGAGCGCCGCGCCGACTTCGCCGAGATCGCGCAGGCGAACGTGGAACGCTACTTCGGCGGCCCGCACCCCGCCTGGCAGCTCACCGTCGGCGACCTCCAGGACAACCTCAGCGACACTGACGTCGACCGCGTCATCCTCGACATGCTCGCCCCCTGGGAGTGCCTCGAAGCCGTCTCCAAGGCGCTCGTCCCCGGCGGCATCCTGTGCTGCTACGTCGCCACCACCACCCAGCTCGCCCGGACCGTCGAGTCCATCCGCGAAATCGGCTGCTTCAACGAGCCGACCTCCTGGGAGACGATGATCCGCAACTGGCACATCGAGGGCCTGGCCGTCCGCCCCGACCACCGGATGATCGGCCACACCGGCTTCCTGCTCACCGCCCGCCGCCTCGCCGACGGCGTCGAACCGCCCATGCGTCGCCGCCGGCCCGCCAAGGGCGCCTACGGCGAGGACTACTCCGGCCCCAACGCCGACGGAGGCATCGGCCGCTGAGGCGGCCTCCTGCCGCACACAACGTCACCGCGCCGTAGCCGAGTTCCCGCAACCCGCCGGGAACTCGGCCGCGGCGCTTTCCCGTTGACGCCGCACCAAAGGGCTGCCTCGCCAAGACACCACCGGCACAAGGGCCGCCCCCCGCCGTTCCCCCGCACTGTGACGTGTGGCACCATGCTGGCCACCCCCACCGGCACAGCCCTCACGGGAGACACTCCTAGTGCAGCAATCCGCCGTCCCGGAACTGGCACACACCCACACCCGCCCGATCCACTGGCTTGCCACCGCCACCGCTGTCGCCGGTGTCATGGCCCTCTCCTCGCTCCTGCAGCCGGACTCCGCGACCGCCGCCCAGACGCCGCCCCAGGAAACCCGGTCCGCACCCGTCGCCGCACCGCCCGCCCCCGAGGGTGTCGACTTCCCCCTCGAATGCGGCCCGGTACAGGCCGTGGTGGAACAGAAGGCCTCCGGCGACCTCGACGGCGACGGCCGGCCCGAGACGGTCGCCGTGGTGCACTGCGACGCGGGCATCAGCACGCCACCCGACGGCGTGTACGTGCTCACCCAGGGCGAGGATGCGTCACAGCCCCGCATCGTGGCGACCCTCGTCGACCCCAAGGACCGGTTCACCGTCAGTGACTTCGCCGTTCGCGACGGAGCAGTGCTGGCGACCCTGCTCGGCTACTCCTCCTCCGACGTACCGACATGCTGTCCGGACACGAAGGAGAACGCTAAGTGGCAGTGGAAGAACGGTGCGTTCGTCCGCTCGTCACCCGCAGACGCCCGAAGCGTCTGACACCCGCAACCGACGCATGTGAGAAATCCTACAGTCGTAACCCACCGTACGGATTTGGTCACTCTGCGTCCGGGCCGTACACCTCCACGCTGTCCGAAACTCGACGTACATGGATGCACTCACCCGGACACTCCTTCACCGAGTCGATCACATCCGTGAGAAGCGGCAGCGGCACGGGCGTTGTAGCCCCCTCCGCCTGCAACAACTGGTCATCCGCGCCCTTCACATAGGCCAGACCGTCGATGTCCAGCTCGAACACCTCGGGCGCGTACTGGGCACAGATGCCGTCACCGGTGCACAGATCCTGGTCGATCCAGACCTCCAGCGCCTCGCCGTCGACTCCGGCCTCCTGCTGCACGGTCACCTCTCCTGCCGTTTCTGCGTCGAGCCGTACGGGAATCCGGCCAGCTCTGACGGGTGTTGAACGGTTCGACACTACCTGCGCCCGCTTTCTCCTCGCGTTCCCTGGGTATTCCCCTGGCGTGAGGGAGAGCGCAAGGGTGAAGATCGGACACACCCCGACCGTCTTTGTGATCTAGGGGTTTCAATCGACACCCACCCAGGTAGGGTCTGGAAGCGTCCAGCTCCCCTTGGAGGAGGTGAGGACCGTGGCAGCCCACGACGACGACATGAACCGCGGCATCCGCCCAGGACGCGGGTCCGACGACCCGGCCGGGCAGATTGCCTACCTTGAGCAGGAGATCGCCGTCCTGCGACGTAAGCTCGCCGACTCTCCGCGACACACGAGAATTCTCGAAGAGCGGATCGTCGAGCTGCAGACCAACCTGGCCGGCGTGTCCGCACAGAACGAGCGACTCGCCAACACGCTCCGTGAGGCCCGCGACCAGATCGTGGCCCTCAAGGAAGAAGTCGACCGGCTCGCACAGCCACCGGCCGGCTTCGGAGTCTTCCTGCAGGCGAACGAGGACGGCACCGCCGACATCTTCACCGGCGGCCGCAAACTCCGCGTGAACGTCAGCCCCAGCGTCGAACTCGACGACCTGCGGCGCGGCCAGGAAGTAATGCTCAACGAAGCGCTCAACGTGGTCGACGCCATGGAGTTCGAGCGCGTCGGGGACATCGTCACCCTCAAGGAGATCCTCGAGGACGGCGAACGCGCCCTGGTGCTCGGGCACACCGACGAGGAACGGGTGGTACGGCTCGCCGAGCCACTGCTGGACGTCACCATCCGCGCCGGCGACGCCCTGCTGCTCGAACCCCGCTCCGGCTACGTCTACGAGGTCGTCCCCAAGAGCGAGGTCGAAGAACTCGTCCTCGAAGAAGTCCCCGACATCGGCTACGACCAGATCGGCGGCCTCGGCAACCAGATCGAAGCCATCCGCGACGCGGTCGAGCTCCCGTACCTCTACCCCGACCTGTTCAAGGAGCACGAACTGCGCCCACCCAAGGGCGTCCTGCTCTACGGACCCCCCGGATGCGGCAAGACACTCATCGCCAAGGCCGTCGCCAACTCGCTGGCCAAAAAGGTCGCCGAAGTCACCGGCCAGGCCGCCGGCAAGAGCTTCTTCCTCAACATCAAGGGCCCCGAGCTCCTGAACAAGTACGTCGGAGAGACCGAACGGCAGATCCGCCTCGTCTTCCAGCGCGCCCGTGAAAAGGCCAGCGAAGGCACCCCCGTGATCGTCTTCTTCGACGAGATGGAATCACTCTTCCGCACCCGCGGCTCCGGCGTCAGCTCCGACGTGGAGAACACCATCGTCCCGCAGCTGCTCGCCGAGATCGACGGCGTCGAAGGCCTGCAGAACGTGGTCGTGATCGGCGCCTCCAACCGCGAGGACATGATCGACCCGGCCATCCTGCGCCCCGGCCGACTCGACGTGAAGATCAAGATCGAGCGCCCGGACGCCGAAGCGGCCAAGGACATCTTCGGCAAGTACCTCACCGAACGCCTCCCGCTTCACTCCGAGGATCTCGGGGAACACGGTGGCGACAAGGACGCATGCGTCCAGGCCATGATCCAGACGGCCGTGGAACACATGTACGCCGAAACCGAGGAAAACCGCTTCCTGGAAGTCACCTACGCCAACGGCGACAAGGAAGTCCTCTACTTCAAGGACTTCAACTCCGGCGCCATGATCGAAAACATCGTGGGCCGCGCCAAGAAAATGGCGATCAAGGACTTCCTCGAACACAACCAGAAGGGCCTCCGCGTCTCCCACCTCCTCCAGGCCTGCGTGGACGAGTTCAAGGAGAACGAGGACCTGCCCAACACCACCAACCCGGACGACTGGGCCCGCATCTCCGGAAAGAAGGGCGAACGGATCGTCTACATCCGTACCCTCATCACCGGAAAGCAGGGCGCAGACACCGGACGCTCCATCGACACGGTGGCCAACACCGGACAGTACCTGTAAAAGACAGGGCGGCTGCGGGTGCCCTCTCCGGGTACCCGCAGCCGACTGCTTTCCGGGCCACGGCTGGAGCAAGGCTAATGACGCAAATGATCTCCCCACCAGCGCGGAGGCGTTCTAGGCTCGTCGGTACCGCCGAGTCGCGCAGTGCGGGGACGGGCACCGCACACGCAACCCAGCGCCAGCGGTATCTGAACGGCGCCCACGACCGAGGGAGCCGCCGGGCAAGGAGGGCCGCATGACCGTACGGCGAGTAATGGGCATCGAGACGGAGTACGGGATCTCCGTCCCCGGCCACCCCAACGCCAATGCCATGCTCACCTCATCCCAGATCGTCAACGCCTACGCGGCGGCGATGCACCGGGCCCGCCGGGCCCGCTGGGACTTCGAGGAGGAGAACCCCCTGCGGGACGCCCGAGGCTTCGACCTCGCCCGCGAGGCCGCCGACGCCAGCCAGCTCACCGACGAAGACATCGGCCTGGCCAACGTCATCCTCACCAACGGCGCCCGGCTCTACGTCGACCACGCCCACCCCGAATACAGCGCCCCCGAGGTCACCAACCCCCGCGACGCCGTCCTCTGGGACAAAGCCGGCGAACGAATCATGGCCGAAGCCGCCGAACGCGCAGCACAGCTGCCCGGCGCCCAGCCCATCCACCTCTACAAGAACAACACCGACAACAAGGGCGCCTCCTACGGCACACACGAGAACTACCTGATGAAGCGGGAAACCCCCTTCTCCGACATCGTGCGCCACCTCACGCCCTTCTTCGTCTCCCGCCAGGTCTTCGCCGGAGCAGGCCGCGTCGGCATCGGCCAGGACGGCCACGAACACGGCTTCCAGCTCAGCCAGCGCGCCGACTACTTCGAAGTCGAGGTAGGCCTGGAAACCACCCTCAAACGCCCCATCATCAACACACGCGACGAGCCACACGCCGACGCGGAGAAATACCGCCGCCTCCACGTGATCATCGGCGACGCGAACCTCTCCGAGATCTCGACCTACCTGAAACTGGGCACGACGTCGCTGGTCCTGTCCATGATCGAAGACGGCTTCATCGCCGTGGACCTGGCGGTGGACCAGCCGGTCCGCACCCTCCACCAGGTCTCCCACGACCCGACACTCCAGCGCCTGATCACCCTCCGCAGCGGCCGCACACTCACCGCGGTCCAACTGCAGATGGAGTACTACGAGCTGTCCCGCAAGTACGTGGAAGAGCGCTTCGGAGCCGACGCCGACGACCAGACCAAGGACATCCTCACCCGCTGGGAAGACACCCTCAACCGCCTGGAACGCGACCCCATGAGCCTCGCCGGCGAACTCGACTGGGTCGCCAAACGGGAACTCATGGAGGGCTACCGACGCCGCGACGACCTCGACTGGGACGCCGCCCGGCTGCACCTCGTCGACCTCCAGTACGCCGACGTACGCCCCGAGAAGGGCCTCTACAACCGCCTCGTCGCCCGCGGCCGCATGAAGCGCCTCCTGGACGACACGGGCGTCGAGCGGGCCATGGTCAAGCCCCCGGAGGACACCCGCGCATACTTCCGCGGCCGCTGCCTGGAGCAGTACGCCGACGACGTCGCCGCGGCCTCCTGGGACTCGGTGATCTTCGACCTCCCGGGACGGGACTCGCTCCAGCGCGTCCCAACCCTGGAACCGCTTCGCGGAACGCGTAATCACGTCAAGGAGCTCCTGGACCGCTGCCGCACCGCGGAAGACCTGGTCAGGGTCCTGTCCGGCGGGTGAGCAGATTCTCGGACGGGGCCGGGCACACAGGGTGGAAATCCCGGCCCCAGGGAATCATCGAGGTGGTCCCCGTACGTTGTAGGAACTGCGGGGACATTGTCAGACCCGGCTTGTAGGGTCTGATCATGACCGATCGGCAGGAAAGCCGACCTGTCGACCATGTCGGGCGAACCGAGCGGGGTGAGGGATATGGCAACCAAGGACACCGGCGGCGGACAGCAGAAGGCCACGCGCTCTACCGAGGAGGTCGAGGAGCAGGCTGCGGAGGCGCAGGCTGCGGAGGATCTCAAGGAGCGGCAGGAGAAGCTGAGCGATGACGTGGACTCTGTCCTCGACGAAATCGATGATGTGCTCGAAGAGAATGCCGAGGATTTCGTGAGGTCCTTCGTGCAAAAAGGTGGTCAGTAAAGAGATTCGGGCCGCTTTTGCCTTCGAATCGAAGGTTGCGGGGGATGAGGGTGGCTGGGGATCCGAACGCGAAGCAATGCACGGGCTGCAAGCGGGACTTGCCTCCTGAGGCATTCGCACGGGACAAGAACCGGCGCGATGGCCTTCAGGTGCGGTGCCGGGAGTGTGTGGCGGAGTACAGCGCCGCGCGCTACCGGCGCCGCCGGGAAGCCATGGGTAAGCCGGTATGGGTGAAGGTGGACGTTCCGGCCGGGCACAAGCTCTGCCGGACGTGCGGTGAGGTCAAGCCGCACAGCGAGTGGCATCGCAACGCCACCGCATCCGATGGTCTGTCGACACGGTGCAAAGCGTGCCGGGCCATCCGGGGGCGGCAGGACCATCTGAAGCGGCAGTACGGAATCACTGAGGCCGAGCGCGACGAGTTGGTCGCCTCCCAAGGGGGCATCTGCTGCATATGTTTGGCGGCCGTACCCGAGCATGTGGATCACTGCCACGAGACGGGTAGGGTCCGTGGCGTACTGTGCTTCAGCTGCAACGCTGCACTGGGGCAGTTCAAGGATCGGCCCGACGCCATAAGGCGGGCTGCCGCATACGTGGAAGGAATCGCGTGGAAGCCAACACTCGTAGCACCGGGCGTCTACCAGCTGCCTTCCTGACGCCTGGGTCCTCCTCGTTCATGGACTTCCTGTCGGAGCACCAGCCGGAGCTGCTGCCCGGCAACCGGCAACTGCCGCCCACCAAGGGTGTGCTCGAGGCGCCGCACGGCACCACGATCGTGGCCGTGGCGTTCCCCGGTGGCGTGGTCCTCGCCGGTGACCGTCGGGCCACGATGGGCAACGTGATCGCGCAGCGGGACATCGAGAAGGTCTTCCCGGCGGACGAGTACTCGGCCGTCGGTATTGCCGGCACCGCCGGTCTGGCCGTGGAGATGGTGAAGCTGTTCCAGCTGGAGCTGGAGCACTTCGAGAAGGTCGAGGGCGCCCAGCTGTCGCTGGAGGGCAAGGCGAACCGGCTGTCGACGATGATTCGGTCCAACCTGGGTATGGCGATGCAGGGGCTGGCCGTGGTGCCGCTCTTCGCTGGTTATGACCTTGATCGGGAGAAGGGGCGGATCTTCTCCTATGACGTGACGGGTGGTCGTTCCGAGGAGCAGGGCTTCGCGGCCACCGGCTCCGGTTCGATCTTCGCGCGTGGTGCCATGAAGAAGCTCTTCCGTGAGGACCTCACCGAGGACCAGGCCACGACGCTCGTGGTGCAGGCCCTGTACGACGCGGCAGACGACGACTCGGCGACCGGTGGTCCCGATGTCGCCCGCCGGATCTACCCGATTGTCACCGTGATCACTGAGGACGGTTTCCGCCGGCTCACCGAGGACGAGGCCTCGCAGATCGCCCGTTCGGTGCTGGAGCGGCGGCTGGAGCAGCCCGATGGTCCGCGGGCCGCGCTGCTGTAGTCGTCGGCCGATCTTGTTCAGGGTGATCGAGTGACTTCCACAGAAAGGGACGGATAACCGGTGTCGACGCCGTTCTATGTGTCACCTCAGCAGGCCATGGCCGACCGGGCGGAGTACGCCCGTAAGGGCATCGCCCGGGGCCGCAGCCTGGTCGTGCTGCAGTACTCCGACGGCATTGTGTTCGTCGGTGAGAATCCGTCCCGTGCGTTGCACAAGTTCAGCGAGATCTATGACCGGATCGGCTTTGCCGCGGCCGGCAAGTACAACGAGTACGAGAATCTGCGGATCGGCGGTGTGCGCTACGCCGACCTGCGGGGTTACACCTATGACCGTGACGATGTGACGGCCCGGGGTCTGGCCAACGTGTATGCGCAGACGTTGGGCACGATCTTCTCGAGTGCGGCCGAGAAGCCGTATGAGGTGGAGCTGGTTGTCGCGGAGGTCGGTGAGACGCCCGAGGGTGATCAGATCTACCGGCTGCCGCACGACGGCTCGATCGTGGACGAGCACGGCTCGGTCGCGGTGGGCGGCAATGCCGAGCAGATCAGCAGCTATCTGGATCAGCGCCATCAGGACGGCATGACGCTGGCGGAGGCGCTCAAGCTGGCCGTGCAGGCTCTGTCCCGTGACACGAACGGCACTCAGCGGGAGATTCCGGCCGAGCGGCTGGAGGTGGCGGTGTTGGACCGTACGCGTCCGCAGAAGCGGAAGTTCCGGCGGATCACCGGTCGGCAGCTCGCCCGGTTGCTGGAGGCGGACGGCGCGGCGTCGGCGGCGGATGCCGAGGAGTCCGAGGACGAGTAACGCCGCACCCGGCTTCGTGTGGGCCCCGGCCGTTGTCGGCCGGGGCCCACACGCGTGTCAGGCGGCCGGTGGTGGCGCCGTGGAGGCCCGTACGACCAGTTGGACGGGAATGTCTCCCTCGGTGGGCTCGCGGCCCTCCAGGACCGCCAGCAGGGCCTGCATGCCGCGCTCGCCGAACAGTTCGGCGTCCAGGCGGACGGTCGTGAGTTCCGGGTCGATGGCGGTGGCCAGGGCGAGGTCGTCGAGGCCGGTGACGGAGATGTCGTCGGGGATGCGCAGGCCGAGGCGTCGGATCGCTTTGTAGGCGCCGGCGGCCAGTTTGTCGTCGTCGCAGACGACCGCGGTGGCGGGGTGGCGTCTGAGGGCGGTCTCGGCGGCGGTCAGGGCGCCCTGGATGGAGATGGGAGCGCGGGCCGTGTGCACGGTCGTGCCCGGAACGGCGGCGAGGCGGGCGGCCAGTTCCCGGGCGCGTACCTCGAAGGTCCAGGAGGGAACGTCGGCGGCCAGGTGGAGGAAGGTGCGGTGGCCGAGGCCGAGCAGGTGCTCGGCGACCTGGCGTACGCCGTCGGTGATGTCGAGGTTGACGGTTGCCGCGCCGAGGCTGCCTTGGGGGTCGCTGTCGAGCATGACGAGGGGGAGCTGGTCGCCGCGGATGGCGGTGAGGGCGTCGGCGGCCATGGAGGAGGCGATGACGCCGTCGAGGGCGGCCTGTGCGGATGCGAAGGGGTTTCTGGCGGGGCCGATGCCTTCGGGGGAGGGGTAGAGGACGACGCCGAAGCCGTGTTGGGCGGCGATGCGGGCGGCGCCGGTGTAGACGCCGGCGAAGAACTCGGTGGTGAGGGCGGGGACGACGAGCAGGACGGTGCGGGTGTGGCCGAGGCGTAGGTTGCGGGCGGCGAGGTTGGGCCGGTAGCCGAGTTCGCGGGCGGCTTCGCGTACGCGCTGTGCGGTTGTTTCGGAGACGCGGCCGCGCCATTTGTCGCCCAGGACCAGGGAGACGGCGGCCTGGGAGACGCCGGCGGCCTGGGCGACGTCCCGGCTGGTGGGGCGGGTGCCGGCTGGTGCCACCTGTGCCTGCTCCTCGGTCGGGGCTTGGTCCGGGCTCGGCCTGGACGTGTGGACAGCGCTCATGGTACGTATGAGGGACGACGTTATACGTAAAACCTGGGCGGGAAGGGCGGGGACATGGCCGCGGGATACCTGGAGATCCTCAGGGCGAGGCACGCCGCCCGGCTGCTGGTCGGCACGCTGGTGGGGCGGCTGCCCAACGCCACCGCCGCGATCGCGATCGTGCTGTTCGTCCGTGCCGAGGGCGGCTCGTACAGCCTTGCCGGGGCGCTGGCGGCGGTCTACGGCGTCGCCAACGCGGTGGGCCAGCCTCTGCTCGGCCGGCTGGTGGACCTGTACGGGCAGCCGCGTGTCCAGCTGCCCGCGGCGCTCGCGTCCGCCCTCGCGATGGCCGTGTTCGCCTTCAGCGGTACCGAGGTGCTGCCGCTCTCCTACGTCGCCGTTGCGGGTGCCGGGCTGTTCACCCCGCCCCTGGAGGGCGGTCTGCGCGCGCTGTGGGCCTCTGTGCTGCGCAGGGAGGATCAGGTGCACACTGCGTACGCCATGGATGCGGTGGCGCAGGAAGTGATGTTCACGGTGGGCCCGCTGCTGGTGACTCTGTGCACAGCGCTGTGGTCGGCGCAGGCCGCGCTGCTTGTGCTCAACGTCGTCGGGGTGCTCGGTGCGTTCTCCGTGGTGGTGTCGCCGCCCTCGCGCGCGTGGCGCTCGGCGCCGCGTGAGGCGCACTGGCTCGGTGCGCTGCGTTCACCGGGGCTGTTGGTGCTGCTGGCTGCGTTCCTTTTTGTCGGTGTGGCGCTCGGTTCCATCACGGTTGCCGCCGTGTCGTATGCGGACGACCATGGTGGCGATGCGGTGTACGGCTGGCTGATGGCGGGCCTGGGGCTCGGTGCGCTGGTCGGTGGTGCCGTGTACGGGGCGCGCCGGTGGGCGGGTGCGCCGGAGCGGCGACTGAGGCTGCTGGTCGGCCTTCTGGCGGTGTGTTATCTGCCGCTGATGCTGATGCCGGGTCCGGTCGCCATGACGGCGCTGACGGCGCTCGCCGGTGTGTTTCTGGCGCCTGCCATCGCCTGCTCGTTCGTCATCGTCGACCGGCATGCGCCGAGCGGCACCGTGACGGAGGCGTTTTCCTGGCTTGTGACGACGTTCACGGTGGGTGCGTCGGTCGGAACCGGGCTGGCGGGGCCGGTGGTCGAGTGGGGCGGGACGCTGTGGGGCTTTGCCGTGCCGGGTGCCGCCGGGGCCGTGTCTCTGCTGGTTCTGCTGGCCGCGGGGCGGGTACTCGCAGTTCCCGCCAGGGCGGCGGTCGTTGCGGCCGCGTCGGAAAATGATCCAAATCGTGCTGCCGAACCCCGTTTCAGTTCAGGGGATCGGGCGTAATGTTCAGTCATGGACCGCCGCATTTTCGGGCTGGAGAACGAGTACGGCGTCACGTGCACGTTCAGGGGACAGCGCCGTCTGTCTCCTGACGAGGTGGCGCGGTACCTCTTCCGCCGTGTCGTGTCATGGGGCCGCAGCAGCAATGTCTTTCTGCGGAACGGTGCCCGCCTCTATCTCGACGTGGGCTCGCATCCGGAATACGCGACACCCGAATGTGACAACGTGATCGAACTGGTCACCCACGACAAGGCCGGCGAGCGCATTCTCGAAGGACTCCTGGTGGACGCCGAACGACGCCTGCACGAGGAGGGAATCGCGGGCGACGTCTACCTCTTCAAGAACAACACGGACTCGGCCGGCAACTCCTACGGATGCCATGAGAACTATCTGGTGGCCCGGCACGGGGAGTTCTCCCGGCTCGCGGACATCCTGATTCCGTTCCTGGTCACGAGGCAGTTGCTGTGCGGTGCGGGCAAGGTGCTGCAGACTCCGCGGGGTGCGGTGTACTGCGTCAGTCAGCGTGCCGAGCACATCTGGGAGGGCGTCTCGTCGGCGACGACCCGTTCCCGGCCGATCATCAACACGCGTGACGAGCCGCACGCGGACGCGGAGCGCTACCGGCGGCTGCATGTCATCGTCGGTGACTCGAACATGTCCGAGACGACCATGTTGCTCAAGGTCGGCGCCACCGACCTGGTGCTGCGCATGATCGAGGCGGGCACGGTGATGCGGGACCTGACGCTGGAGAACCCGATCCGGGCGATCCGCGAGGTCAGCCATGACATCACCGGCCGGCGCAAGGTGCGTCTGGCCAGCGGTCGGGAGGCCTCGGCGCTGGAGGTGCAGCGCGAGTACTACGAGAAGGCCGTGGACTTCTGCGAGCGGCGTGGCATCCGTACCGGCACCGTGGAGCAGGTGCTGGAGCTGTGGGGCCGCACGCTGGACGCGATCGAGGCCGAGGATCTGGACCGGATCGACACCGAGATCGACTGGGTCATGAAGTACAAGCTTCTGGAGCGGTACCGGGCCAAGCACAACATGACCATGTCGCACCCGCGGGTCGCGCAGATAGACCTCGCCTACCACGACATCCACCGGCGTCGTGGTCTGTACTACCTGCTGGAGAAGAAGGGTCAAGCGGCTCGGATCTGCAACGATTTGAAGATCTTCGAGGGTAAGTCGGTTCCGCCGCAGACCACTCGGGCCCGGCTGCGCGGCGACTTCATCCGGCGGGCGCAGGAGCAGCGCCGGGACTTCACCGTCGACTGGGTCCATCTCAAGCTCAACGACCAGGCTCAGCGCACGGTGTTGTGCAAGGATCCGTTCCGATCGGTGGACGACCGGGTGGAGAAGCTCATCGCCGGTATGTGAGCCATTGGGTTTCGGCCTGATCGCCGGAACGCAACACGGGCGCCGTACGTTTTCCGTACGGCGCCCTTCTCACGCCGTAGAGTTGCGCGCACGCCATCAACAAGATCGACCGATTACGAGGCCCCCACCGTGCGCCGACGCTCACTTCTCATCGCGGTCCCCGCTGGACTGGTCACGCTCGCCGGATGCGGCGACGACGACGGCGGGGCCGACTCGGCCGAGGCCACCGACACCGCGTCGCCGTCGGCCCCGGCGACGTCCGCTGCGCCGCCGCCGAAGATCGTGGACGGTCCGTTGCCGGCCATCACCGCGGGGACGAAGTTCGACGAGAAGCCGACGGTGGCCAAGGGCAGTGGTGAGCCGTCCAAGAACCTTGCGGTGAAGACGGTCATCGCGGGCGGCGGTCAGACCGTCGCGGAGAACGACTACATCCAGGCCAACTACCTCGGCCAGATCTGGGACACCGCAAAGGTGTTCGACAACTCCTACGACCGTAAGACGCCGCTGGTCATCCAGCTCGCGCCGGGCGGCATCATCGACGGCTGGCGCTATGGGCTGACCGGCAAGAAGGCCGGCAGCCGGGTCCAGATGTCCGTGCCGCCCACCTGGGGCTACGGCGAGCAGGGCAACTCGCAGGCGGGCATCAAGGGCACCGACACGCTGGTCTTCGTCGTCGACATCCAGGCCACGTTCAACGCGAAGAGCTCCGCCAAGGGCGCCCAGGTCGCGCAGGACAACGTGGATGTGCCGAAGGTCGGTACGAACACGGACGGCAAGGCGCCCTCCATCGAGATCCCCAAGGCCGACCCGCCGACGAAGCTCGTGGCGAACTACATCCTCGAGGGCGACGGTGCGGAGGTCGGCGCCGAGGACAGTGTGCTCGTGCAGTACCGGGGTGTGTTCTGGGACGGTGGCAAGGAGTTCGACTCGACGTACGGCCGGAAGGCGCTGACCTCGTTCTCGCTCCAGCAGGTCGTCAAGGGCTGGGCGCAGGGCCTGACCGGCAAGAAGGTCGGCAGCCGCGTCCTCATCGTCATCCCGCCGGATCTGGGGTACGGGGACAACCCGCCGAGCGGCAGCGGCATCAAGAAGGACTCCACGCTGGTCTTCTCGGTGGACATCCTGGCCAAGATGTGAGACGGGCCGGCCGCCGTGACCGGTCTCGACCGGCGGCCGACGAGGCGTGTTCGCCGGTGGGATGCAAGACTGTCGGAGTTGCCTTGTCGTACACCAGCAGGAGCTAGAGACGTGAGCATCGAGAAGCCCGAGATCGACTTCCCGGGCGGCGAGCCCCCGGCGGACCTCGAGATCAAGGACATCTGGGAGGGCGACGGGCCTCAGGCCAAGGCGGGCGACACCGTCTCCGTCCACTACGTGGGCGTGGCCTTCTCCACCGGCGAGGAGTTCGACGCGTCCTGGAACCGTGGCACGCCGCTGCAGTTCCAGCTCGGCGTCGGCCAGGTCATCGCCGGCTGGGACCAGGGCGTGCAGGGCATGAAGGTCGGCGGCCGTCGGCAGCTGACCATCCCGGCGCACCTCGCGTACGGTGACCGCGGTGCCGGTGGCGGCCGTATCGCCCCCGGTGAGACCCTGATCTTCGTCTGCGACCTGGTCGCCGTCTGATCGGACGTGATCAGCTGGGGCCCATGCCTGTTCGGGCATGGGCCCTCGGCTTTTGCCGTGACACTCCGGAGCGGTACGGTCATCCGGCAGAAGCACCATAGGGAAGGGTGTCGATGGCCATTGCCAAGGCCGAGCGGCTGATGAACCTGGCGTTGTGTCTGCTCGGGACGCGGCGGCCGCTCAGCAAGCGCGAGCTTCGGGAGTCCATCGAGGCCTATCTCGAAGCGGGCAGCGACGACTCCTTCAACCGGATGTTCGAGCGGGACAAGGACGATCTGCGCGAGCTCGGGCTGGTCATCGAGACGGTGGAGAACCTCGACGGCGAGGTCGGCTACCTGGCCCGTCGGGACAGCAACCGGCTGCCGCCCATCACCCTCGACGCCGAGGAGGCCGCGGCCCTCGGGCTCGCCGCCAAGGTCTGGCAGCAGGCCAGGCTCGCGGGGGCGGCGAGCGGCGCACTGCAGAAGCTGCGTGCCGCCGGGCTTCCCGAGGACGTCGACCCGTACGAGGCCCATGGCGCGCTGGAGCCGCGTATCCCCGTGCACGAGGCGGCGTTCGAGCCGCTGATGCTGGCCTGCCGCGACCGCCGCCCGGTCGCCTTCGAGTACCGCAAGGCCACCGCCGCCCGCCCCGAGGCCCGGCATGTCGAACCGTGGGCGCTGGAGTGCTGGCGCGGGCACTGGTACCTGGCGGGCTGGGACCGGGATCGCGGTGCGGAGCGGGTGTTCCGGCTGTCCCGGATCACCGGCAAGGTGCGCACCCGCAGTGGCCGGTTCACCGCCGAGGTGCCCGATGTCGTCACCGTCCGGGAGACCGTCGCGAGTTGGGCGGGGGAGACCGCCGACCGCAGCGCGCTGATCCGGCTGCGCTCGGGTGCGGGGTACCCGCTGCGGGCGAAGGCCGCCTCCGTGCGGGAACTCGGCGACGGCTGGGACGAGTTGGAAATTCCGTACGGGCACGGGCTGGACGCCTGGCTGGTGGAGTTCGGGCCGGACGTGGTGGTCGTGGAGCCCGCCGAGCTGCGGGCCGATGTCGTGGACCGGCTGCGTGCCGTGGCCAAGGGCTGAGGGGAAGCGGAAGAAGACAGTGGCTGGCAAACCGGTCAGGCCCGCGAACGCCATCGACCAGACCCGGCGGATGCTCTCCCTGGTGACGTATCTGAAGGAGCGCCCCGGCGCCCGGGTCGAGGACGTCGCCCGCGCCTTCGGCATCACCGAGGAGGAGCTGGTCTCCGACCTTGACGTACTGCCCATGTGCGGCACCAGCTTCCGCGGCGGTGACCTGCTCGACATCGACACCGACGGCGAGCGGATCTGGTGGCACAACCCCGCCGCCCTCGGGGCGGAGGCGGCCGAGCCGCTGCGGCTGGCGGCCGACGAGGCGACGGCGCTGCTGGTGGCCGCCCGTGCCGTCGCCACCCTGCCCGGCCTGCGCGAGAGCGACCGGCAGGCGCTGCTGCGCGCGACCGCCAAGGTGGAGGCGGCGGCCGGGGAGGCGGCCGGTGCCAGCTCCCGGCTGTCGGTGACCTTCGAGTCGGAGGGCGGGGTGTTCGCGGACGTCGACCGGGCGATCTCGGAGCGCCGCCGGCTGTGGATCCGCTACTACTCGCCGGCCCGCGACGAGGTCACCGAGCGCGAGGTCGACCCGATCCGACTGGTCAGCGTCGGCCACACCTATGTGGAGGGCTGGTGCTACCGGTCCGAGGCGCGCCGCACCTTCCGGCTCGACCGCGTCGCCGAGATCAGGGTCCTCGACGAGCCGTCCGCGCCCCCCGAGATCGAGCTGCGGGACCTGTCCGAGGGGCTGGTACAGCCCGCGGCTGAGGACCCGGAGGTCGTGGTCGAGGTCGGCCCGGGCGGCCGCTGGGTCGCCGAGTACTACCCCCACGACAGTGCGGATGAGCTTGCGGACGGCGGGCTGCGTATCACTCTGCGCACCCCCGACCCGGCGTCGCTGCGCCGCCTCGCGCTGCGCCTCGGGCGCGACGGGCGGATCGTCGCCCCGCGGGAGCTGGCCGACAGCGCCCGGCAGGCGGCCCGCGAGGCCCTGGCGGCGTACGACGGGCTCGAGGCGCGGGCCGCGGATCCGGGGCAGGCAGTACAACGGGCACACGACGGGCAGGAGCAGGGACTTTGAGCGAGTCGGCGGCGTCTGGGGTGCGGAGTATGTCGGTGGCGTCCGCGTTCGGGGGGATGAGAAGTGTGACTCCCGTGGTGTTCAGAGCCGGCTGCCCGGACTGCCGGGGCCGCTTCGAGCTCACCGCGAGCGCCCTGCGCCTGGTCATCGGTGCCACGAGCCGCACCACCTTCTACTCCTTCACCTGCCCCGAGTGCGGCGCGTCCGTACGCAAGCCGGCCGGCGAGCGCATCATCGAACTGCTCACCGGAGGCGGCGTCAGCACCCTGCGGCTGCACTCCACGCTCTAGGTCGAACGTCGGCTGCGCTCCCGGCCGGCGCACGGTCTAGGCTCGGGGCATGTTCTGGCCGATGTTCGCGGTGGGTGTGGGTTTCCTGGGTGTTGCCGTTCTCGGCGTGCTCGCTGTCCGGGTGTTCGTGGAGGCGGAACGCCTCGGCAGACAGGTGTCGGACTCCGCGCGGCGCATCAACCGAGCCGCGGAGGCCCTGGAGCACGCCGCCGTCAGCACGGCCCGGTCGGTGGACGCGCTGTGAGGCGGGCTGTGCGGCCCTGCGGGTCCTGTGTCTGATGCGCTTTGAGCGGCTTCGCCCTGTCAACTCCCCCCACCTGGCAGGTACCCTGCTGGTCACGGTTCGGAAAACGAGGCCCGGGCCGTGGACCGGGAGTACGCACAGGGATTGCCTCGCGTTCACCCCTGAGCGTTACGATCGCTGTCGGCACGATCGTTCGGACATCTGTCCGACCGGTCGGACAGCTCCCCACCCATCCGCCTCGGTGAGAAGGTAAAGACTTATGTTCGGAAGGCTCGGAGCCCCCGAGATCATTCTCATCCTCGTCGTCATCATCCTGCTGTTCGGCGCGAAGAAGCTTCCGGACATGGCCCGCTCGCTCGGCAAGTCCGCGCGCATCCTGAAGAGCGAGGCCAAGGCGATGAAGGACGACAGCAAGTCCTCCGCCCCGGCCGACCCGCCCCGCACCGACGAGCAGCAGCCCCCGGCGCAGCGCATCATCCAGGCCGCACCTGGTGACGTGTCCAGCTCCCGCCCGGTCAACGAACCGACGGACACGACCAAGCGCTGACGCAGGGCCGGTGACCTCCGGCCCGCCGCACGAGATGGGAACGTGGGTTGCTGAAGTCTGCCCGCAAGCAGGAGAAGGATCCCGAGGGGCGGATGCCCCTCGCGGAGCACCTTCGTGAGCTCCGCAACCGGCTCTCGAAGGCCTTGCTGGCGATCGTCCTCGTCACGGTCGTCGCTGCCTTCTTCTACAACGACATCATCAACTTCTTCACCGAGCCGATCCTCGACTCGGTCGGTTGCTCCCAGTCGTTCGAGGAACTGGCGCGGGCGTCCGCCGAGAACGCCGAGAACCAGGATCCGTGCGCGCAGATCACGATCAACGGTCTGCTCGCTCCGTTCACGCTGGCGCTGAAGGTGTCCCTGATGGCCGGCGTCGTGTTCGCCTCGCCGGTCTGGCTGTACCAGCTGTGGGCCTTCGTCGCACCCGGTCTGCACAAGCACGAGAAGAAGTACGCCTACGCGTTCGTCGGCACCGGCTTCCCGCTCTTCCTCGGCGGCGCCTTCTTCGCGTACAAGGTGCTGCCCACCACCGCGAACGTACTGATCGAGTTCACCCCGTTCGGCGTCGACAACCTGCTGCCGCTCGACGACCTGCTCGACCTCGTCACGCGCATGGTCGTCGTCTTCGGTCTCTCCTTCGAGCTGCCGCTGCTGCTGGTCATGCTCAACTTCACCGGCGCGATCACCGGCAAGCGCATGCTCGGCTGGTGGCGCGCGATGATCATGGGCATCACGGTGTTCGCGGCGATCGCCACGCCCAGCACCGACCCGCTGACCATGCTGGCGCTCGCCGGACCCATCTGGATCCTGTACTTCGGCGCCGTGTTCGTCTCTCTCGTCAACGACCGGCGCAGGCGCCGCCGTGAGGCCATGGGCCCCGCCGACGACGAGGCGTCCGACCTGGACCTCACGCCCGAGGACATCGGCGAGGTCGAGACCGTCAGCGCGAGCCGCGCCCTGCCCGAGCAGACGAGCAAGGACCGGGTCAACGGATACGACGACGTCACCTGAAGCAACGGTTATGACGACGTGACCTGAAGATCGGCGAGCACCTCGTAGGGTCACTGGCGTGACCAGCGAGATCACCCTCTTCGTCAACCCCACCGCGGGCCGCGGCCGGGGCGCCCGTGCGGCGCAGCCGGCCGCTTCCGCTTTCCGGGCGGCCGGCTTCTCGGTGCGTACGGTCATCGGGCAGAACACCGCCGACGCCCTCGCCCGCGCGCATGCCGCCGTCGCGGACGGCACCGGCGCCCTCGTCGCCGTCGGCGGCGACGGCATGGCGAACCTCGCCCTGCAGGCCGTCGCCGGCACCCGCACTCCGCTCGGCCTGGTCGCCGTCGGCACCGGCAACGACTTCGCCCGCACCCTCGGCCTGCCCGTGCGCGACCCGGCCGCCGCGGCCCGGGTGATCGCCGAGGGACTCAAGGGCGCCCGCGTGCGGGACATCGACCTCGGCCGGGCCGGCGACCACTGGTTCGGCACCGTCCTCGCCTCCGGTTTCGACTCCCGCGTCAACGACCGCGGCAACCGGATGCGGTGGCCCGTCGGCCGTTTCAAGTACGACCTCGCGATCCTCGCCGAACTGGCCGCCTTCCGGCCGTTGCCGTACCGGATCACCCTCGACGACGGAGCGGTCCGCGAGATCGAGGCGACCCTCGTGGCCGTCGGGAACGGATCGTCGTACGGCGGCGGCCTGCGGATCTGTCCCGGCGCCGACGTCACCGACGGGCTGTTCGACGTCACGGTGGTCGGGGACTGCAGCCGTACGACTCTGCTGCGGGTGTTCCCGTCGGTGTACCGGGGCGGGCACGTCGGCCACCCCAAGGTCACCGTGCACCGGGCGGCGCGGGTCGAGCTCGCCGCCGAGGGGATCACGGGGTACGCGGACGGCGAGCCGCTCGGACCGTTGCCGCTGACCGTGGAGTGCAAACCCGGGGCCGTCCGGGTCGTGGGCCCCTGAGCTGCGGGTATCGCCGGAGTCACAGGACCGGATCCGGATAATGATCGTCCCGTTGTCAGTGGCGCCCGGTACGCTCGAAAGCACGATGACAGAGGACCTCTCACCGGCCGAGCGGTACGCGGCGGCGCGTCAGCGTGCCGCCGAGCAGGCCACCGCGCTCGCGTCCTTCCGCGAGATGTACGACTTCGGCCTCGACCCCTTCCAGATCGAGGCATGCCAGGCACTCGAGGCGGGGAAGGGCGTGCTGGTGGCCGCGCCCACCGGCTCGGGCAAGACGATCGTCGGCGAGTTCGCCGTCCACCTCGCCCTGATGCAGGGCAGGAAGTGCTTCTACACGACACCCATCAAGGCGCTGTCGAACCAGAAGTACTCCGACCTGTGCCGCCGCTACGGGGACGGCATGGTCGGCCTCCTCACCGGCGACAACAGCATCAACCCCGACGCCCCGGTGGTCGTGATGACCACCGAGGTGCTGCGGAACATGCTGTACGCGGGCTCGCAGACCCTCCTCGGCCTCGGCTACGTGGTCATGGACGAGGTGCACTACCTCTCCGACCGGTTCCGGGGCGCCGTATGGGAAGAAGTGATCATTCACCTTCCCGAGTCGGTGACGTTGGTGTCACTGTCCGCGACCGTGTCGAACGCCGAGGAGTTCGGCGACTGGCTCGACACCGTCCGCGGCGACACCGAGGTGATCGTCGCCGAGCACCGTCCCGTGCCGCTGTTCCAGCATGTGCTCGCCGGGCGGCGGATGTACGACCTGTTCGAGGAGGGCGAGGGCCAGAAGAAGGCCGTCAACCCCGACCTGACGCGGATGGCCCGCATGGAGGCGAGCCGGCCGTCGTACCAGGACCGCAGACGGGGCCGCGCGATGCGCGAGGCCGACCGTGAGCGGGAGCGGCGGCAGCGGTCGCGGGTGTGGACACCGAGCCGGCCCGAGGTGATCGAGCGGCTGGACGCCGAGGGGCTGCTGCCCGCGATCACGTTCATCTTCAGCCGGGCCGCCTGCGAGGCCGCCGTCCAGCAGTGCCTGTACGCGGGACTGCGGCTGAACGACGAAGAGGCGCGTGGACGGGTGCGGGCGCTGGTGGAGGAGCGCACGGCGTCCATCCCGGCCGAGGACCTGCACGTGCTCGGGTACTACGAGTGGCTCGAGGGCCTGGAGCGCGGTATAGCCGCCCACCACGCGGGCATGCTGCCGACCTTCAAGGAGGTCGTCGAGGAGCTGTTCGTACGGGGCCTGGTGAAGGCGGTCTTCGCGACCGAGACCCTTGCGCTCGGCATCAACATGCCCGCGCGTTCGGTGGTGTTGGAGAAGCTCGTCAAGTGGAACGGCGAGCAGCACGCCGACATCACCCCCGGTGAGTACACGCAGCTGACGGGGCGTGCGGGGCGGCGCGGTATCGACGTCGAGGGCCATGCCGTGGTGCTGTGGCAGCGCGGGATGAGCCCCGAACACCTGGCGGGACTGGCCGGGACGCGTACGTATCCGCTGCGGTCCAGCTTCAAGCCGTCGTACAACATGGCGGTCAACCTCGTCGAGCAGTTCGGGCGGCATCGCTCGCGTGAGCTGCTGGAGACCTCCTTCGCGCAGTTCCAGGCCGACAAGTCGGTCGTCGGGATCTCGCGGCAGGTGCAGCGCAACGAGGAAGGGCTCGAAGGCTACAAGCAGTCCATGACCTGCCACCTCGGCGACTTCGAGGAGTACGCGCGGCTGCGGCGGGAACTGAAGGACCGCGAGACCGAGTTGGCCCGGCAGGGCGCGGCGCAGCGACGGGCCGAGGCCGCCGTCGCCCTGGAGAAGCTGAAGCCCGGTGACGTCATCCATGTGCCGACCGGCAAGTACGCGGGGCTGGCGCTGGTACTGGATCCGGGGCTGTCGGCCGGGCGGTCCAACGGGCATCGCGGCCTCGAGTACCACGACGGGCCCCGCCCGCTCGTGCTGACCGCCGAGCGGCAGGTCAAGCGGCTCGCGTCGATCGACTTCCCGGTGCCGGTGGAGGCACTCGAGCGGATGAGGATCCCGAAGTCGTTCAACCCGCGTTCCCCGCAGTCCCGTCGGGACCTCGCGTCCGCGCTGCGCACCAAGGCCGGGCACATCCCGCCGGAGCGGCACCGCAAGAAGCGGTCCCAGGCCGCGGACGACCGGGAGATCGCCCGGCTGCGGACGGCGATCCGGGCGCACCCCTGCCATGGGTGCAACGACCGCGAGGACCACGCGCGGTGGGCCGAGCGGTACCACCGGCTGCTGCGGGACACCTCGCAGCTGGAGCGGCGGATCGAGGGACGTACGAACACGATCGCGCGGACCTTCGACCGGATCGTGGCGCTGCTGACCGAGCTGGACTATCTGCGCCACGACGAGGTGACCGAGCATGGCAAGCGGCTGGCCCGGCTCTACGGCGAGCTGGATCTGCTGGCCAGCGAGTGCCTGCGGGCCGGCGTCTGGGAGGGGCTCGCGCCCGCCGAACTGGCCGCCTGCGTATCGGCGTTGGTGTACGAGGCGCGGGTCGGTGACGACGCGATGGCACCCAAGCTGCCGTCGGGCAAGGCCAAGGCCGCGCTGGGGGAGATGGTGCGGATCTGGGGGCGGCTGGATGCGCTCGAGGAGGAGTTCCGCATCAACCAGACCGAGGGGGTCGGGCAGCGTGAGCCGGACCTCGGGTTCGCCTGGGCCGCGTACATGTGGGCGTCCGGGAAGAGCCTGGACGAGGTGCTGCGGGAGGCGGAGATGCCGGCGGGGGACTTCGTGCGGTGGTGCAAGCAGGTGATCGATGTGCTGGGGCAGATTCAGGTGGCGGCACCTGAGGGGTCTTCGGTGCGGGGGGCTGCGCGCAAGGCGGTGGACGGGTTGCTGCGGGGGGTCGTGGCCTACTCGTCGGTGGGGTGATGGTTGTTCGGCGGGTGCGGGTTGTCTGTGGTTGTTCGCGCAGTTCCCCGCGCCCGTAGACGCAGAGGTAGGCGCCGCCGATGCCGCCCGGGTTCTCGGCGGTCCAGGTGCGGGCCGGGTTGTACTTCGTCGTCACCAGGCGGTGGCGTGGGTCCAGGGGCGTCGCCACGGAGGCGCCCGGGTACACGTCGCCGAGGCCCAGCACCAGGTACTCCGCGTCGAACACCGTGCGGTACACGTCGGCCACCGACTCCAGGCCGTTGACGCGGCGGATGAACTCGATGTTCCACGGGCACCAGGGGGCGTCGTCGCGGACGCCGGCCATGTAGCGGGCGATCGCCTCGCGGGTGGCCGGGTCGTCCCGGGCCAGGATGCCACCGTCCACGATCAGCGCGGTTTGGGGCCGACGAGGCGTACACCGGTGCGGGCCGAGTTGAAGTGGACCTTCCAGTCGGCGGCGTAGAAGTCGTGGATGTCGTCCTCGGTGAAGAACTCCGGTGCGGCATGCGGGCCCTCGACGGCACCGAATGCCGGGCGGTCGGGTGGCGGTACGGGGTGAAGGTGCTGGCGCTGTCCATGAACGGCGGGACGTCCGGGCCGCCGGCGACGAGGGCGTAGGTCCGCAGGCCGTGCTCGACCGGTGCCCCGATCTCCAGTACGGCCCCGGCGGGCACCGTCACCGGCTCCCACCGCGGGACCGGGGTGCCGTCGACGGTGACCGGCGCGGGGCGCCGGTGACGCAGACGGTCGTGGGATGCGTGAAGCGCAGGGACGGGCCCTGGGGGGCATTCGAGGCCGCGCCCTCCGGGTTGCCCAGCGCCCGGTTAGCGGTCGTCCATCGGGCCGCTCGGCGGGACGCCGACCTGCCAGTAGCCGGTACGGCCCGGGAACTGCTCGCGGACGACACGGTGGCCGCCGAGCGGCGGCTGTGGGAGCTGTGCCGCGCCGACGTCGAGCTGCTGTGCGCCGGACCGCACAACCTCGGGGTGCGCTACCTGCTGCCCGAGGTACGCACCGAGCGGTTCGCCGGCTTCCATGCCGTGCGCGCCGAACTCAGGGACGCCTACCGGCAGTTGCTTGCCGCGACCGATGCCGGCGCCGCGCTCGCCAAGGGTGGGCTGGAGCTGCGGACGGACCTCGTGTTCGGGCCCGTCCTCCGGGCGGACGACGCCACTTCCGGCACAGGCCCTGGTTCACCCGTGACGGTGAGGTGTTTTCGTATGCCTGTACGCCGTCACGCAGCGTGTGCGAACGCAATCCGAGCGTGTAAACGGCCGAGGGTACTCCTGTCGTACGCCCCGTTTCAGGTGCTTGCTGAATATGACACGGCGATGATCCGGTCGGACTAAGCTCGCCCGCAGCGCACCGAGTTGCGGTGTATTCGTGCGCTTGTTCCCAAACATCCTGATGATCCTGACATCTCTCATGACATACCCCCCTGCAAGCTCGCCCCACACCCAGCCGATTCGTTTCAGAGGGCCCACATGGTGAGTGTTCAATCCCCACCCGTACGCCGTGAACTTCCCTACGCGCGCGTGCTGTTGCTGCCGGCCATACTGATGGCCGCGGCGACCGGGGCGTCCGTCGCCCTGGTGACGCAGTCCGCCCGGATCGCGGTCGGCTGGTGCGGCGGCATCGCCACGCTCCTGGTGATCGCGACCGCGGCCGAGGCGGTGCGCCGCAGCCGCGCGCTGCGGGACCTGCGTGCCGAACACGCCCGGCACACGGCGTATCTGGAGCGGCGCATCGCCGCCCACGACGAGCACATCGCCCGGCTCGCCGACGAGCATCTGCCGGCCGCGCTGCGCCGGCTGCGCAGCGGCAACTCGCCCCACGAGGTGCTGCGCCAGCTCGGCCAGGAGAACCCCGACTTCCGGGCCCTCTCCGAGGCCGAAATCCAGGTGATCACGACGGTCCTGCGGATCGTGGACCACGAGGAAGCCCTGCGCGACTCCTCCCAGCGCGCCTTCGTCAGCGTCGCCCGACGCGTCCAGGCCATCGTCCACCAGCAGGCCAAGGAACTGAGGGAGATGGAGGAGGACCACGGCCGCAACCCCGAGGTCTTCGACGACCTGCTGCGCATCGACCACGGCAACGCGCTGATCGGCCGCCTCGCCGACTCCGTCTCCGTCCTCGGCGGCGGCCGCCCCGGACGCCAGTGGCCCCGGCCCGTCGCCCTCTACAGCGTGCTGCGCGGCGCCATGTCCCGGATCCTGGAGTACCGGCGGATCAACCTGGCCTCGATCGCCAAGGTCAACATCAAGGGCATCGCCGTCGAGCCGGTCATCCACGCCGCCGCCGAACTCCTGGACAACGCCACCCGCTACTCGCCGCCCAACACCAAGGTCCACGTCACCGCCACCGAGGTGCAGACCGGTGTCTGCATCGAGATCGAGGACGCCGGCGTCAGCCTCAGCGAGGAGGCCCGCAAGCGGGCCGAGGGCATGCTGGAGCGCGCCAAGGCCGGCGGCGACCTGCAGGAGCTCGGCGACAGCGACGCCCCGCGGCTGGGCCTCGCCGTCGTCGGCCGGCTCTGCTCGGCGCACAACATGCAGGTCTCCCTGCGCGCCTCCGCGTACGGCGGGGTCCGCGCCATCCTCGTCGTGCCGAGCGAGATGATGACCGACGAGCCCGGCGTCGGCCTCGCCCACGGCATCGGCGCCACCGCGTTGCCCCAGACCACGCCCGGCACGGTGGAAGGCCCCAAGCGCACGCCCAAGAAGCGCCGCCCCACCAGCCCGCGCATCCCCGCCACGGTCTCCATGGAGGACGAGGTCCCCGAGGTCACCGAGTGGACCGCCCAGGGCCTGCCGCAGCGGCGCAGCCGGATGAAGATCCCGCTGGACCAGCGGCTCGCCGAGCAGGCGGCCCTCGAGAAGGCCGCGCGCGAGGGCGACGAGGAAGCCCTGCGCTGGATGCAGCCCCGGCCCGAACCGGCGCCTGATCCGGAGCGGAAGAAGCACAAGGAGCGCGAACCCGGGCTGGCGTTCGAGGCCTTCTGGGAGGGCCTGAAGAAGGACCTGCCCCCGGGCGTCCACCCCACCGCGTTCACCCGTGACCCTGCCGCATTCACCCATCTGATCAAGGACCCGGCCCGTACCGAGGCCGATGACGAGGGGGACCCCAAGTGATCCAGCAGCGAGGGAACTTCGACTGGATGCTCAAGGAGCTGGACGACGGCGTCCCGGGCATCGAGATGATCGTGGTGCTCTCCGCCGACGGTCTGCGCATCGCCCGGCACGGCGGCGACCCGGACGCAGCCGACCGGGTCGCCGCGGCCTGCGCCGGGCTGCAGAGCCTGACGAGCGCCGTCGCCCAGGAGATCCCGGGCAGCGAGGGCGAGATGAAGCTGGTCGTCGTCGAGATCGACGGCGGCTACTTCTACCTGATGGCCGCCGGCGCCAACGCCTACCTCGCGGTCCTCGCCGACGTGCGGTGCGAACCCGGCTACATGAGTGCGCACATGCGCGACCTCGTCGTGCGGATCGGCGCCCATCTGACCAGTCCGCCCCGACGCAGCGGGCGCACCGTATGACTCCTCCCCAACGCCAGAGGCGTCATCCCCTGCCGGATCCGGCGCCGCAGCCCGCCAAGCAGGGTGACGGCCAGAACCCCGAGCGGCTGTACACCATCACCGGCGAGGACGGCTCCCGGGTGCCGCTCGACCTGGTCACGTTGATCGTGGCGAACGCCGATCCCCGGCCTTCCGCCACGCCCGAGCAGGCGGCGCTGCTCCGGCTCTGTTCGGCCCCCCTGTCCGTGGCCGAGCTGTCGGCCTACCTCAATCTGCCGTTCAGCGTGGTGACCGTCCTGCTCACCGAGCTGCTGACGGCCGAACTGGTGCGGGCCCGCGCCCCGATCGTCCGCCAGGCGCTCCCCGACCGTTCCATCCTCGAAGCGGTGATGCATGGACTTCAAAAGCTCTGACACCATCCCGGGCCCACGCGCCGAGGATCATCTGCCGCACACGGCCCAGGCCGCGGTGAAGATCGTGATCGTGGGTGGCTTCGGTGTCGGCAAGACGACCATGGTCGGCTCGGTCAGCGAGATCCGTCCGCTGACCACCGAGGAGACCATGACGCAGGCCGGCATCGGAGTCGACGACAACTACGGCTCCGAGTCCAAGACCGCCACCACCGTGGCGATGGACTTCGGCCGCATCAGCATCACGGACCAGCTCGTGCTCTACCTCTTCGGCACGCCCGGCCAGGAACGCTTCTGGTTCCTGTGGAACGGCCTGTTCGAAGGCGCCCTCGGCGCCGTCGTCCTGGTCGACACCCGGCGCCTGGAGGTCAGCTTCGACGTCATGGGGCGGCTGGAGGAGCGCGGGGTGCCGTTCGTGGTGGCCGTCAACTCCTTCCCGGACGCACCCCGTTACCCCCTCGAGGACCTGCGGACCGCACTCGACCTGCCCGAGGCCATCCCCATCATCGAGTGCGACGTACGCCGCCGGGCCTCCAGCCGGGACGTTCTGATGACCCTGATGCGCTTCCTGCACTCCCTCGCCCTGATGGGCAAGCTCGCCTGATCCCCGATCGACCCCCCGATCCAGCACCGTTCCCGAAAGCGACCCGCTGTGACGCCTGACATCCCTTCCCGTACCGGTACGGACGACGATCTCACGTTCGGTGGCCCGCCGCCCGGCTGCCCCGCCCACGGCCGCGGCCCCGGCGGACTGCACCGGCTGCACCAGGCGGAGGACCTGGGCGACCTCTACGAGCAACTCCGCGAGGAGCACGGCCAGGTGGCGCCCGTGCTGCTGCACGACGACATCCCCGTGTGGGTGGTCCTCGGACACGCCGAGAACCTGCAGATGGTGCGTACACCCTCGCTGTTCACCCGGGACAGCCGCATCTGGACCCCGCTCCAGGAGGGCATGGTCAAGCCCGACCATCCGCTCATGCCGCACATCGCCTGGCAGCCCATCTGCTCCCACGCCGAGGGCGAGGAGCATCTGCGGCTGCGCGGCGCCGTCACCGGCGCCATGTCGACCATCGACCACCGCAGCATCCGCCGGCACATCAACCGCTACACCCAGCGGCTCGTCAACGAGTTCTGCGAGCAGGGCCACGCCGAACTCGTCAGCCAGTTCGCCGAGCATCTGCCGATGGCGGTGATGTGCGAGATCCTCGGCATGCCCGAGGAGTACAACGAGCGGCTGGTGCAGTCCGCCCGCGACGCGCTCAAGGGCACCGAGACCGCGCTCGCCAGCCACGCCTACGTCATGGACGCCCTCGGCCGGCTCACCGCACGCCGCCGCGCCCACCCCGAGGAGGACTTCACCAGCCACCTCATCACCCACCCGGCCCGGCTCACCGACGACGAGGTCAGGGAACACCTGCGGCTCGTCCTCTTCGCCGCCTACGAGGCCACGGTCAACCTCCTGTCCAACGCGCTGCGCATGGTGCTCACCGACCCGCGTTTCCGCGCCCAGCTCAACGGCGGCCAGATGACGGTGCCCGAGGCTGTCGAGCAGTCCCTGTGGGACGAGCCGCCGTTCAGCACCGTCCTCGGCTACTTCGCCAAGCAGGAGACCGAGCTCGGCGGTCACCGCATCCGCAAGGGCGACGGACTGCTCTTCGCGCCGGCCCCGGGCAACATCGACCCCAAGGTGCGGCCCGACCTCGCCGCCAACATGCAGGGCAACCGCTCCCACCTCGCCTTCGGCGGCGGCCCGCACGAGTGCCCCGGCCAGGACATCGGCCGGGCCATCGCCGACGTCGGCGTCGACGCGCTGCTGATGCGACTCCCGGACGTCGAACTCGAATGTGACGAGGACGAGTTGGAGTGGCGGGAGTCGATCGCCTCACGCCATCTGGTGGAGCTCCCGGTGCACTTCGTGCCGAAGCCGCCGCAGGACGTCATGGAACCGCCGAGCCCCCGGTCGGTGCCACAGCAGCGCGCCAGCTGGCAGGTCGGCACGATCGAGCCCGAGCCGGCACCCGCCGTCGTCCCCGAACCCCGGCCGGCCGAGCCCGTCGCACCGACGCCGACGTCGGAGCCGGCCCCCCGCAGGCCGGGCGCCTGGCAGCGGTTCCTGCACTGGTGGCGGGGCTACTGACCCGCCCACTGCGGGAAACAGGACCAGGCCGTCAGCGTCCGCTCACTGCGGAACAGATGCGCCACCCCCGTGACCGGGTCGGTGAACTCCAGCTCCCGCGCCAGCAGTTGCAGCGGGCGCCGGAAGTCACCGGCCGGCACGGGGCCGGTCACCACCGGATAGAGCGGATCGCCGAGGATCGGCACCCCCAGCGTGTTCATGTGCACCCGCAGCTGATGGGTCTGCCCGGTGCCGGGCACCAGCCGGTAGCAGCCCAGGTCCGTACGGTGCTCGATCAGCTCGATGCGGCTCACCGCGTTCGGCTCGCCCTCGACCTCGCGGGCGGTCAGCGAGCCGCGCTCCTTCACGATCCGGCTGCGCACCGTGCGGGGCAGGCCGAGCGCGGGATCGTACGGGGCGACCGCCTCGTACTCCTTGCGCACCAGCCGGTCCCGGAACAGCGTCTGGTACGCACCGCGTTCCTCGGGGCGCACCGTGAACAGCACCAGCCCCGCGGTGAGCCGGTCCAGCCGGTGCGCGGCGCCCAGCGTCGGGATGCCCAGCTCCCGCCGCAGCCGGGCCAGCGCGGTCTCGGCGACATGGCTGCCGCGCGGGGTCGTGGCAAGGAAGTGCGGCTTGTCGACGACGACGATGTGCTCGTCGCGGTGCACGACCTGCAGCGGGAAGGGCACCGGCACCTCGTCGGTCAGGTCCCGGTGGAACCACACGAACATCCCTGGCACGTACGGCGCGTCCGACGCCACCGGCCGTCCGTCCGCCCCGACGACCAGCCCTGCGTCGAACATCCCGTCGACGACCCCGGCGCCCGCGCCGGTGAGCCGCGCCACCAGATGCTCGCGCACCGTGGCCCACGGCCCCTCGGCGGGCAGTCGCACCCGCACGGGATCCACCCCGTGACGCTGGGGGAGGGGGGACGGCGGGGGCGGGGTACGGCGTCTCATCGAGTGCCAGGGTACGAGCCGTCGCACGCCACCGGAAAACCGCTGGCCGGGCCCGTACGGCCCTGACACGCTCGCGATCATGCCGTTCCTCATCAAACCCGTCCTGTCCCCCGGGACGCTCGCCCGCGTCCCGCAGCCCGTGATCCCGACCGGCGACGGCCTCCTGCTGCGCCCCTGGAGGGCCGAGGACGCGCCCGCCCTCCATGAGATCTTCCAAGACCCGCTCATCCACCGTTGGCACACCCGCGCGGCCCACTCGGAGGAGGAGGCCGGCGGCTGGATCGACGAATGGGTGGCGGCCTGGACCGAGGAGCGGACCGCCCAGTGGGCTGTCGCCGACGCGGCCACCGACCGGCTGATGGGGCGTGTGGGGCTGAACGGAATCGCGCTCGATGACGGAGTCACCGAGGTGGCCTACTGGACCGCGCCGGCGGCCCGCGGCCAGGGCGTCGCCGCCCGCGCCACCACCGCCCTCGCCCGCTGGGCCCTCGACGAGACCGGCTTCCACCGCCTCGAACTCACCCACGCCGTCGCCAACACGGCATCCTGCCGCGTCGCCACGAAGACGGGCTTCGCCCTGGAGGGCACCAAGCGCAGCGCCGGCCTCCACACCGACGGTTGGCACGACATGCACCTGCACGCGCGCGTGCGGGGCGACTGACCTGGACCGTCACCGTCACCGTCTCCGGCACCGCCGTCCGCCTGCCGCGCGCAGCCAGGCCAGGTTGACCGTCATGAACAGGCCGTAGAGCAGGGCGAGGGCGTTGACCGGGACGCCCCAGCGACCGAGGGAGAACAGGGGTGCGCCCCTCTCGTCGGTGCCGGTGGAGGTGAAACGGCCGCGCAGGCGCTGCACCAGCAGGGGGCCGGTGGATCGGGGCGGACGGCGGAGGGGCCGGGTTCGATCGCGATACATCGTGTTCGTCGCACCCTCTCGACTTCCGAAGTGACTCGCGATATATTCGCTTGCGGATATTCGGAAACGAGGGGGTCGCCGCCGTGCCGGGCAAGCGCCGCAAGCTGAGCAACCCGCTCGCGCTGACCGTGATGACGACCCTCTGGCAGAAGCCGATGCATCCGTACGAGATCGCCCAGACCCTGCGCCGTCAGGGCAAGGACGCCAGCACGAAGATCAACTACGGCTCGCTCTACACGGTCGTGCAGAACCTCCAGAAGCACGGCTTCGTCGAGGTGACCGACGTGGAGCGGCAGGGCAACCGCCCCGAGCGCACGGTCTACGGGCTCACCGAGGCCGGGCGTGAGGAGATGACCGAGTGGCTGTCGGACCTGATCGCCGTCCCGGCGAAGGAGTACCCGATCTTCGAGACCGCCCTCTCGCTGCTGGGGGCGCTGCCCCCCGACGACGTGGTGCGGCTCCTCCAGGAGCGCCTCACATCCCTGGAGGTTCAGGTCACCAGCGGGCGGGCGGTGCTGGAGAAGCTCTACGAGACGCTGCCGCGGCTGTTCCTCGTCGAGGTCGAGTACCAGCTCCACATGGTCGAGGCGCAGGCGCTGTGGGTCCGCAGCTTCGTCGGAGAGATCCGCGACGGCTCGCTGCCCGGCGTCGAAGCATGGCGGCGCTTCCACGAGACGGGGGAGTGGCCGCCGGAGCTGGAGGAGGTGGAGCAGCGCCACTTCGGCACGTGATCCCTGCATGAACAGACCCCGGCAGGACTGTTGCAGCAGTCCCGCCAGGGTCTCCAACCCCGAACCGAGTCCGCCGTGAGGCAGAACCGGGCGATCGAGGTGCGGCACACCCAGGATAGCCCGGCGCTCTTCACGCGGATCAGTTGTCCCTGCGCTCACCCAGGAGAGCTGTCGTCATGAACTCCCGTGTGCCCGCCGTCGAGGCGCGGCAACTCGTCAAGACCTATCCCGGTGACATCACGGCCCTGAGCGGCCTGGACATCACCGTCGAGCCCGGCACGGTCTTCGGGCTCCTCGGCCCCAACGGGGCCGGAAAGTCCACCACCGTCAAGATCCTCACCACCCTGGCCCGCCCCGACTCGGGCGCGGCCACCGTCGCCGGCCACGATGTGCTGCGCCACCCCGACCGGGTGCGCCGCGCGATCGGGGTGGTCGCCCAGAACTCCGGCGCCGACCCGGTCGCCACCGGCCGTGAGAACCTTCAACTCCAGGGCAGGCTCTACGGCTTGAAGGGCGCCGCACTCGGTCGGCGGGTGGAGGAGCTGCTGGAGCGTTTCACGCTCTCCGACGCCGCCCGGCGCCCGGTGAAGGGCTACTCCGGAGGTATGCGCCGCCGGCTCGACGTGGCGCTCGGCCTGGTACACCGGCCCCAGGTGCTCTTCCTCGACGAACCCACCACCGGCCTCGACCCGGAGGCCCGCAGCGCGATGTGGGACGAGATCGGGCGGCTGGCCGGTGAGGAGGGCCTGACCATCCTGCTGACCACGCACTATCTCGAAGAGGCCGACCGGCTCGCCGAACGCATCGCCATCGTCGACCGAGGCCGCGTCGTCGTCGAAGGCAGCCCCCACTCCCTCAAGGGCGAACTGCGCGGTGACGCCGTCCATGTGGAACTGCGCGAGGCGCTCGGTGAAGCCGGCCGTACGGTGCTCGGCGGCACCCTCGGCGGACTGCCGGGCGTGCACGAGGTGCTGATCGACGGCCTGCGCATCAGCGTCCGGGCCGACGAGGGCGCCGCCGTGGTGCCTGCGCTGCTGGCCACCCTGGAGCGCGCCGGAGTCGGGGTCGCCGCCGCGACGGTCGCCCGGCCCTCCCTCGACGACGTCTACCTCCGCTATGCCGGCCGCCGGTATGCCGAGGCCGACTCCGCCGATCAGTTCGTCCTGGCGGGAGGTGCGCGATGAGCACCGCGGTCGCCCAGACCTGGTACATGACGCAACGTCAACTCATGGTGTTCGCACGGCAGCCCGCGTACGCGGTCATCACCCTCATCCAGCCGGTGGTGTGGCTGTTCCTGTTCGGCAGCCTCTTCAAGAAGGTCGTCGAGCTGGGCGGCTTCGGCACCGGCTCGTATCTCGACTACCTCGTACCGGGCGTGGTGGTGATGAGCGCGCTCAGCTCCAACATGTGGGCGGGCATGGGCACGTTGGAGGAGATCCAGCGCGGCACCCTCAACCGCTTCCTGACCACCCCGGTCAGCCGGGCCGCGCTGATGAACGGCAACGTCGTGTACAACGGCCTGGTCACCGCCCTGCAGTCGGTGGTCATCGTGCTGCTGGGGCTCCTCGGCGGCGCCGACTATCCGGGCGGTTTCGTCGGGGTCGTCGTCCTGGTCCTCGCCTCGGTGTTGCTCGGCACCGTCTTCGGGGCGCTGTCCAACGCGCTCGGCATGCTGGTGCGGGAGCGGGAGTCGCTCATCGGGATCAACACCTTCCTGCTGCTGCCGCTGACATTCCTGTCCAGCGCCTTCATGGCACCGGCCCAGATGCCGGGGTGGATGCGGCACGTCGCCGACTTCAACCCGCTCGACTGGGCGATGGTGGCGGGCCGTTCGGCACTGTCCGCCGACCCTGACTGGGGGGACGTGCTCAGCCGGGGCGGAGGACTGCTCGCGCTCGCGGTGGCGGCGGTGTGGCTGTCGATCCGGACGTTCAGGTCGTACCAACGGTCGGTGTGACCCGGCCGCGGACAGCGAAGCGGCGGCACCTCGTACGGTGCCGCCGCTTCAGTCGACGTATGCCTAAGCGGCGGCCACGCCGCTCTCCTGCTCCGCCTCGATGCGGGCGTTCCAGTCCCGCTTCGCGGCCTGCCAGCCGTCCTCGTTGTGGCCGAGCCGCCAGTAGCCGGAGATCGACAGGTCCTCGCGCGGGATCTGGAGCTCGACCCGCAGCAGTCGGCGCAGATCCTTCACGCAGCTCGCCTCGCCGTGCACGAAAGCGTGCACCCGGCCCGCCGGGAACTCCAGCGCCCGTACGGCCTCGACCAGGGCCTCGCCGACGGGACGGTCACCGCGGTGCAGCCAGACGACCTCCACGTCGGAGTCGAACTTCTGCTGCTCCTCGGGCCCGGAGACCTCCACGAAGGCCCGGACCTCGGCACCGTCGGGGAGCGATTCCAGGGCGGCCGCGATCGCGGGCAGCGCGCTCTCGTCACCGGCGAGCAGATGCCAGTCGGCGCTCGCGTCGGGGGCGTAGGCGCCGCCGGGGCCCATGAAGTGGATGGTCTCGCCGGGCTGGACGCGCATGGCCCAGGGGCCGGCCAGTCCCTCGTCGCCGTGGAGCACGAAGTCCAGTGTCAGCTCGCGCAGTTGGGGGTCCCAGGCGCGCACGGTGTACGTCCGCGTGACCGGCCACTGCTCGCGCGGGAACTCCTCGCGGATCCGCTGCATGTCGAAGGGCTCGGGGTAGGTGACGCCGTCGGCGGGGAACAGGAGCTTCACATAGTGGTCGGTGCACGGGTCCGCCGAGAACTCGGCGAGACCCGGGCCGCCCAGGACCACGCGCTGCATGTGCGGAGTGAGCCGTTCGGTGCGGACGACCTGCGCGGAATGAGCCCTCCGCGGCTGCCGGGCCGGACGTTCTGCCATGACGGTCTCCCTGTTCCCCAAGAACTTAGGCTTGCCTAACTTACCATCTTCCCCCAGTAAACGCCTCTCTCCTGACGAGTTTATGAGTCCGAATTGTCTTGATTGCTGAAATGGTCACGATCCGAGGGTCGTCAGCAGCCGCTGCAGCGACCCGCCGAGCCCCCACCGCACGGCCAGCCCGTCCAGCGCCGCCGGGTCGCGGGGGGTGCGCGGCAGCGTCGTGTCGACGTCCGGCAACGGCACGTCCGTCGCGACCCGGACCACCGTCGGTGCCACCGCCAGATACGGCCGCGCCTCGCTCAGCCGTGTGCGCTGCGTCGGCGTGAGCCGGGTCGTGCGGTCGTCGACGGCGGCCAGGATTCCCGCCAGATCGCCGAACTCGGCCAGCAGCTTGGCGGCCGTCTTCTCGCCGATGCCCGGTACGCCCGGCAGGCCGTCGCTCGGGTCGCCGCGCAGCAGCGCCAGATCCGCGTACCCCCGGCCGTCGACGCCGTACTTCTCGCGCAGCCACCCCTCGTCCGTGAGCTGCAGCGTGCCCACGCCCTTCAGCGGGTACAGCACCCGCACCCCGCGTGCGTCGTCCACCAGCTGGTACAGGTCCCGGTCGCCGGTGACGATGTCCACCGGGCCGGCCGCCCGTGCGGTGAACGTGCCGATGACGTCGTCCGCCTCGTACCCCTCGACGCCCACGCGCGCGATGCCGAGCGCGTCGAGGACGGCCTCGATGACCGGCACCTGCGGCGACAGCGTGTCCGGCACCTCCTCCTCGTCGGGCCCCACCTCGTGCTCCTCGGCGACGCGGTGCGCCTTGTACGACGGGATCAGGTCGACCCGCCACTTCGGCCGCCAGTCGGCGTCCATGCAGGCGACCAGATGGCCGGGCTGGTGGTCCCGGACCAGGCGGTCGATGAACTCCAGCAGTCCGCGCACGGCGTTCACCGGTGTGCCGTCCGGGGCTTTCACCGAGTCCGGGACGCCGAAGTAGGCGCGGAAGTAGAGCGAGGCGGTGTCGAGGAGCATCAGTCGTCCGGTCACGCCTCGCATCATGCCGTACGGCTCCGACAGTCGTCCGGAGACGGCCGGGGGTGAACCACCGGCCGAACGCCCTGTGAACTGGACCACTAGTGCGTTTGTGCAGGCGGAACAGGGGCAGGCGCCGCCTCGGAGCGATGTCGGTTGCATTTTCAAACAGTTTGTCCTGTCATCGCCCCTTTCCCCTGCCGTCGAGACAAGAGGTACGCGTGTCAGCCAGGCTAGAGGCCGAGCATCTGTACAAGGTGTTCGGCAGACGACCGGATGAGGCAGTCAACAAGCTCCGCAAAGGGGCAGACCGGGAGGAGCTGCGCGCCGACGGCACCACCGCCGCCGTGATCGACGCCTCCTTCACCGTGGAACCAGGCCAGATCTTCGTCGTCATGGGCCTGTCCGGGTCCGGCAAGTCCACGCTGCTGCGCATGCTCAACGGGCTGCTGGAGCCGACCGCCGGCTCGGTCCGTTTCGACGGCCAGGACCTCACCGCGGCCAGCGACCGCGACCTGCGCGAGGTCCGGGCGAAGAAGATCAGCATGGTCTTCCAGCACTTCGCGCTCTTCCCGCACCGCAGCGTCCTGGACAACGCCGCCTACGGCCTCGCCGTGCAGGGCGTGCCCCGCGCCGAGCGCGAGCGGCGCGCCGGCGAGGCGCTCGCCCTGTGCGGTCTGGCCGGGTGGGAGAAGTCCTGGCCCGACGAGCTGTCCGGCGGCATGCAGCAGCGCGTCGGCCTGGCCCGCGCCCTCGCCACCGACGCCGACCTGCTGCTGATGGACGAGTCCTTCAGCGCCCTCGACCCGCTGATCCGCCGCGACATGCAGGACCAGCTGCTCGAACTCCAGCGGAGTCTGAAGAAGACGATCGTCTTCATCACCCACGACCTCAACGAGGCCATGCGTCTGGGTGACCGCATCGCCGTCATGCGCGACGGACAGATCGTGCAGACCGGCAGCGCCGAGGACATCCTGCTGCGCCCCGCGAACGACTACGTCGCCTCCTTCACCCAGGACGTCGACCGCTCCCGCGTCCTGACCGCGGGCGCCGTCATGGACACCGAGGTGCGCGGCGACGAGGCCGACTGCGGCTGCGAGACCGCGACGCCCGACACCCCGTTCGGTGAGCTGTGCGCGATCAGCGCCCGGGTCACGCACCCGGTCGCGGTGCTCGACAAGCGGCGCGGACTGGTCGGGGTCGTCCCACGGCAGCGGCTCGTCGGCTTCCTCGGAGAAGAGGCGGGCGCACCCGAACCGTGCGACTCCCCGCGCGACAAGGGCGGAGAGAAGGTGACCGCCGGTGCCTAGGATCGAGTTCGGCTCTTGGGTCAATGACACGGTCGAATGGCTCACCACCCACCTGGGATGGCTCTTCGACTTCTTCGAGCAGGTCTTCCGCGGCGCCTACGAGGGCGTCGACTCCGTGCTTCAGGCGCCCGAACCGCTGCTCCTCGCGGGCATCTTCGCCGTGATCGCCTTCTGGCTGCGCGGCGCGCTCGCCGGCGTCCTCACCTTCGTGGGATTCGCCTTCGTCATCTCCCTGGAGCTGTGGGAGAACGCGATGATGACGCTGTCGCTCGTCATCGTCGCCACCGTCATCGCGCTCGTCATCTCGGTCCCGGTGGGCATCTGGGCGGCGCGCTCGAACCGCGTCAGCTCGGTCGTACGGCCCGCGCTGGACCTGATGCAGACGCTGCCGGCGATGGTCTACCTCATCCCGGCGATCCTGTTCTTCGGCAGCGGCGCCGCCGCGGGCATCGTCGCCACCCTGATCTTCGCGCTCGCCCCGGGCGTGCGCATGACCGAGCTGGGCATCCGCCAGGTCGACAAGGAACTGGTCGAGGCGGCCGCGGCGTTCGGCACCACCCCGCGCGACACCCTGCTGCGCGTCCAGCTCCCGCTGGCGCTGCCCACGGTCATGGCCGGCGTGAACCAGGTCATCATGCTCGGCCTGTCGATGGCCGCGATCGCCGGCATGGTCGGCGCCGACGGCCTGGGCGGCGACGTGAACGAGGCGATCGGCCAGCTCAACGTCGGCCTGGGCGCCGAGGCGGGCATCGCCATCGTGATCCTCGCGATCTACCTCGACCGTATGACCAGCGCGCTGGGCACCGAGGTCTCGCCGCTCGGCCGGCGGGCCGCCGCCCGGCTGCGCGCCGCCCAGGGCCTGAAGATCTGGTCGTACCGGCCCCGCCCGGCCGTCGCCGTCGTCGGCGTCGTCGTCCTCGCCCTCGTCGCGGGCGGCATGGGCATGTTCGGCAGCAGCGACAAGACCGCCCCGGTCGCCGCCGACACCAACGTCGGCCAGGGCAAGAAGATCAGCATCGGCTACATCCCCTGGGACGAGGGCGTCGCCTCCACCTATCTCTGGAAGGAGATCCTGGAGCAGCGCGGCTACGAGGTGGAGACCAAGCAGTTCGAGGCCGGGCCGCTCTACACCTCGCTCTCCCAGGGCGACATCGACTTCCAGACCGACGCCTGGCTGCCGGTCACCCACGAGCAGTACTGGAAGAAGTACGGCGCACAGCTCGAGGACCTGGGCTCCTGGTACGGCCCCACCTCCCTGGAGCTGAGCGTGCCCGCCTACATGAAGGGCGTCGACTCCCTGGAGGACCTCAAGGGACAGGCGTCGAAGTTCGGCGGGAAGATCACCGGTATCGAGTCCAGCGCCGGCATGATGAGCCTGCTCAAGAGCAAGGTCCTCAAGGAGTACGGCCTCGAGAAGGAGTACAAGGTCGTCGACAGCTCCACGCCCGCGATGCTGGCCGAGCTCAAGCGCGCGTACGCCAAGCAGGAGCCGATCGTCGTCACGCTCTGGTCGCCGCACTGGGCGTACAACGACTTCGAGCTGAAGAAGCTCAAGGACCCGAAGGGCGCCTGGGGCTCGGGCGACGGTGTGCACACCCTGGCGCGCAAGGGCTTCGCCCAGGAGAACCCGGTCGTCGGCGAGTGGCTGAAGAACTTCAAGCTGAGCGAGGAACAGCTCACCAGCCTGGAGTCGGAGATCAACAAGGCCGGCAAGGGCAGGCAGCAGGACGCCGTGCGGGCCTGGCTCAAGGGCAACCAGGGTGTCGTCGACAAGCTGGCCCCGGTCCCGGACGCGGCCGGCGCGGCCCCGGCCGAGACCAAGCGCCCCGTGGACGTGGCCTGGTTCCCCTGGGACGAGGACATCGCCGTCACCTACCTGTGGAAGAACGTCCTGGAACGGCGCGGCTACCAGCTGAACCTCAAGCAGATGGACGTCGGCCCGGTCTACACCGGCCTGGCCTCCGGCGACCTGGACCTCAACTTCGACGCCTGGCTGCCGTACGCCCAGAAGAACTACTGGGACAAACACAAGGACGAACTCAACGACCTCGGCACCTGGTACGAGCCGACCTCGCTGGAGCTCGCCGTCCCCTCCTACGTGAAGGGCGTCGACTCCCTGGAGGACCTCAAGGGCAAGGCCGACCTGTTCGACGGCCGGATCGTCGGCATCGAGCCGGGCACCGGTGAGATGAACCTGCTGAAGACCAAGGTCCTGCCCGGCTACGGCCTGGACAAGGAGTACGAGGTCGTCGACGGCTCCACCCCGGCGATGCTGGCCGAGCTCAAGCGGGCGTACGCCAAGAAGGAGCCGATCGCCGTCGTGCTGTGGTCACCCCACTGGGCGTACAGCGAGTACGAGCTGACCAAGCTGAAGGACCCCGAGAAGTACTTCGGCGAGGGCAACACGATCCGCACGATCTCCAGCGAGAAGTTCCCGGAGCAGTACCCGCAGCTCACGAAGTGGATCAAGAACTTCAGGATGAGCGAGGACGAGCTGGGCACCCTGGAGGCGGAGATCAAGGACCGCGGCCAGGGCCACGAGGAGGAGGCCGTCGCCGCCTGGCTCGAGGAGCATCCCGACATGGTGAGCCGGATGACACCGCAGTGACCGTCGTCCCCCGACGCGTGCCCGGGTGACCTGACCGGCCCGGCACGTCCTGCCCGAGGGGTGGGCTTCACCGCACGACCGACGCGTGCGGCGAAGCCCACCCCTCGTGGCATTGCCCCGTACCCGGACAATGGAAGGGACGAAAAGGATCCGGCCAACCACGAAGAGCCACGCCCTGCCCGAGCCTCGTCCGCTCGACGGCGTGGCCGCCGCGGCTGTGGTGAGAACACCTGGCGAGCCTCACGCGTTGCAGTGAGAAGGACGCCCGCGTAAGACCACTGTGAGGGCCGATCCGCTGGCGCGAACTGTGAGGTCGGGAGGCACCCGGTGTGACGGCGATGTGACAGGCGCATGAAACGGTTTGCCGAACATGCGTAGGGTGCAGAGAACTCATCAGAACGGAGTGCGCCCGGACAGCGGCGCATGAGGAGCGAGCGACGAGCGAAGGAGGGAGCCGGAGCGATGGGCGACCACAAAGAGCAGTCCCTTCGAGTAGGCGCGGCCGTACGGCGGCGGCGCCGCGCCCTGGAGCTCACCCTCGCCGTCGTGGCCGAGCGCAGCGGCCTGTCGGTCCCCTTCCTGAGCCAGGTGGAGAACGACCGGGCGCGACCCAGCCGCAGCTCCCTGGAGAAGGTCGCCGACGCCCTGCGCACCACCGCCGTCGAACTCCTCGCGGCCGCCGACCCGGCGTGCAGCGTCGACGTGGTGCGCTGCGAGAGCACCGAGCCGGCGCCCGAACCGCAGGTGCGCTCCCTGGTGCGCGGTCACCATCAGATGCATGCCTCGGAGTTCACCGGCGACCATGACGCCGGGCGTGAATTCCAGTACCGCAACGACCAGTTGATGTACGTCGCGGACGGCGCGGTGGAGATCGAGGCGGAGGGCCGCGCCTATCGCCTGGGCCGCGGCGACACGCTGTACCTCACGGGCGGCGTCCGGCACCGCTGGCGGGCCGCCGAGCCGGACACACGGGTCCTCGTCGTCGCCGTGGCCGAGCACATCGAGGCCGTCCACGACAAGCCCCGGTAGTGCGGGTCGTCTCGCTGGTGCCGTCGCTGACGGAGGCCGTGGCGGTGTCCGTGCCCGGCGCTCTGGTCGGCGCCACCGACTGGTGCACCCGTCCGGCGGATCTGGACGTCATCCGCGTCGGCGGCACCAAGAACCCGAAGGCCGAGCGTGTCCTCGCCCTCGCCCCCGACCTGGTGATCGCCAACGAGGAGGAGAACCGCGCCCCCGACCTCGACGCCCTGCGCGCCGCCGGCGTCGAGGTCCTGGTGACCGAGGTGCGGGACGTGCCGCAGGCCTTCCGTGAGCTGGCCCGGGTGCTGGACGCCTGCGGTGCCGGGTCCCGGCCGCGGTGGCTGGACGAGGCCGAGGCGGCCTGGTCGCGGCCACCCGTCCTGGACCCTCGTACGACCGCCGTGGTGCCGATCTGGCGGCGGCCGTGGATGGTGCTCGGCCGGGACACCTTCGCGGGCGACGTACTGGCTCGGCTCGGCGTCGACCACCTGTACGCGGGCCACGCGGACCGCTATCCACGGATCCCCCTCGAGGATCTGCGCGCGGCGGCACCGGACGTGGTCGTGCTGCCGGACGAGCCCTACCGCTTCACCGCGGACGACGGACCGGAAGCCTTCGCGGGGCTGCCGTGCGCACTCGTCAGCGGCCGGCACCTGACGTGGTACGGGCCGTCGCTCGTCGAGGCACCACGGGTGCTGGGCGAGGCCCTGCGGGCGGCTCTCCGCTGAGCAGGCCGCCACCCGGGGGGTATGTCTCCGTCGAGGCATAAGGTGGAGTTATGAGCTGGTCGGAGGAGCAGGAGAACGGGCGGCCGTCCACGGGCGGTGGCTCGCTGGCGCACCGGGTGCCCGATCTGGGCGCGCTGGAGCTGCTGCTGGCGGTGGCCCGGCTGGGCAGCCTCGGCGCGGCGGCCCGTGAGGTCGGCATCACCCAGCCGGCGGCCAGCAGCCGGATCCGCTCCATGGAGCGGCAGCTGGGCGTGGCCCTGGTGGACCGGTCCCCGCGCGGATCGCAGCTCACGGACGCCGGTGCGCTGGTGACGGACTGGGCGCGCCGGGTCGTCGAGGCGGCGGAGGCCTTCGACGCGGGGGCACAGGCGCTGCGGGACCGGCGGGACTCGCGGCTGCGGGTCGCGGCCAGCATGACGATCGCCGAGTACCTGCTGCCGGGCTGGCTGCTGGCGCTGCGCGCCCAGCGGCCGGACACGGCGGTGTCACTGCTCGCGGGCAACTCGGCGGCCGTGACGGAGCGGCTGCTGGCCGACGAGGCCGACCTGGGCTTCGTGGAGGGACTGACGGTGCCGACCGGACTGGACTCGGTCGTCATCGCCCACGACCACCTGATCGTCGTCACAGCACCCGGCCACCCCTGGGCCCGCCGACGCCGCCCCCTTCCGGCCGCGGAACTGGCGGCGACGCCGCTGGTCCTCCGGGAGAAGGGCTCGGGCACCCGCCAGGTCCTGGACGCCGCGCTGGGCGGCCTCGCCCGGCCGCTGATCGAGCTGTCCTCCACGACGGCCGTGAAGGCATCCGCCGTCGGCGGCGCCGGACCGGCGGTGCTGAGCGAACTGGCGGTCGGGGAGGAACTGTCCACCCGGCGCCTGGTCAGCGTCCCGGTGGACGGCGCACGGCTCCGCCGCGACCTGCGGGCGGTCTGGCGCACAGGCCACCGGCCGACGGGCCCGGCGCGGGAGCTGCTGGGGCTGACGCGGGCTTCGTGACCCCGGCGCCCGCCGCAACGCCCCCTGTTCAAACCCTCGCGGAAGCGACCAGCGCCCGCATCACCCGAAGATCCTCCCCCATCTCCGGATGCCACTGCACCCCCAGCACCCAGCCCTCCGCGGACGGCAGCTCGATCGCCTCCACGGTGCCGTCCGCCGCGTGCGCCGAGGGAACGAGGCCGGTGCCGAGCCGGTCCACGGACTGGTGGTGGTACGTCGGTACGGACGTCTCCTCCGGTACGACACCCGCGTACAGCGTGCCCGGCACCGGCTTGACCGCATGGTGGCCGAAGACCCCCACCACCTCCGCGTGCCCGTCGAGGTGCTGGACGAGCGTGCCGCCGAGGGCGACGTTCAGCAGCTGCATGCCCCGGCAGATCCCCAGCAGCGGTACGTGCGCGGCCAACGCCGCCTCGATCAGGGCCAGTTCCCAGGCGTCCCGTTCCCGCGCGGGCGGCCCGGTGCGGGGGTCGGGGGACGCGCCGTAGCGGACCGGTTCGACGTCCGGGCCGCCCGCGATCACCAGAGCGTCGAGGCGGGCCACCGTCGCCACCGCGTGCTGCACCGCGTCCGGCGGCAGCATCGCGGCCAGCCCGCCCGCGCGCTGCACCAGCCGCGGGTACCCGGCCGGCAGCAGTGCCGCGTCCAGTTCCCACACGCCCCAGCGCGCCCCGGCCTCCAGATACGTACTGACGCCGATCAGCGGCCTGCCGGTCATACGTCCTCCCGCTGCCCTCAATGGATCGCCCTCATACCTTTGTCGTCAGTGGCGGTACGGCGCAAGGCCTCAGGTCAGGAACCCCCGCAGCAGTGCGGCGGTCCCCGCACAGTGCTCCCGCATGATCTCCCGCGCCCCGTCCGCGTCGCCGTCGAGCACCGCCTCCACCAGCGCGGTGTGCTGGCGCTGCGAGTGCTCCAGGTTGCGGACCAGCAGCGGGATGCAGTCGAGCAGGTCGTTCACCGTCGCCCGTACCGCCGCGTACTGCGCGGTCAGCGTCGGCGATCCGGACAGCTCGGCGAGGGTGAGGTGGAGCAGTGTGTCCAGGCGCCGGTAGTCGGCGAGCGGGGCGTCGTGCGTGCGGGCGAGCGCGTCCCGCAGCCGGTCCGCCTGCTCGTCGTCGAGCCCGTGTGCCGCGCACAGCCCCGCCGCGCCCACCTCCAGCACTTCCCGGAACCGCAGCACGTCCTCGATGTCGACCGCGGCGACCCGCCGCCGCAGCTCGCTCTCGCCGGCGGCGTCCGTGCGGGGCAGCACGAACGTTCCGCCGTACCGTCCGCGCCGCGACTCGACCAGCCCCTGGTCCTGGAGCACCTTCAGCACCTCGCGCAGCGTCACCCGGCTGATCCCGAGCCGCTCCGCCAGCTCCCGCTCCGCGGGCAGCCGCTCCCCGCCGGGCACCAGACCGAGCCGTACGACCTGGAGGATCTGCTCCAGCGCCTCCTCGAAGCCGTTCCCGGCGCGCACCGGCCGCAGTACCGGCGTCAGCGGGTCGTCCGGGCCGCCGACCGGATCCACCGGCATATGGTCGTGCCCCCTTCCCAAGCAATGGTTCTCAGCAATACCTTATGGCTCTCGGCGCCGTCCGAAGAAGCGCGCAGAAGCCGGAAATCCGAAGAAGCGCGCAGAAGCCGGAAAGACGACGGAAGATGCCCCAAGGAGGCCCTCCCGTGGCAGACCGCACACCCCCGCTCAGCGTCGAGGAACTGCACGCCCTCGTCGCGGGCGGCGAGATCGACACCGTCGTCCTGGCCTTCCCCGACATGCAGGGACGGCTGCAGGGCAAGCGGTTCGCCGCGCGTTTCTTCCTCGACGAGGTGCTCGAACACGGCACCGAGGGCTGCAACTACCTCCTCGCCGTCGACACCGAGATGAACACCGTCGACGGCTACGAGATGTCCTCCTGGGACCGGGGCTACGGCGACTTCGCCATGCACCCCGACCTCAGCACCCTGCGCCGGGTGCCGTGGAACGAGGGCACCGCCATGGTGATCGCCGACCTCGCCTGGAGCGACGGCTCCCCGGTCGTGGCCGCGCCCCGGCAGATCCTGCGCCGCCAGCTGGAGCGCCTCGCCGGCCTCGGCCTCACCGCCCAGGTCGGCACCGAGCTGGAGTTCATCGTCTTCAAGGACACCTACGAGCAGGCCTGGGACGCCGGCTACCGCGGGCTCACCCCGGCCAACCAGTACAACATCGACTACTCGGTCCTCGGCACCGGCCGCATCGAGCCCCTGCTGCGCCGGATCCGCAACGAGATGGCCGGCGCCGGGATGACCGTCGAGTCCGCCAAGGGTGAGTGCAACCCCGGTCAGCACGAGATCGCGTTCCGCTACGCCGAGGCCCTGGTCACCTGTGACCAGCACGTCGTCTACAAGACCGGCAGCAAGGAGATCGCCGCCCAGGAGGGCATGTCGATCACCTTCATGGCGAAGTACAACGAGCGTGAGGGCAACTCCTGCCACATCCACCTGTCGTTGGCCGACGAGCACGGCAGGAACGTCATGCCGGGCAGCGCGTCCGACGGCATGTCCGACGTCATGCGGCACTTCCTCGCCGGGCAGCTCGCCGCGCTGCGGGACTTCTCCCTGCTCTACGCGCCCCACATCAACTCGTACAAACGCTTCCAGCCCGGCTCCTTCGCCCCGACCGCCGTCGCCTGGGGCTACGACAACCGCACCTGTGCGCTGCGCGTCGTCGGCCACGGCCGCTCCCTGCGGTTCGAGAACCGGCTGCCCGGCGGGGACGTCAACCCGCACCTCGCGGTGGCGGGCATGGTGGCCGCGGGCCTGTACGGGATCGAGCAGAAGCTTCAGCTGCCCGAGCCCTGCCCCGGCAACGCCTACACCGCCGACTTCGCGCATGTCCCCGGCACGCTCCGCGAGGCCGCCGAGCTCTGGGAGAACAGCCTGATCGCCAAGGCCGCCTTCGGCGACGAGGTCGTCGCGCACTACCGCAACATGGCCCGGGTCGAGCTCGAGGCCTTCGACGCCGCGGTCACCGACTGGGAGCTGCGCCGCTCCTTCGAACGCATGTGAGGCCCCTCTTGTCGTACGAACTCCAGGTGCTGAACCCGGCGACCGAGGAGGTCGTCGCCACCGTCCCCGGCGCCACCGCGGCCGATGTCGACGCGGCCGTCGTGCGCGCCGCCCGGGCGCAGGCGGACTGGGCGGGCCGCGCGCCCGGCGACCGCGCGCGCCTGCTGCGCCGGTTCGCCGTCACGGTCGACGAACACCTCGAAGAACTGGCCCGGTTGGAGGTCCGCGAGGCCGGACACACCCTCGGCAACGCCCGCTGGGAGGCCGGCAACGTCCGTGATCTGCTCGACTACGCGGCCGGGGGAGTGGAGCGGCTGACCGGACGCCAGATTCCGGTCCCGGGCGGCCTCGACGTCACGATCCTCGAACCGCTCGGCGTGGTCGGCGTCATCGCGCCCTGGAACTTCCCCCTGCCGATCGCGGCCTGGGGCACGGCACCGGCGCTCGCCGCAGGCAACGCGGTCGTCCTCAAGCCCGCCGAGACGACCCCGCTCACCGCACTCCGCCTGGCCGAACTCGCCCTGGAGGCGGGCCTGCCCGAGGGCCTGTTCCAGGTGCTGCCCGGACACGGACCCGTCACGGGGAACGCACTCGTCGAGCATCCGGGCGTGGCGAAGATCGTCTTCACCGGGTCGACGGCCGTGGGCAAACAGGTGCTGGCAAAGGGATCGGCCCTCCTCAAGCGCGTCACCCTCGAACTCGGCGGCAAGAGCCCCAACATCGTCTTCGCCGACGCCGACCTCGAAGCCGCAGCGGCCGCCGCGCCCATGTCCTTCCTCGACAACTCCGGCCAGGACTGCTGCGCCCGCACCCGCATCCTCGTCCAGCGCTCCGCCCACGACCGGTTCCTGGAACTGCTCGCCCCCGCGATCGAGGCCGTCACCGTCGGCGACCCCGCCGACGAGAAGACCGACATGGGCCCCCTCATCTCCAGGGCCCAGCTGGAGCGCGTGCGTTCCTACGTCCCGACCGAGGCCGACGGCATCCGTGGCAAGGCCCCCGAAGGCCCCGGCTTCTGGTTCCCGCCGACCGTGCTGACCGGAGTCGACCCGCACGCGCGCGTGGCCGTGGAGGAGGTCTTCGGCCCCGTCGCCGTCGTCCTGCCCTTCGACGACGAGGCCGACGCCGTCCGCCTGGCCAACGCCACCGACTACGGCCTTTCCGGCTCCATCTGGACCCGCGACATCGGCCGCGCCCTGCGCGTCTCACAGGCGGTCCGGGCCGGCAACCTGTCCGTCAACTCCCACTCCAGCGTCCGCTACTGGACCCCGTTCGGCGGCTTCAAGCAGTCCGGCATCGGCCGGGAACTCGGCCCGGACGCCCTGGCCGCCTTCACCGAAACCAAGAACGTCTTCATCAGCACGGAGGGCCCCGCACAGTGAGCGAAGACATCATCTGCCGCCGGCTCGTCGGCCGCACCGCCGTCGTCACCGGAGCCGGCAGCGGCATCGGCCTCGCCACCGCCCGCCGGCTCGCCTCCGAGGGGGCGCACGTCGTCTGCGGCGACGTCGACGAGCAGCGCGGCAAAGCGGCCGCCGAGGAGGTCGGCGGCCTCTTCGCGAAGGTCGACGTCACCGACCCCGAGCAGGTCGAGGCCCTGTTCAAGGCGGCGTACGACACCTACGGCAGCGTCGACATCGCCTTCAACAACGCCGGCATCTCCCCGCCCGACGACGACTCCATCCTGGAGACCGGCCTGGAGGCCTGGAAGCGCGTGCAGGAGGTCAACCTCACCTCCGTGTACCTGTGCTGCAAGGCGGCCATCCCCTACATGCGGCGTCAGGGCAAGGGCTCCATCATCAACACGGCGTCGTTCGTGGCGCGGATGGGTGCCGCGACCTCGCAGATCTCGTACACCGCCTCCAAGGGCGGCGTGCTCGCCATGTCCCGCGAACTCGGCGTGCAGTTCGCCCGCGAGGGCATCCGCGTGAACGCGCTCTGCCCGGGCCCGGTCAACACCCCGCTCCTGCAGGAGCTGTTCGCCAAGGACCCCGAGCGCGCCGCACGCCGTCTCGTCCACATCCCGCTCGGCCGGTTCGCCGAAGCGGAGGAGATCGCCGCCGCGGTCGCCTTCCTGGCCAGCGACGACTCCTCCTTCGTCAACGCCACCGACTTCCTGGTGGACGGCGGGATCTCGGGGGCGTACGTCACACCGCTGTAGGAGTCGTCCTACAGTGCCGGGATGAGCATGACGCCCCCGCCCGGCTGGTACCGCGATCCGTCGGCCCCGCACGTCGAACGCTGGTGGGACGGCACGGCCTGGACGGACCACCGGCGCACACCGGAGGTCCCCGGCCCGCCGTCCCCGACGGCCGGCACGTCCACGCGCGCGAAGGCCGTCGCTCTCACCGCCGCCGGCGTGGTCCTGGTCGCCGCGATCGTCACCGGGGCGGTCGTCCTCGGCGACGACGGCAACGGGGGCGGCACGGAGGCGAACACCGCGGCACCCACGACAGCCACGACCAGTGCGACACCTGTACCGTCGGTCTCCACCTCCGAACCGTCCGCCGACGGCCCGGCCGTCGTCGTCGACGAACTCAACGGCATCACCCTGCCGTTGCCCGACGGCTGGGTCCGGCCGGAGAACGTCACCGTCGACAACGTCATGATGACGACGGACGGCACCTACGACTGCCCCGGCGACGGCGGCTTCTGCCGGCACGGACTGGTCATCTCGCGCACGGTGACCGAGAACGACGAGAAGTCCCCCGAGGCCCTGGCCAAGGCGGACATCCCGGACGCCGCCGACGAGGCCTACGACCGCGACGCCGTCGGCCGCCGCCCCTACGGCGGCATCGAGTCCCACCGACTCGTCGCGTCGGGGCCGGTCGCGGTGGCGGGCCGCGCCGGGTACTTCGTGCGCTGGCGCGTCACAACGGCCGAGGGGCCTGGCGGTTACGTCCAGTCCCTCGTCTTCCAGTCCAGTGTCGGCACCGAGTCGCCGGTCATCGTGCGCTACGTCTTCGACGCGGGCGAGGACGGGCCGCCGCTGGCCGACATGGACCGGATCACCAAGGGCATCCGGGCGATCGGGGACGAGACCGGCGGCGGCGTGGGCAGCAGCGTCGGCCCGTCGAGCTGACCCGCTACAGGAACGTGCGGCCCTCACCCCGGTACGTCGGAACCGTCGCCGTCACCCGGTCGCCCTCGAGCAGATGCAGCGCGTCGAACCGCTCGCACAGCTCACCGGCCTTGGCATGCCGGAACCACACCTTGTCGCCGATCAGCAGATCGTCGGCGGGGGAACCGAGCAGCGGGGTCTGCACCTCGCCGGCACCCTCCTGGGGGTCGTACCGCAGCCCTTCCGGCAGGTACGGCACCGGCAGCCGGTCCGCCCCGGCCGCACCGGAGGCCGGATAGCCGCCGCCGAGCACGGTCACGACCCCCACGCCGGGCCGGCGCACCACCGGCTGCGCGAACAGCGCCGCCGGACGCCCGGTGAAGGACGTGTAGTTGTCGAACAGCCGCGGTACGTACAGCCCCGACCCCGCCCCGATCTCGGTGACCGCGTCCTCCGCCGCCGTGTGCTGCACACTGCCCGTGCCGCCGCCGTTGACGAACTCCAGCCCCGGCACCACGGCCCGCACCGCGCGCACCACCGCGGCGCGCCGTTCGGCAAGCTCCCGGCGGGCGGTGGCCTGCATCAACCGCACGGCACGCGAGCGCAGCGGCCGTCCGGCGATCGCATCCCCGACACCGGCGATGTGCCCCTCGTACGCCATGATCCCCACGACCTCGAACCCCGGCCGCCGGGCCACCGCCCGGGCCAGATCGGCGACCTGGGCGGGGGAGTGCAGCGGCGAGCGGCGGGCCCCGACGCGCACCCGCCCGCCGAGCAGCTTCAGCGAGGTGTCCAACTCCAGGCAGACGCGCACCACTTCACGGCCGCCGTCGCGCGCCCGGTCGATCAGGGTCAGCTGGGCGGGGTCGTCGATCATCACCGTGACCGCGGCGGCCAGCTTGGGATCGGCGGCCAGTTCGGCGAATCCGGCGCGGTCGGCCGACGGGTAGGCGAGCAGGATGTCGTCGAACCCCGACCGCGCCAGCCACAGGGACTCGGCCAGGGTGAACGACATGATGCCCGCGAAACCGTCCTTCGCGAGGACGCGTTCGAGCAGGGCACGGCAGCGGACGGACTTGCTGGCGACACGGATCGGCTTCCCGCCCGCCCGGCGGACCAAGTCGTCCGCGTTGGCGTCGAAGGCGTCGAGGTCCACGATCGCGAGAGGGGCGTCGAGATGGGCGGTGGCCCGGTCGTAACGGGCCCGGTCGGCGGCGCGCGCAGTCATGAACGAAGCCTGCCAGACAGGATTACCGCAGGGTAGGGGGATGTTCCGGGCAGATCCCCCGGGCTCGTGGACTGGTTCCCGTTCGACCGGGGGCAACCCGTAGAGTGACGCGCACGCACGGAGGAACGACACTGCGCGCCACTCGCGCCGGATGCCGGTCCCCCGGTGCGGGTATGCGTGCGAATTGACGACGGCGGCCCGCGTACGAGGGCACGGGACCGGGCACGAGGAAACGGGGGGTGCATGAGCACGGAAGCGCGGCACGCGCCCATACCTCCCCGCCCGGCCACACCTCCCCGTCCGCCCCACCCCCCGATCCCCGGGGACGAGCCCGACCCCACGGCGCCTTCCGAACGCGGCACCGAGCCGCCGACGCCCACCACAGCGGCCGGCGGCCCCCCGTCACCCCGCAACGGCGGCGACACCGGCCGCACCACCTTCCCGAGCCTGCGCGCTCCGTCCCGGACGGACGCCGGCGACCGGGACGGCGGACGCCGGGCCACGGTGACCGGAGACGCCGGCCCCTTCACTCCGCCCCCGCCTGCCGCATCCGCCCGCTTCCCGGACGCACCACCGCCGGCCCGGGGTGAGGGCGGCGGAACGACCACGCGGGGAGCCGTGCCGCCGCGTCCAGGTGGCCGGCCGGGTGCGCCCGCGCGTCCTGAGAGGCCGGCGGATCCGAGCAACCGCCCCACCGTGCCCGCACGTCCCCAAGCCGCCCCCGACCCGGCCGCCCCGAGCAGCGTGCCGCCCCGGCCGACCCGTCGGCCCGTGCCGCCGCGGCCGGTCGGTGTGCCCGCCGAGGCGCCCTCGGAGACGACGAGGCGTCTGCGCCCGATCCCGGCGGACCCGGACCCGGTCCCGGCACGCGAGCGGCGGCAGGGTTCACCCACGTCATCCGTACGGGAAAACGCCACCCCCGTCTCCCCGAACCCCGCGTTCTCCTGGAGTACCCAGTCGGTGCCCCAGCAGCCGGTCGTCACGTTCGGGGAGCCCGAGGGGTACGACGAGTCGGCGCGGCCGCGGTCGTTCGGCGTGCGGGTACGGGGACGTACCGTGGCGGTCGCCGCCTGTGTCGTGCTCGGACTGGGGCTCACCGGGGGCGCCGTGACGGGGAGATGGCTGATCGGGGACTCGGGGGAGGCCGGGGAACGCGGGGCCTTCGCGGCGGCCGGGCCCCTGTGGCACAGCGTGCCGGTGGATCAGCTGTTCCCGCCCACCGTGCAGGGGCGCGGCGCCGGCCCCGGTGGCGCCGACCGCATCTGGACCCGTATCGCCGTCGCCCCGGACAGCGGCTGCGCGGACGCCTTCGACCCCCTGCTGCGCAGGGCGCTCGCCCCGGTCGGCTGTCAGCGCCTGCTGCGCGCCACCTACACCGACGCCACCCAGAGCTACGTCACCACCGTCGGCCTGCTCTTCGCCAAGGCCGACGCCGCCGCCATGCGCTCCCTGGACGCCCGCTTCGAGGACGAGCGCCTGGACCGCCGCAGCGACCTGATGCCCCGCCCGTACGCCGCGAAGGGCACGGCCGCTGCCGGCTTCGGCGCCGAGCAGCGTGCCTCATGGACCGTCTCCGTCCTCACCGACGCCCCCGTCGTCGTCTACGCCGTCTCCGGCTGGGCCGACGCCCGCACGGTCGACGAACCGCAGCCCGCCGCGGAGGCGATGCGTTCCGGCGCCACCAGCGCCCCCGCCCAGGCAGGCCTCGGCCACGAGGCCAAGGGCCTCGCCGACCGCGTCGAGCGCAGCCTGCGCAAGTCCGTCACCTCGTCCACGGAACAGCCCTCATGAAGCCCGTCGCAGCCGCCCGCAGGGCCGGCCTCGTGAGCGTCCTCGTCGCCGCCTCGGTCGCCCTCGTCCCGCCCACCGCCGCGCACGCCGACGGCATCCGCGCCGAGCAGTGGGCGCTGGACGCCATGCACACCGCTCAGGCCTGGCAGACCACCAAGGGCGAGGGCATCACCGTCGCCGTCCTCGACACGGGCGTCGACGCCGACCATCCCGACCTGGCCGGCAACGTACTGCCCGCCAAGGACATGGTCGGCTTCGGGGCGACGCAGGGTGACCCGGCCTGGGCCCTGCACGGCACCGCGATGGCCGGGATCATCGCCGGTCACGGCCACGGCACCGGCAACACCGACGGCGTCCTGGGCATCGCACCCGAGGCGAAGATCCTCCCGGTCCGGGTGATCCTCGAGGACGACGACCCCTCCCGCGCCAAGGCCCGGAAGACCCGCGGCAACGCCCTCGCCGACGGCATCCGCTGGGCCGCCGACCACGGCGCCGACGTCATCAACCTCTCCCTCGGCGACGACTCCGCCTCCGCCCACCCCGAACCCGCCGAGGACGAGGCCGTCCAGTACGCCCTGAAGAAGGGCTCCGTCGTCGTCGCCTCGGCCGGCAACGGCGGCGAGAAGGGCGACCACATCTCCTACCCGGCCGCCTACCCGGGCGTCATCGCCGCGACCGCCGTCGACAAGTTCGGCACCCGCGCATCCTTCTCCACCCGCCGCTGGTACGCCACGGTCAGCGCCCCCGGCGTCGACGTCGTCATCGCCGCCCCCGACCGCAAGTACTACGAGGGCTGGGGCACCAGCGCGGCCGCCGCCTTCGTCTCCGGCGCCGTCGCCCTCGTCAAGTCGGCCCACCCGGGCCTGGCCCCGGCCCAGATCAAGCGGCTCCTTCAGGACACGGCCCGCAACGCCCCGGCCGACGGCCGCGACGACTCCCGCGGCTTCGGCTTCGTCGACCCGGCCGCCGCCATCGAGGAGGCCGGCCGGCTGAAGCCGGAGGGACTGCAGTCCGCGGCGTACGGCGACAAGTACTTCGGCTCCGGCCCGGACACGGCGGATTCCGACGACGACGCCACGGGCTGGGCCGCCCCGCTCGCCGGCGGCGCCGGCGGCGTGCTGCTGATCACGGCGGTCGTCCTGTGGCGCGGCCGCCGCAGGTACGGCCTGACGCGCTAACCAGCGGCGGCAGCGGACGACGTCGGCAGGGAAACCCCGGTGAACACCGACACCGCCGCTCGCGCTGCCGCCTCGACCAGTGCGATCCCCTTCCCCTTGGTCGAGTTGCCGTCCGACAGCACCGCCACCAGGTAGTCACGGCCGCCGACCGTCACCCGCCCGATGCTGTTGACGTCCCACAGGCCCGTCGCGGTCCGCGGCAGCCAGCCGTTCTTCAGGGCCCACGCCGCATCGTCCCCGGCGGCCGACACCCCCCACTGCTGACCGGCGGCGATCTGCCCCATCAGCTCCTGGAGATACGACCGCGAGGCCGCGTCCAGCTCTGATTCCTCCCCGAACACCTGCTGGAGCAGGGCGAGTTGGTCGACGGCCGTGGTCTGGGTCAGGCCCCACAGCATGCCGTCGCCGCCCTCGGTGCCGGTCAGCCCGAACCGCTCGTTCGCGGCGTCCAGCCCCTGCGCCCCGCCGATCGTCCGCCACAGGGCCGACGCGGAGTCGTTGTCGCTGTGCTCGATCATCGCCGTGGCGTACGCCTGCTCCGCCGCCGTCAGCTGCCGCCCCGCATCCTGCGCCTGCAACAGCAGCGTCGCCAGGATGTCCACCTTGACGATGCTCGCGGTGTCGAAGGTGCCTTCCCCGTACGAGGCACCCTCCCCGGAGTCCACGTCCAGCACCGCCACCGACACGTCCGCGCCGTCCTCGACCGGCAGGCCCCGCACGGCCTCGGCCAGCAGCGCGTCACGATCCACCGCCGGCTGCGCCACAGGTTCCACCGATGCCTCCCCGTTGTCCGACGCCGAGGCCGACGGCGTCACGGCCGACGATACGGCCGGCACTCCGGAGTGCGCCTGCGCCGTCACATACGCCGTACCGCCCATCACGACAGCGGAGGCGGCGGCAGCGCAGATCAAGGTACGGGTGCGGCGGGCTCTGCGGGACTCCATGCCGCGATGCTGACGGCGGCAGCTGTGCGGGCCGTTAGACGCACGTTAGATGTGTGTCAGAAATGCCGGGAAACCCGTGAGCGGTGTCACGGCCGCGTTACCGGGCCCGCACAAGCGCAGCAGCAGCCCCCCTATAGGGTCGGTGACCGTGGCGAACAAGAACATTCCCGACCCCGGCTTCTCCGACGACGACGGCTCGGCCGATCCCCGGCTGAGCACGGCGCTCGCCGCCTGGGCCGAGGACCGTACCGCCGTGGGACCGGTGCTGGCGGCGCTCAGCGGCGCCCGGCTGCTCGTCCCCGTGGTGGCCGTGCTCGGCGAGGTCGAGGAGGACGAGAACGGGCTGCGCCGCGAGAAGACCAGCGACATGGCCGTACCGACCCTGAAGGCCGGCGACCGCACCGCCCTGCCCGCCTTCACGTCCACCGACTCGCTGGCCCGCTGGGACCCGCAGGCCCGGCCGGTGGCCGTACCCCTGCACCAGGCCCTCCAGGCGGCCGCGCACGAGAAGGCCGACACCGTGGTGCTGGACCTGGCCGGTCCGGTGCCGTTCGAGCTGACCGGTCCCGCACTGCTGGCGCTGGCCGAGGGGCGTACGACCACCGACCCGCTCGCCGACCCCGCCGTCGTCGCGGCGGTACGGGCCGCGGTCGCCGCCGAGCCGGCCGTACTGCGCGCCCACCTCGGCCCGGGACAGGCCGACGGCACCCTGGCCCTCGTCCTCGATCCGGCCGCCGCCCCGGCCGAGGCCGCCCGCGCGGTGGCCCGGCGCATGGCCGCCGACGAAACACTGAGGGCCCGCCTGGTGCGCGGCCTCGACCTGGCACTGCTGCCGGCCGGGACGACGCCACCGGGCGAGCCCCTGTACGTAAAGGATTAGGTCAGCGGTAGACCGGGCCCGTGTACTTCTCGCCCGGACCCTGGCCCGGCTCGTCCGGGACCAGGGACGCCTCGCGGAACGCCAGCTGGAGCGACTTCAGGCCGTCGCGCAGCGGGGCCGCATGGAACGAGCTGATCTCGGTCGCGCTCCCGTCCAGCAGACCGGCCAGGGCGTGGATCAGCTTGCGGGCCTCGTCCAGGTCCTTGTGCTTCTCGCCCTCCTCGGTCAGACCGAGCTTCACCGCGGCGGCGCTCATCAGGTTGACGGCGACCGTCACGATCACCTCGACCGCGGGGACCTCGGCGATGTCGCGGGTCATGGCGTTGAAGTCGGGCGTCTCTTCACTCATGCCGTTCACCATAGGGGCAGAGGGACAACCAGCCCCAGTCGGCCTCGGTTAGCCCTTTCCGGCCGAGGCTGCTAACCTTGTGTAACGACCGGTCGGACACGCATGTGTGCAAGTGTGACCGACCTACAAGTGGAGGCTTCCGAACTCCCACCTGGCCGCCCTCAGGGCGGCGGGTCACCGGTCAGGCGGTCCCGTCCCCAGTGGCGGCCACCGCCCGAAAGTGCGCCCCGCGGTCACCGCGGCGGTCGCTCCGGTAGTTCGAGGAGCCCCGCCTGTGATCGTCCGGGGCATTTTTTGTGCTTCGGCGCGGTTAGGTCTAACGAACAGAGACGTTACGCGGCTGTCCGCCAGACCGTCGCGTGGTGCTACCGAGGAGGATCCATCAGCGCCGAGCCCCGCATCAACGACCGGATTCGCGTTCCCGAGGTGCGACTTGTCGGTCCCAGTGGCGAGCAGGTGGGCATTGTCCCGCTGGCCAAGGCACTGGAGCTTGCGCAGGAGTACGACCTGGACCTGGTCGAGGTCGCGGCGAACGCCCGTCCGCCCGTGTGCAAGCTCATGGACTACGGGAAGTTCAAGTACGAGTCGGCCATGAAGGCCCGTGAGGCGCGCAAGAACCAGGCGCACACGGTCATCAAGGAGATGAAGCTCCGGCCGAAGATCGACCCGCACGACTATGACACCAAGAAGGGTCACGTCGTCCGGTTCCTCAAGCAGGGCGACAAGGTCAAGATCACGATCATGTTCCGTGGTCGCGAGCAGTCCCGTCCCGAACTGGGCTACCGACTGCTGCAGCGTCTCGCGGAGGACGTCCAGGACCTCGGGTTCGTCGAGTCGAACCCGAAGCAGGACGGCCGCAACATGATCATGGTTCTCGGTCCGCACAAGAAGAAGACCGAGGCGATGGCCGAGGCCCGCCAGGCGCAGGAGGCCCGCAAGGCGTCCGCGAAGGCCAACCCCGGTCGCTCGCAGAACCCCGCCGATGCCGAGGCCCCCACCGAGGAGCCCGCCGAGGCGTGACCCCGGGGACGTCAGTCCCAGGACACAACCGATACAAGAGCGACGCTCCACCGTGCCCGGTTTCGCGACCGGGCACCGGAGCGCCACCGACGAGGAGAGAACGGCGCTATGCCGAAGAACAAGTCGCACAGCGGTGCCAGCAAGCGCTTCAAGGTCACCGGCTCCGGCAAGGTGCTCCGTGAGCGCGCCGGCAAGCGCCACCTGCTCGAGCACAAGTCGTCCCGTCTGACGCGTCGCCTCACCGGCAACGCCGAGATGGCCCCGGGCGACGCCAAGAAGATCAAGAAGCTTCTCGGCAAGTGACACAGCGGCGCGCCGAGCGCCCTGCGTCTGGACCGGGACCCAATCGTTTCCGGGCCGTGTGAGTCCAACCGCGGCCCCGCTACAAGGAGTTAAAAAGTGGCACGCGTCAAGCGGGCAGTGAACGCCCACAAGAAGCGCCGGGCGATCCTCGAGCAGGCCTCCGGCTACCGCGGTCAGCGTTCGCGCCTGTACCGCAAGGCCAAGGAGCAGGTCACCCACTCGCTGGTCTACAACTACAACGACCGCAAGAAGCGCAAGGGTGACTTCCGTCAGCTGTGGATCCAGCGCATCAACGCCGCTGCCCGCGCCAACGGCATCACGTACAACCGCTTCATCCAGGGTCTGAAGGCCGCGAACGTCGAGGTCGACCGCAAGATCCTGGCCGAGCTGGCCGTGAACGACGCCACCGCGTTCGCCGCGCTCGTCGAGGTCGCGCAGAAGGCGCTGCCGGCCGACGTCAACGCGCCGAAGGCTGCGTGACGCTGCGCTGGCTTTTCGCCGACGTGACTGGGCGGACCCGTGGGCTGTGTGCCTGCGGGTCCGTTGTTTTGTGAGTACCGGTGGTTCGGCACCTCCCCCACTGCCTTAAGGGCGTGGGGGGACCCCCAGACCCCGCCGTCGTGGTTGATCGCCGTTGCGGCGGACATTTCTTGGCGGACATTTCTTGATGAAGGTGAATTGCATGGCGCCTGCCACCCCCGAGCTGATCTCCCCCCGCTCTCCCCGCGTCTCCGCCGCGCGGCGGCTGGCCAAGCGGAACTTCCGGGGGAAGGAGCGGCTGTTTCTGGCGGAGGGGCCGCAGGCCGTGCGGGAGGCGGGTGCGCAGCCGGACACCCTGGTCGAGCTGTTCGCCACCGTGGAGGCCGCCGAACGGTACGCGGACATCATCGGCCTGGCCCGTGACACCGGCGCCCGTGTCCACCTCGCCTCCGAGCAGGTCGTCGCGGACATCTCCACGACCGTGACCCCGCAGGGGCTCGTCGGGATCTGCCGGTTCCTCGACACGCCCTTCGAGGACATCCTCCGTGCGCGGCCCAAGCTCGTGGCCGTGCTCGCGCATGTACGCGACCCCGGCAACGCCGGCACCGTGCTGCGGTGCGCGGACGCCGCCGGGGCCGAGGCCGTCGTGCTGACCGACGCCTCCGTCGACCTGTACAACCCCAAGGCCGTCCGCGCCTCCGTGGGCTCGCTGTTCCATCTGCCGGTCGCCGTGGGTGTGCCCGTCGAGCGGGCCGTGGCGGGGCTGAAGGAAGCCGGCGTGCGGATCCTGGCCGCCGACGGGGCCGGGGAGCACGACCTCGACGAGGAGCTCGACAAGGGCACCATGGGCGGGCCGGCCGCATGGGTCTTCGGCAACGAGGCGTGGGGACTCCCGGAGGAGACCCGCGCGCTCGCGGACGCCGTTGTCCGCGTCCCGATCCACGGGAAGGCCGAGAGCCTGAACCTCGCCACCGCCGCGGCCGTATGTCTCTACGCGTCGGCCCGTGCACAGCGCGCTCCCGGAGGCTGCCGCTCCGTCACCGAGAGCTAGTAGGGTGACCAGTTCGGGGGCCACCTGCGCCGTCTGAGAGGTGGGGTACGGGGATGAGTGTCGGCACGAGCAGCGCACCGGGGGGACAGGACGTACGACGTCCGCCCGAGCCCCGGTACGGCGACCCTGCCGGGCTCGGCATCGACCCCGACGAACTGCCCGACGGGCTCGTCGTCGCGGACGAGCACGGGCGGGTGATCTGCTTCAACTCCGCCGCCGAACGCATCACCGCGGTTGCCGCGCAGGACGTCCTCGGACAGCGCCTCGACAAGGCCCTGCCCTTGGAGGACCTGGAGGGCAGGCGGTGGTGGCAGCTGACCGATCCCTACGGCGGTCTCGCCATCCGGGTCCGGCAGCCCGAGCGGAACCTGCTGCTGCCGGGTGGGCGGGAGGTGCTCGTCTCGGTGCGGTACGTCCGTACGGAACCCACCGGCCCCGTCCGCCGCGTCGTCGTCTCCCTGCGCGACACCGAGGCCCGCCGCCGCACCGAGCGCAGCCACGCCGAACTGATCGCCACCGTCGCCCACGAACTGCGCTCGCCGCTCACCTCCGTCAAGGGCTTCACCGCCACCCTCCTCGCCAAGTGGGAGAGGTTCACCGACGACCAGAAGCGGCTGATGCTCGAGACGGTCGACGCCGACGCCGACCGCGTCACCCGGCTCATCGCGGAGCTGCTGGACATCTCCCGGATCGACTCCGGTCGGCTGGAGGTGCGCCGCCAGCCCGTCGACATCGGTGCCGCCGTCGGCCGGCACATCCAGGCGTACGTCGCGGCCGGACTGCCCGCCGACCGGTTCCTGCTGCGCATCGAGCAGCCGCTGCCCGCCCTGTGGGCCGACCCCGACAAGATCGACCAGGTGCTCAGCAATCTCATCGAAAATGCCGTGCGCCACGGCGAGGGAACTGTCACGATCGACGTAACGCCCGCCACGTCTCCCCGCGAAGGGGAGGACGTAGGCACGTCGGTCACCGTGAGCGACGAGGGCACCGGCATTCCGGAGGAGTCCATGAACCGCGTCTTCACCCGCTTCTGGCGGGGCAGCAAGCGCGGCGGCACGGGCCTCGGGCTGTACATCGTCAAGGGCATCGTCGAAGCTCACGGCGGCATCATCACGGTCGGCCGCGCCCCCGGTGGCGGCGCCGAGTTTCGATTTACGTTGCCCGTGAGCGCTCCGGCTTATCTGACCTGAGCGGCCCACGGGCGCATTCGCCCACCTCAACCCCGTTAGACTCGGCCTTTGGCACCTTTGTGTCCCGGAGACGGCCTTGTGAGCCGGTGACGGGGACCTTCAGCCAGCCAATCGGAAGCACGGGAAGAGATGTCGGCACCGAATAAGTCGTACGACCCTGTCGAGGTCGAGGCGTTGAAACCGGAAGAGATCGAGCGCATGCGGGACGAGGCGCTCGCCGCCTTTGCCGCCGCGGACTCCCTCGACGCGCTCCAGGAGGCCAAGGTCGCCCACACCGGCGGCACCTCCCCGCTGGCCCTCGCCAACCGCGAGATCGGCGCCCTGCCCCCGCACGCGAAGGCCGACGCCGGCAAGCGCGTCGGCCAGGCCCGCGGCGCCGTGAACAAGGCCCTCGCCGCCCGCCAGGCCGAGCTGGAGGCCGAGCGCGACGCGCGCGTGCTGGTCGAGGAGGACGTGGACGTCACGCTGCCCTACGACCGCGTACCGGCCGGCGCCCGCCATCCGCTGACCACGCTCTCGGAGCGCATCGAGGACGTCTTCGTGGCCATGGGCTACGAGGTCGCCGAGGGGCCGCAGGTCGAGGCCGAGTGGTTCAACTTCGACGCCCTGAACATCGGCCCGGACCACCCGGCCCGCGGTGAGGCGGACACGTTCTTCGTACAGGGCCCGGACGGCGGCTCCGAGTCGGGCGTTGTACTGCGCACCCACACCTCGCCCGTGCAGATCCGCTCCCTGCTCGACCGCGAGCTGCCGGTCTACGTGATCTGCCCCGGCCGCGTGTACCGCACCGACGAGCTGGACGCCACGCACACCCCGGTCTTCCACCAGGTCGAGCTGCTCGCCGTCGACGAGGGCCTGACCATGGCGGACCTCAAGGGCACCCTGGACCACATGGTCCAGTCGCTGTTCGGTGAGGGCATGAAGACCCGGCTCAGGCCGAACTTCTTCCCGTTCACCGAGCCGTCCGCCGAGATGGACATGGTGTGCTACGTCTGCCGCGGCGAGTCCGTCGGCAACCCCGACCGGCCCTGCCGCACCTGCTCCAGCGAGGGCTGGATCGAGCTCGGCGGCTGCGGCATGGTCAACCCGCGGGTGCTCACCGCCTGCGGCGTCGACCCGGAGAAGTACAGCGGCTTCGCCTTCGGGTTCGGGATCGAGCGGATGCTGATGTTCCGCCACAACGTCGAGGACATGCGAGACATGGTCGAGGGTGACGTCCGGTTCACCCGGCCGTTCGGGATGGAGATCTGATGCGGGTCCCGCTTTCTTGGCTGCGGGAGTACGTCGACCTGCCGGAGACGGAGACGGGTCGTGACGTGCAGGCCAAGCTCATTTCGGCCGGTCTGGAGGTCGAGACCGTCGAGCAGCTCGGCGACGGACTCAAGGGCCCCCTGGTCGTCGGCCAGGTGCTGACCATCGAGGAGCTGACGGAGTTCAAGAAGCCGATCCGCTTCTGCACCGTCGACGTCGGCACCGCCAACGGCACCGGTGAGCCCCAGGAGATCGTCTGCGGCGCCCGCAACTTCGCCGAGGGCGACAAGGTCGTCGTGGTCCTCCCGGGCGCCGTGCTGCCCGGCGGCTTCGCGATCTCCGCGCGCAAGACGTACGGCAGGAACTCGCACGGCATGATCTGCTCCAGCAGCGAGCTGGGCATGGGCGACGACGGCACGCACGGCATCATCGTGCTGCCGCCCGAGACCGAGGTCGGCAAGGACGCCGTCGAGCTGCTCGAGCTGGTCGACGAGGTGCTGGACATCGCCGTCACCGCCAACCGCGGTGACTGTCTGTCCATCCGCGGCGTCGCCCGCGAGGCCGCCATCGCCTACGGCCTGCCGCTGCGCGACCCGGCCCTGCTCGACGTACCGGCGCCGAACGCCTACGGCTACCCGGTGAAGGTCTCCGAGCCGCTCGGCTGCGACCGCTTCACCGCCCGCACGATCAGCGGTCTGCGGCCCGAGGCCCGCTCCCCGATCTGGCTCCAGCGCCGGCTCCAGAAGGTCGGCATGCGCCCGATCTCGCTCGCCGTCGACGTCACCAACTACGTGATGATGGAGCTCGGCCAGCCGCTGCACGCCTACGACCGCTCCCTGGTCCGGGGCACGATCGGTGTGCGCCGGGCCGAGGAGGGCGAGAAGATCGTCACCCTCGACGGCGTCGAGCGCAAGCTGCACGCCGAGGACCTGGTGATCACCGACGAGCGCGGCCCCATCGGGCTCGCGGGCGTCATGGGCGGCGCCAACACCGAGATCGCCGACCACGAGAACACCGAGGGCGCCACGACCGACATCGTGATCGAGGCCGCGCACTTCGACGCGGTGTCGATCGCGCGGACGGCCCGACGGCACAAGCTGTCCTCCGAGGCGTCCCGGCGCTTCGAGCGGGGCGTCGACCCCGAGGCCGCGTCCGCCGCCGCCCAGCGCACGGTGGACCTGCTGGTGCTGCTCGCGGGCGGCACCGCCGAGGCCGGTGTCACCGAGGTCATCACGCCGTCCGCGCCGCACACCATCACCGTCCCGGCCGACCACCCGGACAAGGTCGCGGGCGTCGAGTACGGCCGCGAGACCGTCGTACGCCGGCTCCAGCAGATCGGCTGCGACGTGTACGGGCAGGACGAGCTGATCGTCACCGTGCCGTCCTGGCGGCCCGACCTGCTCGAGCAGAACGACCTCGCCGAAGAGGTCATCCGGCTCGAGGGCTACGAGAACCTGCCCTCCACGCTGCCCAAGCCCCCGTCGGGCCGCGGCCTGACCCACCGGCAGCGGCTGCACCGCCGGGTCGGCCGGGCCCTGGCCGGTGCGGGCTACGTCGAGGCGCCGAACTACCCGTTCGTCAGCGAGCAGGTCTTCGACCAGCTCGGCCTCGACGCCGACGACCCGGCCCGCCGCGTCGTCCGGCTGGCCAACCCGCTCAACGACGAGGAGCCCGTGCTCCGTACGTCGCTGCTGCCGGGCCTGCTCGGTGCCCTGCGGCGCAATGACGGCCGAGGCTCGCACGACCTGGCGCTGTTCGAGACGGGGCTGGTGTTCCACCCCCGTGAGGGCCAGGGCGTCGCCACCCATCTGCCGGTCGACCGTCGCCCCACCGACGAGGAGATCGCCACGCTGAACGCCGCGCTGCCCGAGCAGCCGCGGCACGTGGCCGTCGTCCTCGCGGGCGCGCGTGAACAGGCCGGCTGGTGGGGCAAGGACCGCCCGGCCGACTGGGCCGACGCGATCGAGGCGGCACGCACGGTGGCCCGTGAGGCGGGCGCCGAACTCGTCGTGCGCAAGGGCCAGTACGGGCCGTGGCACCCGGGTCGCTGCGCCGAGCTCGTGGTCGTCGCCGACGGCACCGAGCGGGTCGTGGGGCACGCCGGTGAGCTGCACCCGCGCGTCCTGAAGGCGCTGGGCCTGCCCGCCCGCACCTGTGCGACGGAGCTCGACCTGGACGCCCTGGAGCAGGTGGGCGACGGCACCCCGCAGGCGCCGCGCATCTCCACGTTCCCGGTCGCCACGCAGGACGTCGCGCTCGTCGTCGACCAGCCGGTCCCACACGCCGAGGTCGAGGCCGCGCTGCGCGAGGGTGCCGGTGAACTGCTGGAGTCCATCCGGCTGTTCGACGTGTACGAGAACGCGGAGCAGCTCGGCGACGGGCGGAAGTCGCTGGCGTACGCGCTGCGGTTCCGTGCGGCTGACCGGACGCTGACCGTCGACGAGGCGTCGGCGGCTCGGGACGCGGCGGTGGCGCTGGCCGCTGAGCGTACGGGGGCAGTGCTGCGGAGTTAGCTTCGCTGGGTGCCGGGGACTGCGGGTTTTTGGCCGCGGGTTGATTGTGGCTGGTCGCGCAGTTCCCCGCGCCCCTTGTGGGGGGCGTGCCCCCCACACCTCCCCATCGGTCACCTCACTCTTTTGGGTGGCAAGTTCGGGTGATCTGGCTCTTGCGGGGCACACGGCGACAGAATCGGACCGGCCTTTCGAGGCCGGTCTGCGCTGTTACGGCCTGCAATGGGGGGCCTCCGTATGATCCGTAACCTACGGGCGCCCGGCAGGGTGGTTGCGCTGGGGCTTCCCACCGTGTGGGGCGTGCTGGCGGTCGTCTTCTTCGCCGTCGGCACCGGGCTCGTACTCCATGTCCGGCGCACGCTGTTGCGCGAGTTGCGGCAGGCCCGCAAGGTCGCGGCCGCCGCGCAGGACGCGCTGCTGCGGCCCATGCCCCCGCGCATCGACGGGCTGAACGTCGCCGCCGCCCAGCTCTCCGCCGACCGCGGCTCCTCCGTCGGCGGCGATCTGTACGAGGTCGTCGCCACCGACCACGGTGTCCGCGTCGTGATGGGGGACGTACGCGGGCACGGGCCGGCCGCGACAGGGACCGTCGCCGCCGTCCTCGGCAGCTTCCGGGAGGCCGTGCACGACGAGCCGGAACTCGCCGGTGTTCTGCGCCGGCTGGACCGCGCCCTGGCCCGGTACCTGAGGGGGCGGGCCGACGGCCTCGTGGCCGAGGAGTTCGTGACCGTCCTGCTGCTGGAGATCGGGCGGGACGGCGAGCTGCAGGCCCTCAACTGCGGCCACCCCTGGCCGTACCGGCTCCTGGGCACCCACGTCGAACCACTCGCCCGAGCCGATCCCCTCCCGCCCATGGGCTCGTTCCCGCTACCGCCCGACCTGCCCGCCGCACCCTTCGGCCAACTCCGGCCCGGCGAGGCACTGTTCCTCTTCACGGACGGCGCCGAGGACGCCCGAGACGCGCATGGCCGGTTCTTTCCGCTGCCGGACGTACTCGCGGAGGCTCTGCGCGAAGGCGCGCACACCCCACAGTCCATGCTGGCTGCCGTCTTCACCCGCGTGCTGCGCCACACCAGCGGTAGCCCCACCGACGACATAGCCCTCCTGGCACTACGCAACGAACGGCACCACAGACGCCCCTCAGGGGCGCGGGGAACTGTGCGAGCGACCACCCCCCACCCGCAGCCGACAACCCACCGTTAGCCCTACGGTCCCCGGCGCAGCGTCCTGGCCGGGCCGCCGCTGTACGAGGGGGAGCCGACGGCCCGGCCGGCCTCTTGCGAGGCATTCCAGTCAACCGGCCGGAAACTCTCCGCAACAGTGCGCGCACAGCCCGGATTCGCGCACTCCGTTCACACCCCGTGTGAAGGCGAATTCACTACGCTGTCGACACCGAGCCATCTGGGGGGCCTTTCCGATGCAGCCCAACACTCTGCTCGACGCGATCCTGGACGAGGCGGGGATCTCGCACGCCGGTCTCGCGGCACATGTGAACCAGGCCGGGCGGGCGCGCGGGCTCGCGCTCCGCTACGAACACACCGCCGTGGCACGCTGGTTGAAGGGCCAGCGGCCGCGTGGCCAGGTGCCCGACCTGATCTGCGAGGTGCTCGCCGCCCGGCTGCACCGGCCGGTCACACTCGACGACATCGGACTCGGCGTACCGGGGGAACCGGCCGGCGCGCACGGCACCTCGCTGTCCGGCTTCGTCGAACGCGCCACCGCCCTGTGGCGCTCCGACGAACAGCAGCGCCCGCACGTCCTCGGCGCCCCCGCCGTCACCGGCACGCCGGCCGTCATGCCCGTGTGGGAGTGGGAGAACCCGCCCGAGGACGTGGACGTCTCCCGCGGCGGCCGGCACCGGGTCACCCCGGCCGACATCGAGATGCTGCGCGCCGCCCGCACCCACTACGAGCAGATGTACCGCAAGGCCGGCGGTGTCGCGACCCGCACCCGGATCGTCGGGTTCCTCAACTCCGAGGCGGCGCCCCTGCTGCGCGGCAGCTACACCGACGCCACCGGCCGCCAACTCCACCGTGCCACCGGCGGGTTGGTCGCGATCGCCGGCATCTGCGCCTACGACTCCGACGCACACGGCCTCGCCCAGCGCTACTTCCACCAGGCGCTGCGGCTCGCCAAGGCCAGCGGCGACCGGGGACTCGGTGCGTATGTGATCGCGTTGCTCGTCAACCAGTCGCTGTTCATGCGGGAGTACCGTCAGGCCGTTGCCTTCGCGGAGGCTGCGCTGCGGGCCGCAGGCAAGCACATCACCCCGGCCCTCGCCTCCGATCTGTACGCGATGCAGGCGAAGGCGTACGCCCACCTCGGCGACGGCACGAGCGCCCTGTCCTGCATACGGCGGGCCGAGCAGGCCGCCGAACGCATCCGGCGCGGACACGAACCCGACGAGACCGGCTATGTCCAGCCGGGCCTGGTCAACGTCCAGGTGGCGGAGGCACTGCTCAGCCTGGGCGAACTGGCCGCCGCCGGTGAGCATGCCGCGGCCGCCGTGGACAACCCCGCGCACGACCGGGGCCGGGTGCACCGGCTCGCCATGCTCAGCACCATCGAACTGCGCCAGGGCAACGCCGAGAAGGCGGTGGCGACCGCGGTACAGATGGCCGAGCAGGCCCGCGGCATGGAGTCCCAGCGGCTGCGTGACAGACTCCGGGCGGTGCGCGAGCACCTGGTGCGCAGCGGCGGCGCGGGCACGGCCGAGGCCGCCGAACTCATCGACGGGGCACTGCGCGTACCGCTGTAGCGACACCGCCTGAACGGCAACGCCACGCTTTCCCTCTGCTGTGGGCACGCTCCTGCTGCGATATTGCCACTTACTCGGCGGAAGGTGGCAGAACCGTGCAGTGGACGAAACAGAACGAACGAACTGTGTATGAAAACCGCTGGTTCAGCGTCAATCTCGCAGATGTCGAGCTGCCGGACGGCCGGCACCTCGACCACTTCCTGATACGGCTGCGGCCGGTGGCCGTGGCCACGGTGGTGAACGAGGCCAACGAGGTCCTCCTCCTGTGGCGCCACCGCTTCATCACCGACAGCTGGGGGTGGGAACTCGCGGCGGGCGTGGTCGAGGACGGCGAGGACATCGCGGTCGCGGCGGCCCGGGAGCTCGAGGAGGAGACGGGCTGGCGGCCGGGACCCCTGCGCCACCTGATGAGCGTGGAGCCGTCCAACGGGCTCACCGACGCCCGGCACCACATCTACTGGGCCGACGAGGGCGAATACATCGGGCACCCGGTGGACGACTTCGAGTCGGACCGACGGGAATGGGTTCCCCTCAAACTCGTCCCCGATCTGGTCGCCCGCGGCGAGGTCCCGGCCGCCAACATGGCGGCCGCGCTGCTTTTACTGCACCACCTCAGGCTCGGCCAGGACGCCGTCGTCCAGTGCCGCGGCACTAGCGTGCGAGTACCTGCCAGACGGCCACGACGAGGGCGGCCACGGCCGTGACAGCGGTGACCGACGGCAGCGGCCATCGGGCGTGTTCCAGGGTGATGAGCCGTGTGCTCAACTCGTCCAGTTCCTTGGCGGTTTCCTCGGTGCGATGGGAGAGCAGCGCCAGCCCGCCCTCGACGCGGGCGTATGCCACGTCGAGACGGCGACGTAACTCTGCGAGTTCCTCCTGGGCGACGGAATGCTCGGGATCGGCGGTCACGAACCGCTCCTTTCCGTAGTCGTCTTACGTCCCTTGCATGCGCATGGTGAGTCAACTCGCCTGGTGGGCGCCTGGGGAGAGTGTGCGAGCGGCATATGCGGGCCCGACGCGCACACGGTGTGTGAATGACGCGGGCCCGGCACCCCTCAGGTGCCGGGCCCAGCGGAGCGTCGCGCTCGGTAATCAGCCGTAGGTGTAGAAGCCCGAGCCGCTCTTGCGGCCCAGCCGGCCCGCGTCGACCATGCGCTGCAGCAGCGGGGGAGCGGCGTAGAGCGGCTCCTTGTACTCCTCGTACATCGAATGCGCCACCGACGCCACCGTGTCCAGGCCGATCAGGTCGGACAGCTTCAGCGGGCCCATCGGATGGGCGCAGCCCATCTCCATGCCGTTGTCGATGTCCTCGCGGCTGGCGATACCGGACTCGAACATCCGGATCGCGGAGAGCAGGTAGGGGATCAGCAACGCGTTGACGACGAAGCCGGAGCGGTCCTGGGCGCGGATGGCGTGCTTGCCGAGCACCTTCTCGGTGAACAGCTGCGCCCGGCCGAGCGTGCCCTCGGAGGTGGTCAGCGCGGGGATCAGCTCGACGAGCTGCTGCACCGGGGCCGGGTTGAAGAAGTGGATGCCGATGACCTGGTCGGGGCGCGAGGTGGCGACGGCCAGCCTCACCAGCGGGATCGAGGAGGTGTTGGAGGCCAGGATCGCGTCCGGGCGGGTCACGACCTGGTCGAGCACCTGGAAGATCTCGGTCTTGACCTGCTCGTTCTCGACGACGGCCTCGATGACCAGATCCCGGTCGGCGAATTCACCGAGGTCGGTGGTGAAGCTCAGCTGTGCCTGCGTGGCGTCCCGCTCCTCCTCGGTGATCTTGCCGCGTTCGGCTGCCTTGGCCAGGGAGTTGAACAGCCGGGTGCGGCCGATCTCCAGGGCCTCGCCGGTGGTCTCGGCGACCTTCACGTCCAGGCCGGCGCGGGCGCACACCTCGGCGATGCCGGCCCCCATCTGGCCGCAGCCCACCACTCCGACGCGCTCGATGTCGGTCACATCGTCCCCTTCGCTGATCCGGTCCGAGGCAGGTCGCCGGGTTCCGGTGCCTGCTCCATCCGTGCACGTTACCCGTAAGTATCGATGATCGATCGCCGGGGTGGGGGCATCCTTGGGCTTCGGAGACGATCCGTGACGGCGCGGATCCGCAGCGTGTGTGGGGTGCGTGTCGTGGGGCAGCTGTCTCGTCGGGCGTTTGCGCTGGCCGCACTGTCGACCCTCGTGATGGCACGAGACACGGGTGCGGTCCCCCGCAGGCCGCGCACCACCACCGAGATGCGCGGCATGTGGCTGGCGACCGTGAACAACCGTGACTGGCCCTCCGCCATGGGCCTGACCGTGAAGGAGCAGCGCGCCGAGTTGACCGCCCACCTGGACCGGGCGGTCCGGTGCCGGCTGAACACGGTGATCTTCCAGGTGCGGCCGACGGCCGACGCGCTGTGGCCCTCGCCGTACGAGCCCTGGTCGGAGTACCTCACCGGCACCCAGGGGCAGCACCCCGGGTGGGATCCGCTCGGCACGGCGGTCGACGAGGCGCACGCCCGGGGCCTTGAGCTGCATGCCTGGTTCAACCCGCTGCGAGTGGCGATCCACACCGACCCGACGAGGCTCGTCGCCTCGCACCCGGCCCGCAAGAACCCGGACTGGGTGGTGGCCTACGGCGGCAGGCTCTACTACAACCCCGGGATTCCCGACGTACGCGCCTTCGTGCAGGAGGCGATGCTCGACGCCGTGGCCAGATACCCGGTCGACGCCGTCCACTTCGACGACTACTTCTACCCGTACCCGGTCGCCGGCCAGAGCTTCGACGACGACGAGGCCTACGACACCCATGGCGCGGCCTTCACGAACCGGGCCGACTGGAGGCGGGACAACATCGACCGGCTGGTGCGCGACACCGCGGCCGGTATCAAGGAGGTCCGCCCCGGCACGCGGTTCGGGATCAGCCCGTTCGGAGTGTGGCGCAACGCCGACACCGACCCGCTCGGCTCGGACACCCGGGCCGTGCAGACGTACGACGACCTGTACGCGGACACCCGCAAGTGGGTGCGTGAGAACTGGATCGACTACATCTGCCCACAGCTGTACTGGCACCTCGGCAACGCCGCCGCCGACTACGCCGCTCTCGTGCCGTGGTGGGCGGAGACGGCACGGGGTACCGGCACACAGCTGTACGTGGGGGAGGCGCTGTACAAGGCCGGTGATCCGGTGCAGCACGAAGCCTGGCAGGACCCGGCCGAGCTGTCCCGGCACCTGACCTTCGCCCGCGAACACCCCGAGGTGCGCGGGCATGTCTTCTTCTCCGCCCGTGATGCGGCGGCCGACGCCCTCGGGGCGATGACGCGGGTGGTCGCCGACCACTATCAGCAGCCGGCGATTTCCCCGCGCTGAATCACTGCCCGGTGGTTTCCTTGTGCCGGATCTCGGTGTCGGGGCCCGGTGAGCACACGCCTTCGTGCCCGTCCTGGAACTTGACGCGGTACGGGGGGTTGCCCTCCTGACCCATCACTTCGACGATCTCGCCGACCTTGTCGTGTTGGCCGACCACCCTGCCGTGCTGGACAAGCTGGTCGCCCACGCTTGCGCGCATCTGGGGCCTCCTCACCATGTGCGGAGCAGCGGTCCGTACTTTCGAGTCTAGGGCGGGCGACGCCGGTCCGTACCGGTGCGTGCGCGCCGCTCAGCCTCGCGCCCGTTGCGTGACGGCGATGCAGACGAGCACGGCCGCAGCCGTCAGTGGCGCGGCCACGGTCAGGTGCTCGCCCAGCAGCAGCACCGACCACACCAGTGTGAGCAGGGGCTGGGCCAACTGCAACTGGCTGGCCTTGGGGATGCCGATGGCCGCCATGCCCCGGTACCAGACGACCAGGCCGAGGAACTGCGAGCCGACCGCGACCCAGAGCAACCCGGTCACGCTGTGCGCGGTGAGGTGGACGGGCTCGTAGGCCAGGGCGAGCGCCGCGGCGGGCACGGTGAGCGGCAGGCACAGCACCAGCGCCCAGCCGATCACCTGCCAGCCCGGCATGACCCGGGCCAGCCGCCCGCCCTCGGTGTAACCGGCCGCGCACACCAGCAGCGCCGCGAACAGATACAGGTCGGCGGAGGTGAGGGCGCCGCCGCTCTGCTGCACGGTGAAGGCGGCCACCGCCGCCGCGCCGGCCAGCGCCGCCGTCCAGAAGGTGCGCGAGGGACGGGTGCCGACGCGCAGGGCGGACAGCAGCGCGGTCGTCAGCGGCAGCAGACCGACCACGACCGCGGCGTGCGCGGTGGTCGAGGTCTGCAGGGCGAGCGTGGTGAGCAGCGGGAAGCCGACGACGACCCCGGCGGCGACGACCGCGAGACCCGGCCAGTGCGACCGGCTGGGCAATGGCACTCGCAGGGCGAGCAGACAGCCGCCCGCGATGAGCGCTGCGAGCACACTGCGCACGGCGACCAGCGACCAGGGCCCGAAGCCCTCCAGGCCCCAGGCGGTGGCGGGGAAGGTGAGCGAGAAGGCGATGACGCCGAGGGCGGCCTGAAGGGTGCCCGCGGAGGCCTTGGTGGGGCCGCTGACCGCTATCCTGGTCGGGGCGGTAGCGCTACTCTGTGTTCTCATGCAAGAGCGTAGCAGCGTCGGTGAACTGGCGGATCAGCTGCGGCGGGAACTCGACCGCTACTCGTACGGTGGAAAGCTCCCGTCCAGCCGGGCCCTGGTCGAGCGGTTCCGGGTGAGCCCGGTGACCGTCTCGCGTGCCCTCGCGCAACTGGCGGCCGAAGGTCTGGTCGTGACCCGGCCCGGCGCCGGAGCGTTCCGCGCCCGGCCGCGCGCCGAGGCCGCGCCCGCCGGGGACACCTCCTGGCAGGAGGTCTCCCTCAGCGCGGACGGCGCCGCCGAGCTCGTACCGCGCTCGGTGGACGCCTCCGGCGTCCTGGTCTCACTCGCCGCCCCACCGCCCGGCGTGATCGAGTTCAACGGCGGCTATCTGCATCCCTCCCTCCAGCCGGAGCGGGCGATGGCGGCGGCGCTGTCCCGGGCCGGGCGTCGGCCCGGTGCCTGGGGCAGGCCGCCCATGGAGGGGCTGCCGGAGCTGCGCGAGTGGTTCGCGCGCAGCATCGGCGGCGCGGTCACGGCGGCCGAGGTTCTGGTCACCTCCGGCGGACAGTCGGCGCTGACCATCGCCCTGCGCGCACTGGCGCCGCCCGGCGCGCCGGTGCTCGTGGAGTCGCCCACCTACCCCGGCATGCTGGCCATCGCGCGGGCGGCGGGCCTGCGTCCCGTGCCGGTCCCGGTGGACCCGGACGGGGTGCGTCCCGCCCTCCTCGCCGACGCGTTCCGGGCCACCGGCGCCCGGGTGTTCGTCTGCCAGCCGCTCTTCCAGAACCCGACCGGCGCCGTGCTCGCCCCCGACCGCCGCGCCGAGGTGCTGCGCATCGCCCGCGAGGCCGGGGCCTTCGTCGTCGAGGACGACTTCGTACGACGGCTCGTGCACGCCGACGCGCCGCCGCTGCCGCGTCCGCTCGCCGCCGACGATCCCGACGGAGTCGTCGTGCACGTCAGCTCGCTGACCAAGGCGACCTCACCCAGCTTCCGGGTGAGCGCCCTGGCGGCGCGCGGCCCGGTGCTGGAGCGGCTGCGTGCCATCCAGGTCGTCGACACCTTCTTCGTGCCCCGGCCCCTGCAGGAGGCCGCGCTGGAACTCGTCGGCTCGCCCGCCTGGCCGCGCCACCTGAGGACGGTCTCGACGGAGCTGAAGGGCCGCCGCGACGCGATGACGTCCGCGCTGCGGCTGCACCTGCCCGAACTCGCCCTGCCGCACATCCCGTCGGGCGGCTACCACCTCTGGCTCCGCCTGCCCGAGGGCACCGACGAGTCGGCGTTCACCGCCGCCGCCCTCCGCGCGGGCGTCGCGATCACCCCCGGCCGCCCGTACTTCAGCGCCGAACCCCCGGCCGCACACCTGCGCCTGAGCTTCGCGGCGGTGGCCGGGACGGGGGAGATCGCCGAAGGGGTACGGCGGCTGCGGGCGGCCTGCGCCGAAGCCGGCTGACCGCATCAATGGATGGCGCTCTGTTTGTAGCGGGTTGCCCGGCTGGTCCTGACCTGGAAGTAAGGTTTCGCATACCCTGGGTAACTCGAAGGTGACAGCTCTTGACCTGCGCACATTCGCGAATCACGATCGCGGCATGCCACTTCGGGTCACGTTCGTCGCCGCGGCGCGCAGCTCCCCGCTGCTCGCGGAGCGCTTCGAGGACGACCGTCCGCTGGACCAGGCCGGCTGGGACGAGGTGCAGCGCGTCGCCCACGGTCTGGTGCCGCTGTCGGCGGCCGAGCTGCGCTACTGCTCGCCCACCCCGCGCAGCCGCGCCACCGGGGACGCCCTCGGGTACGCGCCGCTGGTGCAACTCGCGCTGCGCGACTGCGACATGGGCCGCTGGCGCGGGCTGACGCTCGGCGAGGCGATGGCCCGCGAGCCGGAGGCGGTGGACGCCTGGCTCGCGGACCCGCGCGGCACACCGCACGGCGGCGAGTCGCTGCTGGCGTTCATCACCCGGGTCGGCGGCTGGCTCGACACCCGGCCCGTGGAGGACGGCGGCCGGGTCGTCGCCGTGGCCGAGCCCTCGGTGATCCGCGCCGCTCTGGTGTACGCCCTGAAGGCCCCGCCCGCGACGTACTGGAACCTCGACGTCCGTCCGCTGTCGACCACGACCGTCACCGGCCGGGCGGGCCGCTGGAACCTGCGGTTCGACGGGGTGCCGACCCAGCCCTCACGGACGTAGAGGCCAGGAACACGGTCTCCGCGCTGCCCTCGTAGCGGAAGCCGGTGATGTCGCGCGCCGGCTTCCAGACGCTCCCGCCGTGCGGCACGGCGAGGGCGTCATGGGACATCCAGGCCCAGCCCGACGACTCGCCGGTGGCGGAGGCGGGCAGCCCGGCCTCGCCGAAGACACCGGTCAGGGGGCAGGTCCCTTCCGGGGCGAGCCACGTCACCGCGCCGTCACCTCCGCGGCCGGCGGCGGCGACGGCAGGTCGTAGAAGTCGGCGATCACCTTCATGAGCCGCTCCCGGTCCTCGCTCGCGTGCTCCCAGCAGGCGTGGTCGTCGTCGTCCGCGTGCGGGCAGTGCGCGTCGGGGCCGATGAGGTTCGCGGCCAGGAGCTCGGGGGAGAGAAGGTCCGGGTCGTCGCCCACGCGCTGGCCCAGCTCCTCGAAGCTGAAGTGGAGGATCAGCCGGCCGTCGCGGTAATGGTCGAAGTCGGGCGGGAAGCCTTGGGGCTGCACGGCTCGGTCACGACCAGCTCGGCGCCGTCCGGGCACACGCGTCGGTAGTCGACGGGGTCGTAGTCCTCGATGTCCGCGTTGAGCATGTCGTGCACCGCCCATATCCAGCCGTTCCCCTCACCGTGGTCGAGGGGATCGCGCACCAGTTCGCGCAGGCCGCCGGTGAGGGCGTCGAGTGAAGTGCCCCGTGCGAAGACGACGTTCACCTCGTGGTGGCCGTAGGAGTCCTGGGTCCATCGGGTCATGCCGAGCACCTCAGAGGCGGGCACTGGCAGTGGGTTCACGCGCGTAGTCGGTGGTGAGCACGAGGTCCTTCGCGGGCCCGCGCACCCGCCACACCGACCGCCAGCGGTCCTCGTCGAGGACGGTGAACTCGCCCCGGTACAGGTCGGCCGCACACGGGTGGTCGGCGAGGTGACGGCCCGCGGTCAGGTCCAGGTCGTGGAAGGGCCGGCCGTCGGCGAAGCGGACGTCCGCCGTGCCGGGCGAACTCCCGGGCAGGAAGCGCAGCGTCCGCTCGGCGGGCCGGGCCACTCCCTGCCAGACGAAAGTGCCGGACTCCTCGTGCAGCAGCCCGCCGCTCTCCAGCGGGCTGAAAAGGGTCGTCCCGGTGAACTCGCCCCGCTCACCGCTCGCGAGATCCCGCACCGAGCGCTCCACCCGCCAGTGCCCGGCCAGATACGCCAGCACATCCGGTACTGGCCAGAACTCGCCCATCCCGTCCCGCTCTCCGTCCCGCCCGTCGCTGCGCGACCCATTGACGCCACTGCGCCCCCTCCCTATCTTGCCGTTCGAAGTGCTGACCAATGTCCGATATATCGAACAGCTCCCATCGTCGAGCCGCGGAGTATCCATGTCACGCACCACCCGCACCCGCTGGAGACTCGGTCTCACCGCGACCGCCCTCCTGACGGCCGTCGCCCTCGTGCCCGCCCCCGCGCACGCCGAGGCCGTCACCGACTACGAGATCACCGTCGACCCGGCCGGGACCGGCGCCGAGATCGACGACACGATGTACGGCGTCTTCTTCGAGGACATCAACCGGGCCGCGGACGGCGGCCTGTACGCCGAACTCGTGCAGAACCGGTCCTTCGAGTACTCCACCGCCGACAACGGCTCGTACACGCCGCTGACCTCCTGGTCGGTCGACGGCACGGCCCAGGTCGTGAACGACGCGGGCCGGCTCAACGAGCGCAACCGCAACTACCTCTCCCTGGCCGCCGGTTCGTCCGTGACGAACGTCGGCTACAACACCGGGATCCGGGTCGAGGAGGGCAAGCGGTACGACTTCTCGGTGTGGGCCCGCGCCGAGGCCGGCACCACCCTCACCGTCAGCCTCAAGGACGCCGCAGGCACCCTGGCGAGCACCCGCCAAGTGGCCGTCAAGGGCGGCTGGGTCAAGTACAAGGCCACTTTCACCGCCACCCGCACCAGCAACCGCGGCCGCCTCACCGTCGCCGCCACCGAGGCCGCCGCCCTCGACATGGTGTCGCTGTTCCCGCGCGAGACGTACAAGAACCAGCCCAACGGCCTGCGCAAGGACCTCGCTGAGAAGATCGCCGCTCTGAAGCCGGGCTTCGTGCGTTTCCCTGGTGGCTGCCTGGTCAACACCGGCTCGATGGAGGACTACAGCGAGGCCAGCGGCTGGCAGCGCAAGCGCAGCTACCAGTGGAAGGACACCATCGGTCCGGTCGAGGAGCGCGCCACCAACGCCAACTTCTGGGGCTACAACCAGAGTTACGGCCTCGGCTACTACGAGTACTTCCGTTTCTCCGAGGACATCGGCGCGATGCCGCTGCCCGTCGTCCCGGCCCTGGTGACCGGCTGCGGTCAGAACAAGGCCACCGACGACGAGGCCCTGCTCCAGCGGCACATCCAGGACACCCTCGACCTCATCGAGTTCGCAGGCGGCCCGGCGACCTCCAAGTGGGGCAAGGTGCGTGCCGAGATGGGCCACCCCAAGCCCTTCCATCTGACCCACATCGGCGTCGGCAACGAGGAGAACCTGCCGAACGAGTTCTTCGCCCGCTTCCAGAAGTTCCGGGCTGCCATCGAGGCGAAGTACCCGGACATCACCGTCATCTCCAACTCTGGCCCGGACGACGCCGGCACGACCTTCGACACCGCATGGAAGCTCAACCGCGAGGGCAACGTCGACATGGTCGACGAGCACTACTACAACAACCCGCAGTGGTTCCTGCAGAACAACGAGCGCTACGACTCGTACGACAGGAACGGCCCGAAGGTCTTCCTCGGCGAGTACGCCTCCCAGGGCAATGCCTGGAAGAACGGTCTCGCCGAAGCGGCGTACATGACCGGCCTGGAGCGCAACGCGGACGTCGTCAAACTCGCCTCCTACGCGCCGCTGCTCGCCAACGAGGACTACGTCCAGTGGCGGCCGGACATGATCTGGTTCAACAACCGCGCGTCCTGGGGCTCGGCCAACTACGAGGTCCAGAAGCTGTTCATGAACAACATCGGCGACCGGGTGGTCCCGTCGACGGCGACCGGCACTCCGGACACCAGCGGCCCCATCACCGGCGCCATCGGCCTGTCGACCTGGGCGACCAGCGCGGCGTACGACGACGTGAAGGTCACCGCCGCGGACGGCGCGACCCTGCTCAGCGACGACTTCTCCGGTGACGCCTCCAAGTGGACCCACACGGGCGGCGGCAGCTGGAGCATCCAGGACGGGCAGTACGTCCAGACGGACGCCGCCGCCGAGAACACCATGGTCCAGGCCGGAGACCCGAACTGGCACGACTACGACCTGCATGTGAAGGCCACCAAGAAGTCCGGCAAGGAGGGCTTCCTCGTCGCCTTCGGTGTCAAGGACACCGGCAACTACTACTGGTGGAACCTGGGCGGCTGGAACAACACCCAGTCCGCCGTCGAGCAGGCCGCGGACGGCGGCAAGGGGACGCTGATCACCAAGGCCGGGTCGATCGAGACGGGCCGCGCCTACGACATCGACATCAAGGTGCGGGGCCGCCAGGTGACCCTCTACCTCGACGGCCAGGAGTGGGGCAGCTTCACCGACGACAAGCCGGCCGAGCCGTTCCGTCAGGTCGTCACCGAGGACGAGCGCACCGGCGACCTGATCGTCAAGGTCGTCAACGCCCAGTCCTCCGCCGCCCGTACGGCGATCGACCTGGGCGGCGCCGAGGTCGCCTCCCGGGCCCGGGTGACCACGCTGGCCGCCGCGCCGGAGGACGTGAACACCGAGACGGACACGCCCGTCACCCCGGTCACGTCCACCTTCTCGGGGGTCGCGGACAGGTTCACGTACACCTTCCCGGAGAACTCCGTCACGTTCCTCAGGATCCGGCAGAGGTAGTCCTCACTCACGTACAACCTCGTGGTTCACCCGTGGGTCATACCGGGGACGGCGGGCGTTTCCTATCGCGCCCGCCGTGTCCGGAACGTGGTGAGCGGGGGGCGAGTGAAGCGGGTACGGCGGGCAGTGGTGGTGGGTGCCGTGACGGTGGTCGCGGCGGCACTGGTGGGGCCCTCCGCACCCGCGGGCTCGTCCTCCGCGCCCTCGGAGGGCGTGGTGGACTTCGACGGGGACGGCTACGAGGACTTCGCGATCTTCAACCAGTTCGGCAGCGTGGACGGCCAGCGGTTCGCCGGATACGTCGGCGTGGTGTATGGCTCGGCCACTTCCCGGAAGCCGCGGACCCAGGTGATCACACAGAACTCACCCGGTGTGCCGGACCGGGCGGAGAAGAACGACGGCTTCGGCGCGAACCCGGTCACGGGCGACCTCGACGGCGACGGCTACACGGACCTCGTCGTGAGCACGCTCCACGACGTCCGTGGCGACGACTACGACACGTCCTGGGTGACGGTGCTGTGGGGCGGACCGCGAGGTCTGTCCGGCGGTACCGATATCGCGGTGCGGCACCACGGTCCCACGGTCACAGGCGACTTCGACGGGGACGGACACCTGGATGTCGCAACCTCGGGGACGCTCGCCTACGGGCCGATCACCCGGCGGGGCGGGGCGGCGCGTACGGCCGAGATCACCCTGAAGTCCCGCGAGCACCCTGTGGACGAGGACGAACTGGAGGTGTGGGAGACGTTCGACCTCGAGGCCGGTGACGTGAACGGCGACGGCATCACCGATCTCCTGGCCACGGCCTGGGTGGACTACGACGGCGAACTGGTGGGCACACCCTTCCTGCTGTATCTCCTGGGTACGCCCGACGGCCTTGCCCGGCCGAAGACCGTGGAGAACTCCAAGGGCAAGGACCTGCGGGCCGGCCAGGCACTCGCGACGGGAGACCTGGACGGGGACGGATTCGACGACGTCCTGTTCGGGGACGTCTACGACTCGGACGACGGCCACGTGGGCGTGGTTCCCGGCAGCGCGTCCGGCCCCGACGGCGCCGGAGCGACAGTCGTCCGTCCCACGACGCCGGGCGTGGCGGAACCGAGCGGGGGCGCGGACGTGGACTTCGGCTCGGCCCTGGCCCTGGGGGACATCGACGGTGACGGTGACATCGACGTGGCGATCGGCTCTCCCTGGGCCGAGGTGGACAAGCGGAAGATCCAGGGCCGCGTGGTGGTGCTCAAGGGTGACGGGTCCGGACGGCTGACCGGGAAGGGCGCCCAGTCGGTCGACCGCGCCGCCTGCGATCTGCCTGCCCGGCGTTCGGACCTGTTCCGTTTCGCCTCGGACGTCCGGCTCGCGGACCTCAACGCCGACGGCAGGGCGGAGCTCCTCCCCGTCTGGATCGACGACAACCGGATCCGCGGCTACTGCGTGCTGCCCGGCACCCCGGGCGGCCCGGCCGACGCCGACCCCTACTTCATCGACCTGCCGAAGCCCGGCTCCGGGGCCCGGTAGCCGCGGGCGGGCCGGCGGGCTCACCAGTAGGCGCGGTCGTCCCACGCCCTGAAACGCGCGAACTCCACGGGGTCGTCGTCCTCGTCCGGGCCGGGGAGCCCCTCCGTCCGGAGGAGGCCGCGCCGCCAGGCGAGGAGCGTGTCGATCAGACCGGTCTGCAGCGGCGGCCCCTGGTCGGCGTGCCGGGGCCAGACGATCAGCGGCCAGGTGTCGGGATCGTCGCCCTCGACGAGCCAGCCGAGGTAGTCGCCGTCGATGGAGTTGGCGAACGGCAGGAGCCCGCCGGGCTCGGGCCACGCGGCGAGCGGCTGCCATTCCGGGTAGCCCTCCCGCAGACTCCGGTAGCCGTCCAGGGTCTCCTCGACGTGCGTGATGAACCGTCGTCCGCCGGTCCGCAGCGGTGTGTGGAAGCGCAGCCAGCCGCTCCAGATGCCGGCGCCGTACGTGTCCATCAGCGTCACGTACTCGCGGGGAAGCCGCGTGCCCAGCTCGGTGAAGAGATCGTCCCAGGTGCCGCCGCCGAGATAGGGCGTCTCGGGCGGCGGCACCAGCAGACGCAGGGCGTCCAGGCCTGTGCCGGTGTGCAGGGCGACCCGGCGCTCCTCCTCGGTGAGCCGGGGTGCGACCGGCGCGGGCGGTGTCCACGGCACGGCCGTCTCCAGGAAGGCGGTGCGGGCCATGCTGCCGGGCAGCGGACCCATCAAAGCACCGGGCGGGGAGGGGAGTTCCCAGCCTTCGCGGACGGTGTGCCGGAGATAGCCGGTGAGGGTCAGGTCGTACGAGTGCCAGGGCCGCAGCCCGCTGCCGGGGACGGCCCCGCGGTGCTGGACGACCACTGTCCACTCGTCCGGGTCGTCGGAGACCGACGTGTCCCAGAACAAGGTGTCGCCGCCCCGGCTGACACCCCAGGCGAGCAGTCCGCCGGGCTCGGGGTGCAGCCGGGGCCGCTCGTCCTCCGGCAGCTTCCGGACGTCGATCCGCGCCTCGCGCTGCGTCTCCCGCAGCCACTCGCCAAAGTCGAACCGGCCCTCCTGCACGCACGGCACGTGGACCCACAGGTACTCGCCGAAGTCCAGCGGGCCGTACCGGTCGGCCAGCCGCTTGTAGTCGTCCGGCAGCCGCACCCCGAGCCAGGCCTCCACGGCCGCCCAGTCGACGGGGACGGGGGAGGGCGGGCGTTCGGCGTCGGGCTCGGTGAAGTCGGCCAGGTCCACGGTCACTTGACGGCTCCAGGGTGATCAACGGCGTGACGACGCCGATTCTCTCCTATGAGGTGGGCGACGAGGTCCGCTGGATGGGCTGCGCGTTCTCGTGAACGGCATCCAGTGCGGCGGCAGCGGCCCCGGCTGCCGGCCGACGCAGGGTCAGCGCGATCGCCACGCCCAGCAGGGTGAGCCCGGCGGCGGTGAATCCCGCCGTACGCAGGCCCGGCACGAGCACGGGACCGGCGGTCGCGTCCGTGGCGGCCCCGGCGACGGCGACCCTGGCCGGTGCCGCTGACGAGCCCGCCAGGTGAAGCGGCGTACCGGTCGGGGCGAGAACACGGGTACCGCCACGAGATCCCGTACTGGCCAGATCACCTCGTCGTCGTCGACGGACCAAGCCGTCGTCCATGAACGTGTCCACCCCTCGCGCAGTGAGAGTCGGGACCGTACGGGCTCGGCGATCGCGTGTGTCGCGATCAACTGCTCTGGCCCACACCGCTCCGAAAACACCACTACCCCGGCATTGGCGTACATGTCTCCAGAAGGGCAGTCGAGGAGGAGTGAAGGGGAAGGTTCTCGCTACTTGATCGAGAAGTGGCAGGCTCGGACTGGGCGGGGTCAACGAGGGACCGGAGGGCCGGCTGTCGATCGTCGCCACAGGTGCTCACCAGCGGGCGCGGCGCATGATTGCATAAACGTGCAGCGACACGTATAGTCATGCCATCGAGGAGGAGGGTCCCATGACGGTACGTGCCGCAGTGGCCGGAGCGAGCGGATACGCGGGCGGAGAGCTGCTGCGTCTGCTCCTGACGCACCCCGAGGTCGAGATCGGCGCCCTGACCGGCAACTCCAACGCCGGTCAGCGGCTCGGCGCGCTCCAGCCGCACCTGCTGCCGCTGGCCGACCGTGTGCTGCAGGAGACCACCGCCGACGTGCTCGCCGGGCACGACGTCGTCTTCCTCGCCCTCCCGCACGGCCAGTCCGCCGCCGTCGCCGAGCAGCTCGGCCCGGACGTCCTCGTCGTCGACATGGGTGCCGACTTCCGGCTGAGGGACGCCGCCGACTGGGAGCAGTTCTACGGTTCCCCGCACGCCGGGACCTGGCCCTACGGCCTCCCCGAACTGCCGGGCGCCCGCGCCGCGCTGGAGGGGTCCAAGCGCATCGCGGTGCCCGGTTGCTACCCCACGGCCGTCTCCCTCGCGCTGTTCCCGGCGTACGCCGCGGGGCTGGCCGAGACCGAGGCCGTGATCGTCGCCGCGTCCGGTACCTCCGGCGCGGGCAAGACGCCCAAGCCGCATCTGCTGGGCTCCGAGGTCATGGGCTCCATGTCGCCGTACGGCGTCGGCGGCGTCCACCGCCACACGCCCGAGATGATCCAGAACCTCAGCGCCGCCGCCGGTGAGCGGGTCTCGGTGTCCTTCACCCCGACCCTCGCACCGATGCCGCGCGGCATCCTCGCCACATGCAGCGCCAAGGCGCGCGAGGGCGTCACCGGCGAGTCCGTCCGCGCCGCCTACGACAAGGCCTTCGCCGACGAGCCCTTCGTCCACCTCCTGCCCGAGGGTCAGTGGCCCGCCACCGCGTCCGTCCACGGTTCCAACGCCGTTCAGGTGCAGGTCGCCTTCGACGCCGGCGCGCACCGCATCATCGCGATCAGTGCCATCGACAACCTGACCAAGGGCACCGCGGGCGGTGCCGTCCAGAGCATGAACCTCGCCCTCGGGCTCCCCGAGGAGCTGGGCCTTTCCACGATCGGAGTCGCACCGTGAGTGTCACGGCAGCACAGGGATTCACCGCGGCCGGTGTCGCCGCCGGGATCAAGGAGAACGGCAACCCGGACCTGGCCCTCGTGGTCAACACCGGGCCCCGTCGCGCCGCCGCGGGCGTCTTCACCTCCAACCGTGTGAAGGCCGCGCCGGTGCTGTGGTCCGAGCAGGTCCTGGGGAGCGGCCAGGTCTCCGCCGTCGTCCTCAACTCCGGCGGCGCCAACGCCTGTACGGGACCCAAGGGCTTCCAGGACACCCACGCCACCGCCGAGAAGGCCGCCGAGGTGCTCGGCCGGGGCGCCATCGAGGTCGCCGTCTGCTCCACCGGCCTCATCGGTGTGCTCCTGCCCATGGACAAGCTGCTCCCGGGCGTCGAGACGGCCGCCGCGCAGCTGTCCGAGCACGGCGGTGAGAAGGCCGCCATCGCCATCAAGACCACCGACACCGTCCACAAGACGTCCGTCGTGACGAAGGACGGCTGGACCGTCGGCGGCATGGCCAAGGGCGCCGGCATGCTCGCCCCGGGCCTCGCCACCATGCTGGTCGTCCTCACCACGGACGCCGACCTCGACAACGACGTACTGGACCGGGCGCTGCGCGCGGCCACGAAGGTGACCTTCGACCGGGTCGACTCCGACGGCTGCATGTCCACCAACGACACCGTGCTGCTGATGGCCTCCGGCGCCTCCGGGATCACCCCGCAGTACGAGGAGTTCGCCGAGGCCGTACGGACCGTCTGCGACGACCTCGGCCAGCAGCTGATCCGCGACGCCGAGGGCGCCAGCAAGGACATCAGGGTCGAGGTGATCAACGCCGCGACCGAGGACGACGCCGTCGAGGTGGGCCGCTCCATCGCCCGCAACAACCTCCTCAAGTGCGCGATCCACGGAGAGGACCCCAACTGGGGCCGCGTCCTGTCCGCGATCGGTACGACGAAGGCCGCCTTCGAGCCCGACCGGCTCAACGTCGCCATCAACGGCGTCTGGGTCTGCAAGAACGGTGGCGTCGGCGAGGACCGCGAGAAGGTCGACATGCGCTACCGCGAGGTGCACATCGTCGCCGACCTCGCGGCGGGCGCCGAGACCGCCACCATCTGGACCAACGACCTGACCGCCGACTACGTCCACGAGAACAGCGCCTACTCGTCATGAGCACTACGCGTAAGCACACCGCACTGCCCAAGGCCCAGATCCTCATCGAGGCGCTGCCCTGGCTGGTCCGGCACAACGGCAAGATCGTCGTCATCAAGTTCGGCGGCAACGCCATGATCGACGAGGACCTGAAGGCCGCGTTCGCGCAGGACGTGGTGTTCCTCCACCACGCCGGCCTCAAGCCGGTCGTCGTGCACGGCGGCGGCCCGCAGATCAGCGCCGCCCTCGACAAGCACGGCATCGTCAGCGAGTTCAAGGCGGGCCTGCGCGTCACCACCGAGGACGCCATGGACGTCGTACGCATGGTGCTGGCCGGACAGGTGCAGCGGGAGCTGGTCGGGCTGCTCAACCAGCACGGGCCGCTCGCCGTCGGCCTCACCGGCGAGGACGCGCACACCATCACCGCCACCAAGCACCAGCCCGAGATCGACGGCGAGTTGGTCGACATCGGGCGGGTCGGCGAGATCACCGAGATCGACACGGGCGCGATCGAGGCACTGCTCGCCGACGGCCGCATCCCGGTCGTCTCCTCGATCGCCCGCTCCCAGGACGACGGACATGTCTACAACGTCAATGCTGATACGGCGGCTGCGGCACTCGCTGCTGCGCTGGGCGCCGAAACCCTCATGGTCCTCACCGACGTCGAGGGCCTCTACGAGGACTGGCCCCACTCCGACGAGGTGATCAGCCGCCTCACCGCCTCCCAACTGGAGAAGCTGCTGCCGGAGTTGTCCTCCGGCATGGTGCCGAAGATGGAGGGCTGTCTGCACGCCGTGCGGGGCGGCGTGAACACCGCCCGCGTCATCGACGGCCGGGTCCAGCACTCGATCCTGCTGGAGATCTTCACCGACGAGGGCATCGGCACGATGGTCGTGCCCGACGAGCAAGAGGGGGATGCCGAATGAGCGCCAATCAGGAACTGACCGCGCGCTGGCAGGGCGCGCTCATGAACAACTACGGCACCCCGCGACTGCCCCTCGTCCGCGGCGAGGGCGCGAAGCTGTGGGACGCCGACGGCAAGGAGTACGTCGACTACGTCGGCGGCATCGCGGTCAACGCCCTCGGCCACGCCCACCCCGGGGTCGTCGAGGCGGTGAGCCGCCAGATCGCCTCGCTCGGCCATGTCTCCAACCTGTTCGTCGCCGAACCGCCCGTCGCGCTCGCCGAGCGGCTCCTGGAGCTCTTCGGCCGGGACGGCAAGGTCTACTTCTGCAACTCCGGGGCCGAGGCCAACGAGGGCGCCTTCAAGATCGGCCGGCTGACCGGGCGTACCCACATGGTCGCCACCCAGGGCGGCTTCCACGGCCGCACCATGGGCGCCCTCGCGCTCACCGGCCAGCCCGCCAAGCAGGAGCCGTTCCTGCCGCTGCCCGGTGACGTCACCCACGTCCCCTACGGCGACGCGCAGGCGCTGGCCGCCGCGGTCACCGAGGAGACGGCGCTGGTCGTCATCGAGCCGATCCAGGGCGAGAACGGGGTCGTCGTCCCGCCCGCCGGCTATCTGAAGGCGGCCCGCGCGATCACGGCCGCCACCGGATCGCTGCTGGTCCTGGACGAGGTGCAGACCGGCGTCGGCCGCACCGGCCACTGGTTCGAGTACCAGGCCCACGAGGGCGTCCTGCCCGATGTCGTCACGCTCGCCAAGGGGCTCGGCGGCGGGCTGCCGCTCGGCGCCACCGTCGCCTTCGGCCGGGCCGCCGAGCTGCTGCAGCCCGGTCACCACGGCACGACCTTCGGCGGCAACCCGGTCGCCTGCGCCGCCGGACTCGCCGTCCTCGACGCCATCGCGAACGAGGGCCTGCTGGAGAACGTCAAGCGGCAGAGCGAGAAACTGCGGGACGGAATCGAGTCCCTGGGCCATCCGCTGGTCGGCCATGTCCGGGGTGCGGGCCTGCTCCTGGGTATGGTGCTCACCAAGCCGCTCGCACCGCAGGTGCAGCAGGCGGCTCAGGACGCCGGATTCCTGGTCAACGCGCCCGCCCCCGATGTCGTACGGCTCATGCCGCCGCTGAACCTCGGCGACGACGAAGTGGCGGCGCTTCTCCAGGCGTTGCCCGGCGTCCTCGACGCAAGCCACGGGGACGGACGAGCCGGAGAATGAGACGACGATGAGCCACGCGCAGGACCACGGGCACGCAGGGCCTGCCGTGCCGCAGACCCGCACCGCACGCCACCGCCGGATCGTGGACATCCTCAACCGGCAACCGGTGCGCTCCCAGAGCCAGTTGGCGAAGCTTCTCGCCGACGACGGGCTGACCGTCACGCAGGCGACGCTCTCCCGGGATCTGGACGAGCTGAACGCGGTGAAGATCCGCAACACCGACGGCGACCTCATCTACGCGGTGCCCAGCGAGGGCGGTTTCCGCACCCCGCGGGCGCCGCTGGGGGAGTCGGCGAAGGAGGAGCGGATGCGGCGGCTGTCGCAGGAGCTGCTGATCTCCGCGGAGGCCTCCGCCAACCTCGTGGTCCTGCGCACCCCGCCCGGCGCCGCGCAGTTCCTGGCCTCGGCCATCGACCAGGCCGAACTGCACGACATCCTGGGCACGATCGCCGGTGACGACACGTTGCTGCTGATCAGCCGGAATCCGACGGGTGGGCAGGCGCTCGCGGAACACTTGCTGCGGTTGGCTCAGAACGGCCACTGAGCTGCGTGGAGGCGGTGGGTTGCCGGGTGCGGGTGAATGGGGGCTGGTCGCGCAGTTCCCTGCGCCCCTTACGTCGGACCACTTGCCCCCCGCCCAGCAACAGCGCCGGTCAACCCAGCCGCGCCGCCAACCCGCCCGTGCACCGCACCTCATCCCCGGCCGTGATCAGCAGCGCCTCCACGTCCGGCAGCGACTCCAGCCACGCCAGCCCCTCCCGCGAGCCCATCGCGAAGGCCGCCGTGGCCCAGCAGTCCGCCCAGGTCAGCCGGGGCGCCACCACGGTCACGGCGACGAGGTCCGTCACCGCGGACTTCCCCGTCCGCGGGTCGACGATGTGGGCGCCGCGTTCGGCGGTGCCGGACGTAGCCACGGCGAGCTCGTCCAGTCCGGCGGCGGAGATCACCGCCGCCAGCCCGCCCGGCCGCAGCGGGTCCGACACGCCGACCCGCCAGGGCCGCTGCGGGCCGGGTGCGCCGAGCAGCTGGACGTCCCCGCCGCCGTTGACGCTCACCCCGCTCACCCCGGCCGCCGCCAGCCGCCGGGCCGCCCGCTCGACGGCCCAGCCCTTGACGATCCCGGTCGGATCGAGCCGTCCCTCGTACGACATGCTGAACCAGCCCTCGCTGATCCGCTCCGCCTCGGCGCCGAGCTCCAGCACCTCGGCGACGTCGGGATCGCACTCCTCGACGGTCACCGCGCCGCGAGCCAGCCGTGAGACCTGACTGTCCTCGCGGTAGGTGCTGAACACCTCGTCGACCCGGTGGAGTCCGGCGATCGCCTCGTCGAGGGCCGCCCGGACCGTGCCGGGATCCCCGCCGCGGACGTCGAAGGAGAAGACGGTCCCCATCGCCTCCTCCGCCCGGCGTACCGCGGCGGGAGCCTGTGCGGGTTCGGTCACCGGCTCAGCCACCGGCCTGGTCCAGGGCCGACTGCAGGGACTGCTGGTAGCCGGTGCTGGTGTAGGTGGCTCCGGACACGGCGTCGATGTCGGCGCTGCCTGCGGTGACGGTGGCCTGGTTGAGCCGGGGCACGGCGTCGGCGGTGATCTGGCTGCTGCGGCCGCCGCTGGGTGCCTGCACCGCCTCGGCCTGGGTGACCTTCCCGCCGCTGACGGTGATACGGACCTGGACCGGCCCGTACTGGGTCTGGGCGACCTCGCCGGTCACCGTACGGGCCTGGGCGCTGCCCGAGCCCTGGTCGGCGGCCCCGCCGCCTCCCGCCTGGATCTGGTCCAGGGCGGACTGGAGGGACTGCTTGTAGCCGGTGCTGGTGTAGGTGGCTCCGGACACCGCGTCGATCTCGGCGCTGCCGGCGGTGACGGTGGCCTGGTTGAGCTGGGGTACGGCGTCGGCGGTGATCTGGGTGCTGCGGCCGCCGCTGGGTGCCTGCACCGCCTCGGCCTGGGTGATCTTCCCGTTGCTCACGGTCAGCCGTACCTGCACCGGTCCGTACTGGGTCTGGGCGACCTCGCCGGTGACCGTGCCGCTGCCGGCGGCCTGGGCGCCGCCCTGGGGTGACTGCCCCGCCGCCGCGGGCGGTGCCGCACCGCCCGCCGCGGACGCGGAGCCGGGGTCGGACGCCGGCTTCAGCGTCAACAGCAACACGATGCCGGACACGGTGGCGGCGGTGGCGAGCACGGCACGCCGAACGGGATGGCTCTTCTTCATGGTTGCCGGTCTCCTGATGACCCGTCGCTCACATCTCGAACGACTCGTGATGGATACGGCGGGCGGGAACCCCCGCGCCGCGCAGTGCTTCGTACACGGACTGCGCGAAGCCGGGCGGCCCGCACAGAAAAACGTCATGCCGGTCGATGTCCGGGATCTTCCGCTGCAGGGACTCCGCGGAGATGTCCGGGCGTGCCCCGTCCGGGCTGTTGACCGCGTACATCAGCCGGGCGCCCCGCTCGTCGGCGATCGCGGCCAGCTCGTTCCACAGGGCCAGGTCCTGGGTGCTGTTGGCCCGGTACAGCAGGGTGAGGTCGCCGGCCGCGCCGGGCAGCGTCTCGAACAGCGCCCGCATCGGGGTGATGCCGACACCGCCGGCCACCAGCAGCACCTTGCCGCGGCTGCGCCGGGACGCGGTCAGCGCGCCGTACGGTCCCTCGGCCCACACCCGGGTGCCGGGCCGCAGCTCGCGCAGCCGGGTGCTGTGGTCGCCGATCGCCTTCACGGTGATCCGCAGCATGTCGGGGCGGGGCGCCGCCGACAGCGAGTACGGGTGGGAGCTGAACCGCATGCCCGGTGCCATGAACCGCCAGCGGAAGAACTGCCCGGCCTCCGCACCCATCCGGTGCAGCTTCCGCCCGCCGATCAGCACCGACACGATCCCGGGCGTCTCCTCGATCACGGCCTCGACCCGCATCCGGTGCTTCAGGTTGAGCCGGATCGGGGTGAGGATCCGGTACCAGATCACGAGCGCGGTGACCGACCCGTAGAGCCCGTACCAGAAGGTCTTCGCGAGGGGTTCGACGGCGAACTCGTTGCCGGTGCTGATCTGGTGCCAGAACGTCAGGAACACCGCCGCGTACGTCATCAGGTGCACGTGGTACCAGGTGTCGTACGGCATCCTGCGGCGGATCCCGCCGATCGAGACCAGGCCGATCAGCAGCAGCAGTCCGGTGCCGATGGCGGCCTTGCCCATGTCCGGCAGCTGGGTGACGGAGTCGACCGTCTGCTGGACGATGTCGCCGAGCCCCTTGCCGGCCTGCAGGGCGTAGCCCCACATGATCAGGAAGATATGGGCGAGGACCAGGCAGAGGGTGTAGCGGCCGGTCATCGCGTGCCAGCGGGCGACCCGGTCGGAGCCCACCCGCCGTTCCAGGGCGGGCACCCGGGCCATCTGCAGGACCACGAGTGCCATGAGATATCCGGCGAGCAGACCGGTGATCCGGCCCGCGGCCAGGATCTGACCGGTCCGGTCGGCGATGGACGGAGTGTTGTCCCACCACAGCCACAGCACCCCGGCCGCGCCCGCCCACAGGGCGAGCAGCAGCGGGACGGCGGGGGAGCGGCGCGGGCGGATACGGCGCATCGTCTGACGCCGGGCGGCACGGCCGCCTGCGAGCGTGGTGGTCACTGTTCCTCCGGGGACGGGGGCAACGGGTGTGTCGTAGTCCCTTGGCCCAGAGATACGTGCGGGGGTGGCCGTGTGTTCAGGTCAATACCGAGTGATCGCCGTGCCGCCGCTCACCGTCCCCACGGCGATGTGCGGCCGCTGCGCCGGCTCGGCCCACTGGAGGATCCGCCGCATGGCGTCCGCCGGCACGGACACACAACCGGCCGTCGGCCCACGCCCGTTGACATGCAGGAAAATCCCGGCGCCGCGCCCGCGCACCGGCTTGCGGTAGTTGAACCCGATGACGAGGGCATGCGCGTACCGGCTCCCGTACGACACCAGGTGCTCGGCCTCGGCGGCCCGGCAGTCGGCGGGGCGGGGCTCGGTCCACCGGTTGTAGGACCGGGACCGGACGTCCTGGCACCACCAGGAGTTCTGCCGTACGGGACGGTACTTGTACGTCGTCCCGCGCGGCGCCGCCTCGATGCCGAAGGCGTACGGCAGGTCGTACAGCCCGGTCGGCGTCGTGTTCGTGCCCTGCTTCCGCGAGGCGCCCTCGGCAAGCCCGTTCGCCCCGAAGCGGGCCGGTGTGGAACCGGCCTCCACCCAGCGGCCGTCCCTCCGGTCCCACCAGGTGAGCGTGCCCGTCGTCGAGCCGGTCCGCGGGGCCACGGCGGTGATCAGCTGGCTGCCGCCGCCGGTGTCCGCCATCCGGTCGGGCAGCGGGGCGGCTCCTGCCGGAGCGACGGCGAGCAGGGCGGCGGAGGTGAGGACGGACAGGACGGCTGTGACACCGGAGCGCATGCCTGTGAAGCTAACGGGCCGCAGGGGCAGCGGCAGTTCGGAAGAGCCATTCGGGCGGGCGGACGTCCGAAGTGATCACGCCGGGCGGACGGGCGGCAGGGGCAGCGGCAGGCCGGGCAGCCCGTCCAGGCTCCTGGCGATGTGGTCCTTCTTGGCGAAGTACTCGCTGAGCGAGGTGTCGTCCTCGCGCGCGAAGCGCTGAGCGTGCAGGTCGCGGTCCCCGTCGTACGACATGTGGGGCACCGCGAAACCGCAGGAGTCCCGGACGAGTTCGGCCGTCACGACGACGATCGCCCGCAGCCCGTGCGGGCTCGGGTCGACGTCCGGAAAGCGAGCGAGCAGCTCCCCGAAGCGCGGGTCGTCGCGGAACACCGGCTCCCCGCGGCCGTGCACCCGGACGATGTTCGGCGGCCCCTGGAAGGCACACCACATGAGGGTGATCCGGCCGTTCTCCCGCAGATGGGCGATGGTCTCGGCGTTGGAGCCGGCGAAGTCGAGGTAGGCCACGGTGTGCTCGTCCAGCACCGCGAAGGAGCCCTTCAGGCCCTTGGGAGAGAGGTTGACCGTGCCGTCCCCGGACAGCGGGGCGGTCGCGGTGAAGAAGAGGGGCTGCTCCTCGATGAACGTACGGAGCCGGCCGTCTATGCGCTCATATGTCTTTCCCATGGCCGGTGATTATTGCGCAAAATCGTTCACCTGCCTAAGGAGTTGTCGGCGAGTCCTGCGGTGGCCGCCCCGGCCGGCGCTCCAACGGGGCGGCCACAGTACCTGTCACGTCACTCGGTGAGCGTGCAGGTGGCCAGGGCGTCGAGGCCCTGGGGCTTTTCGGCGGTGCGGCCGATGGAGATGGCGATGCGGTCGATGGCGGCGGTGCGCTTGGAGGCGAGCGGGCTGAGAATGGCGTTCTGGACGAAGTTGGGTCCGCCCTGCCCGACGGTTTCGGTCAGGCGCTTGTTGGCCTCGTCGATCTGCGTGGTGAGCAGCGCCAGGTTGCGGTCGACCTCGGCCTGTGCGGAGGCCGGGACCGCCGGCAACTGGGACGCCACTTCGGGACAGCTGATGGTGCCGGCCGCCGCCTTCGTCGTCGCCTGCGCGCCGTTCTCGGGTGTCTCCCCGGCCAGGGCGGAGCCGGCGATCAGCGCCCCGGACAACACCACCGCTGACGCGCCGCCGATCATCGCGACGCGGCGCTTGTTGTACTTCGGAAGAGCCCTGGACATGCGGAAGCCTCACTTGGGTCGGGGGTGTGGTGACAGAACCGGCGCCGGTGTTCGGGGGGAAGTACGGGAAAGCGGTTTCGGATGTTCAGCCGCCGACGAGATTTCCGGTCCCGCAGGCATCGCATTGACGAATCATGCAGTCTCCTGCATACTCATGCATGTCAGCGAATGCAGTGTGAGGAGAAACCCGTGACCGAGCGCGTCGTACTCGCCTACTCGGGCGGCCTGGACACCTCTGTCGCCATCGGCTGGATCGCCGAGGAGACGGGCGCCGAGGTCATCGCCGTTGCCGTGGACGTCGGCCAGGGCGGCGAGGACCTGGACGTCATCCGCAAGCGCGCGCTCGCCTGCGGCGCCGTCGAGGCCGAGGTCGCCGACGCCAAGGACGAGTTCGCCGAGGAGTACTGCCTCCCGGCGATCAAGGCCAACGCCCTCTACATGGACCGCTACCCGCTGGTCTCCGCCCTCTCCCGGCCGACGATCGTCAAGCACCTCGTCGCCGCCGCCAAGAAGCACGGCGCCACCACGGTCGCCCACGGCTGCACCGGCAAGGGCAACGACCAGGTCCGCTTCGAGGCCGGCATCGTCGCCCTCGCCCCCGACCTGAAGTGCATCGCCCCGGTCCGCGACTACGCGATGACCCGCGACAAGGCAATCGCCTTCTGCGAGGAGAAGAACCTCCCGATCGCGACCACCAAGAAGTCCCCGTACTCCATCGACCAGAACGTCTTCGGCCGCGCCGTCGAGACCGGCTTCCTCGAGGACATCTGGAACGCGCCGATCGAGGACATCTACGAGTACACCCAGAACCCGGCGACGCCGCGCGACGAGGACGAGGTGATCATCACCTTCAAGGAGGGCGTCCCGGTCGCCGTCGACGGCAAGCCCGTCACCGTCCTGCAGGCCATCCAGCAGCTCAACGAGCGCGCCGGCGCCCAGGGCATCGGCCGGATCGACATGGTCGAGGACCGGCTGGTGGGCATCAAGTCCCGCGAGGTGTACGAGGCGCCGGGCGCGATCGCGCTGATCACCGCCCACCAGGAGCTGGAGAACGTCACCGTCGAGCGCGAACTCGCCCGCTACAAGCGGCAGGTCGAGCAGCGCTGGGGCGAACTGGTCTACGACGGCCTGTGGTTCTCCCCGCTCAAGCGCGCCCTGGACGGCTTCATCAACGAGGCCAACCAGCACGTCTCCGGCGACGTCCGGATGACCCTGCACGGAGGCCGCGCCGTCGTCACCGGCCGGCGCTCGCAGGAGTCGCTGTACGACTTCAATCTCGCGACCTACGACACGGGCGACACCTTCGACCAGTCCGCGGCCAAGGGCTTCATCGACATCTACAGCCTGTCGTCGAAGATCGCGGCCAAGCGCGACCTGGCGTGAGACTCGTACGTACTGGCCTGACAGCCGCCTCCTCACCTGCAAGGGTGGGGAGGCGGTCGCACATTCACGATTCTCCGAGGAGCAGAGCAAGTGAGCAGCAACAGCGGTGACGTACGGCTCTGGGGCGGGCGTTTCGCCGACGGTCCCGCCGAGGCCCTGGCGAAGCTGTCCGCGTCCGTCCACTTCGACTGGCGGCTCGCGCCCTACGACATCGCCGGTTCGCGTGCCCACGCGCGCGTGCTGCACAAGGCGGGGCTGCTCACCGAGGACGAGCTGACCCGGATGATCGCCGGGCTCGACCGGCTCGAGGCGGACGTGGCGTCCGGCGAGTTCACCGGCACCATCGCCGACGAGGACGTCCACACCGCTCTGGAGCGCGGCCTGCTGGAGCGCCTCGGCCCTGATCTGGGCGGCAAGCTGCGCGCGGGACGGTCGAGGAACGACCAGGTGGCGACCCTCTTCCGGATGTACCTGCGGGATCACGCCCGCGTGATCGGCGGGCTGATCGCCGACCTCCAGGACGCCCTGACCGGCCTCGCCGAGGCGCACCCCGACGTCGCGATGCCCGGCCGCACGCACCTCCAGCACGCCCAGCCGGTGCTCTTCGCCCACCACGTCCTCGCGCATGTGCAGTCCCTGTCCCGGGACGCGGAACGCCTGCGCCAGTGGGACGAACGGACGGCGGTCTCCCCGTACGGCTCGGGCGCGCTGGCCGGTTCCTCTCTCGGCCTCGACCCCGAGGCGGTCGCCCGCGACCTCGGCTTCGAGCACGGGAGCGTCGGCAACTCCATCGACGGCACGGCCTCCCGTGACTTCGTCGCCGAGTTCGCCTTCATCACCGCGATGATCGGAGTGAACCTCTCCCGGATCGCCGAGGAGGTCATCATCTGGAACACGAAGGAGTTCTCCTTCGTGACCCTGCACGACGCCTTCTCCACCGGCTCGTCGATCATGCCGCAGAAGAAGAACCCGGACATCGCCGAGCTGGCGCGCGGCAAGTCCGGCCGTCTGATCGGCAACCTGACGGGCCTGATGGCGACCCTGAAGGCGCTCCCGCTCGCGTACAACCGCGACCTCCAGGAGGACAAGGAGCCGGTCTTTGACTCCATCGACCAGCTGGAGGTCCTGCTCCCCGCCTTCACCGGGATGATGGCCACCCTCACCGTCCACCGCGAGCGGATGGAGGAGCTGGCCCCGGCCGGGTTCTCGCTCGCCACGGACATCGCCGAGTGGCTGGTCAAGCAGGGCGTGCCCTTCCGGGTCGCGCACGAGGTGGCCGGCGAGTGCGTGAAGGTCGCCGAGGCCGAGGGCAAGGAGCTGGACGAGCTGACCGACGAACAGTTCGCGAAGATCTCCGCCCACCTGACCCCCGAGGTCCGTTCCGTCCTCAACGTGCCGGGCGCCCTCGCCTCCCGCAGCGGCCGCGGCGGTACGGCGCCCAGTGCCGTCGCCGTCCAGCTGGCCGAGGTCAAGGCGGACGTGACCGCGCAGCACGCGTGGGCGAACGCCCGTAAGTGACACGGGAGCATCGCGGGTTACGTTGGTCGCACGCCGTATGGAGCGACGTATGGAGCGACCGAACGGAGCCCGCGATGCCCTTCGCCCGACTGGCCTCGGCAACGACTCCCACCTGCCACATCGGCCTGGGCCTCGCCGCCGTCGGCCGCCCCGGTTACATCAATCTCGGCCGCGAGCAGGACCTCCCCGCCGACCGCAGTGTCGAGGCCCTGCGCGAGCGGACGCACGAGCTCCTGGACGCCGCCTACGCCCAGGGCGTCCGCTACTTCGACGTCGCCCGCTCCTACGGCCGCTCCGAGGAGTTCCTCGCCGGCTGGCTGAACGCCCACCCCGAGATCGACGACATCGTCGTCGGCAGCAAGTGGGGCTACACCTACACCGCCGAGTGGACCACCGACGCCGAACAACACGAGGTCAAGGACCACAGCGTCGCCACCTTCGAGCGGCAGCGCGCCGAGAGCGCCGCGCTGCTCGGCGACCGCCTCGACCTCTACCAGATCCACTCGGTGACCCCGGACAGCCCGGCCCTCACCGACAAGTACCTGCACGCCAGGCTGGCCGAGGCCGCCGCCGAGGGCCTCACCATCGGCTTCTCCACCAGCGGGCCCGCGCAGGCCGACGCGATCAGGGCGGCGCTGGAAGTGACGGTCGACGGCGAACCCCTCTTCCGTACCGTGCAGTCGACGTACAACGCCCTCGAGACGTCCGCCGCCTCCGCCCTCGCCGAGGCCCACGACGCCGGCCTCACGGTGATCGTCAAGGAGGCCATGGCCAACGGCCGGCTCGCTGAGCCGTATGCGCCGGACGCGCTGAAGGCCGTAGCGGAAGAGACCTCGCTCGGCTGCGACGCCGTCGCTCTCGCCCTGATCCTGCGCCGGCCCTGGGCCGGCGTCGTCCTCTCCGGCGCGGCGACCGTCACCCAGCTCGCCTCCAATCTGCACGCCGCCGTCGTCGACCTGGACGACGACCAGCTGACCCGCCTTGCCGCGCTCGTCGAGGAGCCGCAGACGTACTGGGAGCGGCGCGGGCAGCTGCCCTGGCACTGAGGGTTTTCCTACCGGGGGCTTTGAGTCACGCATGCCCAACATGAGACATTAATGTCTCACATGCGCTATGGTTGTCTCATGGCCGTCGATCCAGACCACGTACTCCGCAGCGCCGCAGCCCTGCTGACCCGCAAATCCACCGCGACCATGGACGAGGTCGCCAAGGCCGCCGGGATCAGCCGGGCCACGCTGCACCGCCACTTCGCCGGGCGCGACGCGCTGGTCCGGGCGCTGGAGTCGCTCTGCCTCGCGGAGTGCGAGGCCGCGCTGGACGCGGCCCGCCTGGACGAGGGCAGCGCGAGCGACGTCGTACGGCGACTGGTGCGCGAGATCGAGCCCGCGGCCGGACTCCTCTCCTTCCTCTACAGCGAGAACCAGCTGTTCGAGGGTGAGGAGCAGAACGAGGGCTGGGCCCGGCTCGACGCCCGGGTCTCGGCCCTGTTCCGGCGTGGCCAGGACAGCGGCGAGTTCCGTATCGACCTGACCCCCGCCTGGCTCACCGAGGCCCTCTACGGCCTGATCGCCGCCGGGGCCTGGTCCGTCCATGACGGCAAGGTCGCAGCCAAGGACTTCCAGACCATGATCGTCGAGCTGCTGCTCGGCGGCGCACTGCGGAGAGAGGAATCATGACCAGCACCCTGCAGCCGGCGACCGCGACCGAGGCGGTGAAGCGCCCGGGCCGCTGGCTCGCGCTGTCCGTTCTCGTGCTCGCCGTGCTGCTGGTGGCCGTCGACGCCACCGTCCTCGGCCTCGCGACCCCGTACATCAGCGAGGACCTGCGGCCCTCCGGTACCCAGCTGCTGTGGATCGGCGACGTCTACTCGTTCGTCATCGCCGGTCTGCTCGTCTCCATGGGCAGCCTCGGCGACCGCATCGGCCGCAAGCGGATCCTGCTCGTCGGCGCGACGGCGTTCGGCGCGGTGTCCGTGCTCAACGCCTATGCGACGACGCCGGAGATGATGATCCTGGCCCGGGCGCTGCTCGGTGTCGCCGGTGCCACCCTGATGCCGTCCACGCTCGCCCTGATCCGCAACCTCTTCCACGACCCGCGCGAACGCAGCCTCGCCATCGGCATCTGGGGCGCCACCGCCTCCGCCGGTACGGCGGTCGGCCCCGTCGCCGGCGGTTTCCTGCTGGAGCACTTCTGGTGGGGATCGGTCTTCCTGATCAACCTGCCCGTGATGGCGGTGCTGGTCGTGGTGGGTGTCAAGCTGCTCCCGGAGTCGCGCAATCCCGACCCCGGCCCGTGGGACCTGTACAGCGTCGTGCTGTCGCTGCTCGGCATGGTCGGCATCGTGTACGCCGTCAAGGAGGCCGCCGCGCACGGCTTCGGGTGGGCGGCGCTCGCCGCGGGCCTCGTGGGTGCGGCTGCCCTCTACGGGTTTGTCCGGCGCCAGCTGACCCTGCCCACGCCGCTGCTGGACATGCGGCTGTTCGGCAACCGCGGCTTCAGCGGCGCGGTGCTGGCCGATCTGCTGACCGTCCTCGGCATGTCCGGCCTGGTGTTCTTCCTCTCCCAGTACCTGCAACTCGTGCAGGGCAGGCGGCCGTTCGAGGCGGGCCTGGCCGAACTGCCCGCCGCGATCGGCGCGGTGGCGGCCGGTCTGGTCGCCGGACGGGCGGCCCGGCGCTTCTCGGTACGGGCCGTGGTCTCCGGCGGACTCGCGGCCGTCGGCCTCGCCCTGGCGGCGCTGACGGTGATCGACCGCTCCACCGGCTACCCACTGCTCGGCGCCGCGCTGCTGGTCGTAGGCATCGGCGCCGGGTTCTCCTTCACCGTGACCGCCGACGTGATCCTCTCCGGCGTGCCGAAGGAACAGGCGGGCGCGGCGTCCGCCGTGTCCGAGACGGCGTACGAGCTGGGCGCGGCTCTCGGCATCGCGGTGCTCGGCTCGATCGTGACCGGCGTCTACCGGGGTTTCACCGCTCCGGCGGGCACCCCCGACGGGGCGCACGAGTCGCTGGGCGGGGCCGTCGAGGCCGCCGCGGGCCTGCCCGCGCACACCTCCGAGGCCCTGCTGGACGCGGCCCGGCAGTCCTTCGTCGACGGGCTCACGCTGGCGGCGGGCGTGGGCGCGGCGGTGCTGCTCGTGGCGGCGGTGGCAGCGTGGTTCCTGCTACGCGGCCAACGGCTGGACAGCGCACGTCAGGGACGCGGAGAACTGCGCGACCAGCCGTAGGACAACCCGCACTCGCCATCCGGCCCCCACCGGCTTTAAGCCCGTTTTCGCCCCCACCTGATGGTCTTGGTTCCGTACCCGACGTCGTAATCCCACGGCTGAAGGAGCCACCGACCATGACACGTCGTACGCGCAATCTGATCGTCACCGCCTCCGTCCTGGCCGCCGCGGGCCTCGCCGGAGGCGGCGTCGCACTCGCAGCCGACGGCGGTGAACCGCCCCGCGAACAGGTCAGGTTCGTCGTCGAGGAGGGCACCGGCGCCACGAACCACGACGACTGCCCGGACAAGGGCACCGGCGCGGACGACCCCGCCTCCGCGCTGTGACCGCCCTGCCCGCCGAGGGAAAGCTCCTCGAAGAGGCTCTCTTCGAGGTCAAGCGGGTGATCGTCGGCCAGGACCGCATGGTGGAGCGCATGTTCACCGCGGTCCTGGCCCGCGGCCACTGCCTGCTGGAGGGCGTCCCCGGCGTCGCCAAGACGCTCGCCGCGAAGACCCTCGCGCAGGTCGCGGGCGGTCACTTCGCCCGTCTGCAGTTCACGCCCGACCTCGTCCCCTCCGACATCACCGGCACCCGTATCTACCGCCCCTCCCAGGAGGCCTTCGACATCGAGCCGGGCCCGGTGATGGCCAACGTCGTACTCGCCGACGAGATCAACCGCGCCCCCGCCAAGGTGCAGTCCGCGCTCCTGGAGGTCATGGGCGAGCACCAGGTCTCCATCGGCGGCACCACCCTGTCCGTCCCCGAGCCGTTCCTCGTCCTCGCCACCCAGAACCCCATCGAGTCCGAGGGCGTCTACCAGCTCCCCGAGGCCCAGCGCGACCGCTTCCTGCTCAAAGTGGAGATCGCCGCTCCCAGCGAGTCGGAGGAGCTCGCCATCCTCTACCGGATGAGCGTCGACCCGCCCCGCCCGCGCCGCGTCCTCACGCCCGAGGGGCTGATCGCGCTCCAGCGCTCGGCCGACGAGGTGTTCGTGCACCATGCGGTCGCCGAGTACGCCGTACGGCTCGTCGTCGCCACCCGCGAACTCGCCGGTCCCGGCAGCCGGGTCGCGCACGGCGCCGGTCCGCGCGCCACCCTCGGCCTGGTCGCCGCCGCCCGGGCGCTGGCGCTGCTGCGCGGGCGCGGCCATGTCCTGCCCGACGACATGCGAGACCTGGCGCACGAGGTCATCGCGCACCGCCTGGTCCTGTCCTTCGACGCCCTCGCCGACGGCATCACCGCCGGCGAGATCGTCGACGAGGTGCTCGCGGCGGTGGAACAGCCCCGGATCAGCCCCCGCCAGGCCGCCGAGGAGGCCGCCGCATGAGCACCCCGACCCTGCGTGAACTCACCCCCGAACAGGCCCTGAAACACCTGGAGTTGCTCTTCACCCGGCGTCCCGACGGACTCCTCCAGGGCGACCACGCCTCCCTCGTCCCCGGTCCCGGCAGCGAGGTGTCGGAGACCCGTCCGTACGTCATCGGCGACGACGTCCGCCGCATGGACTGGAACGCCACCGCCCGCACCACCGTCCCGCACGTCCGCCGCACCCTCGCCGACCGTGAACTCACCACGTGGATCGTCCTCGACGCCTCCGCCAGCATGGACTTCGGCACGGCGAGGATGGAGAAGCGGGACCTCGCCGTGGGCGCGGCGGCGGCCGTCGCGTTCCTCACCGAGCGGGCCGGAAACAGACTCGGGGCACAGCTCACCGGCCCGTCCGGTATCCACCGCATCCCGCCGCGCACCGGCCGCCGCCACCTGCTGACGATCCTGCACGCCGCCCTCGACCGGCCGCGGGTCGGCCCCGGCGTCCCGCAGCACACCCTCGCCGACGCCCTGCACGCGCTGCGCGCACTGCCCTCCCGGGGCCTGGTCGCCGTCGTCTCCGACTTCCTGGAGACCGGCTGGGAACAGCCGCTGCGCACCGCGGCCCGCCGCCACCAGGTGCTCGCCGTCGAGACGGTCGACCCGCGGGAGCTGGAGCTGCCCGCCGTCGGACTGCTCACGGTGGTGGACCCGGAGACCGGGCGGCGGCGCGAAGTCCCCACCTACTCGCGGCGGTTGAGGGAGTGGTACGCGGCGGCCGCACTGGAGCAGCGGGCGCTGATCAGACAGTCGATACGCCGGGCCGGCGCCGCGCATCTGCGGCTGCGCACGGACCGGGACTGGGTGCGGGACATCGTCCGGTACGTCGAGACGCAGCGGCGGCGGGCGGGAGGCGGGGCGGCATGAGTCTGCGGTCCCCGGGCTGGCTGCTGCTTCTGGTGCCGCTCGCCGCGCTGATCGTCGCCTACCTGGTGATGCAGCGCCGACGCGGCCGGTACGCCGTCCGCTTCACCAACCTCGACCTGCTCGACAAGGTCGCGCCGAGCCGACCCGGCCGGCGGCGGCATGTCCCGGCCGCGGCCTTCTGCGGCATGCTCGCGCTGCTCGTCGTGGGGTTCGCCCGGCCGACCACCGAGGTCCAGGTGCCCAGGGAGCGGGCCACCATCGTGGTCGCCTTCGACGTCTCCGCCTCCATGGAGGCCACGGACGTGCAGCCGACCCGCTTCGCCGCCGCCCGGGACGCCGCGCTGGCCTTCGTGGACCGGCTGCCGGAGCGGTTCAACGCCGGGCTCGTCCCCTTCAGCGGCTCCGCCACGGTCGCGGTACCGCCGACCACCGACCGCGAGGTGCTGCGCACGGCCATCCAGCGCCTGAACACCGGCGAGGGCACGGCGATCGGCGACGCCGTCGTCGCCGCCCGCAACGCGGTCCGCGCGCTCGACGAACAGGCCGAGACCGAACCGCCGCCCGCCCACATCGTGCTCCTCTCCGACGGCTCCAACACCACGGGCCGCTCGATGGAGTCGGCCGCCCGGGAGGCCGCCGCCGACCGCATCCCGGTGTCGACGATCGCCTACGGCACCCAGGAAGGCACGATCACCCTCCCGTCCGGCGACAGCGTCCCCGTCCCGGTCGACGGACCGGCGCTGGCGGAACTCGCCACGACGACGGGCGGCGACTTCCACGAGGCGGCGACCGGAGAGGAACTCCAGGCGGTCTACGAGGACATCGGCAGCTCCGTCGGCCACCGCACCGAGGAACGCGAGATCTGGCAGTGGTTCGTGGCGGCCGGTCTCCTCACCGCGCTCCTCGCGGCCGCGACGTCACTGCTGTGGTTCTCCCGGATCCCGTGAACCGGCCCACATCACAAGGAGACAGGCCCGTGACAGACGACCCGAGCGGCCCGCGGACGCCGACGCTGACGCCGACGCAACAGTCCCGCACGGAACCCGGCCTGGGGGCCCCGCGAGGCCCGGCGTTCCTGTCCGGGAGGGTGCCCTCTCTCCCCGGCCGGACCGTCCCTCGGCCCGACCCGCCGACCTCCCCGTACGTCGCCCCGCACCCCCCACCCGCCCGCCCCGCACGCACCCCGCGCCCCCTCGTCGTCACCCTCCTCGCCGCCGTCCTCGCGGGCGGCGTCGCCGGCTACGCGGCCGGGGCTCTCGGCGACACCGACCCGGCCGCACCGGCGGCCCGGCAGGCGGGCGACCTCGAAGGCGTCGCCGCGCGCGTCCTGCCCAGCGTGGTGTCCGTCGAGACGGCGCGCGGCCAGGGCTCGGGGTTCGTCTTCGACGAGCGCGGCCGGGTCCTCACCAACGCCCATGTGGTGGAGGGGAGTTCCGAGGTGACCGTCGAGCTGCAGGACGGGCGGCGGCTGCGGGCGGAGGTGATCGGGGACGACCCCGCGCACGACGTCGCCGTCCTCGAACCGGAGACCGGGCGTGGACTGGATGCGGCCGAGCTGGCCACGGGCGGCCGTCCGGCCGTGGGTGACACCGTTCTGGCGATCGGCTCGCCGCTGGGCCTGAGCGGCACGGTCACCTCCGGCATCGTCAGCGCCCTCGACCGCCCGGTCCGGCTCGGTGAGAGAGGCCAGCGGCGGGCGCTGCAGACCGACGCGTCGATCAATCCGGGCAACTCCGGTGGGCCGCTGGTCGACGACGACGGGCGGGTCGTCGGCATCAATACGGCCATTGCGACGTTGGACCAGGAGAGGGGCGGGTCCATCGGTATCGGGTTCGCCATTCCCGTGGGTGACGCGGTGGATGCGGCGCGGACGATCATCGACGGCGGGTGAGCGGGGGCGTTGCAGGTCAGGAGGTTGTGATGAGGCTGCTCGTGGTCGAGGACGAGGAAGATCTGGTCGTTGCGCTCAAGGTCGGGCTCGTCCGGGCCGGCTATGCCGTCGACGTCGCCCCGGACGTGGACACGGCCACCGAGAAGCTCGCCGTCAACGACTACGACCTGGTCCTGCTGGATCTGAACCTCCCCGACGGCGACGGGTTCTCCGTCTGCCGGGCCGTCCGCGCCGCCCCCGGAGGGCCCCGCATCCTGATGCTGACCGCCCGCGACCGGCTCGCCGACCGGGTGCGCGGCCTCGACGAGGGTGCCGACGACTACCTGGTGAAACCCTTCGCCCTGCCCGAACTCCTCGCCCGCATACGCGCCCTGCTGCGCCGCGAGGACGGCGGCACCGCGGTCGTCGAGGTGGGCGAACTACGGCTGGACACCGCCCGCTTCGAGGCGTTCCGCGGCGACCGGCCGCTCCGGCTCACCCCCAAGGAGTTCGGCGTCCTGCACTATCTGATGACCCGCCCCGGCCGGGTCGTGCCCGCGGAGGAACTGCTGGAGCACGTCTGGGACGAGCACGCCGACCCGTTCACCAACACCGTCCGCGTCACGGTCGGCTCCCTGCGCCGAAAGGTCACCGGCGAGGACGAGCCGCTCATCGAGACGGTGATACGGCAGGGCTACCGCCTCAAGGAGACGCCATGAAGCGCCCGCGCCGTCCGCGTCTGCCTGCCTTCACCCACACCATCCGCTTCCGCCTCACCGTCCTCTACTCCGGCCTCCTCTTCGTCCTCACCGCCCTCGTCCTCGGCGCCACCTACCTCGCGGTCGAACGCAGCGGCGAGGCCCACCCGGTCAGCAACCAGTTCTCGGCGAAGAAGTACGTGAACGACGTCTACATCGGTGAGATCGACGTCGTGAAGCTCCAGGAGGTCGAGGCGGCCGTCAACTACGAGACCCTCGGCAACCTGCGCAACTTCTCCTTCGCCGTGCTCGGCGTCCTCGCCGTCGCCAGCCCGGTGATCGGCTGGATCCTCTCCGGCCGCGCCCTGCGCCCCGTACGCGCCATCTCCCGCACCGCCGCCGAGATCCAGGCCACCGACCTCTCCCAGCGCATCCGCCTCACCGGCCCGAAGGACGAGCTGCGCGAACTCGCCGACACCGTCGACTCCATGCTCGACCGGCTCGACGAGGCCTTCCGCGCCCAGCGCCAGCTCATCGACGACGCCTCGCACGAGCTGCGCAGCCCGCTCGCCATCATCCGCGCCAACCTGGACGCCGTCCTCACGGCCGAGGAGTCCGACGAGGAGGACCGGCGTGCCGCCGCCCGCAGCGTGGACCGGGCAACCACCCGGATGACCCGGCTCGTCGAGGACCTGCTCGCCACCGCCCGCCGCAGCGCGCCCGCCCTCGCCGACGCCGACGTCGACCTGGCGGCCACGGCGGGCGAGGCCTGCGAGGAGTTCGCGCCGCTCGCCGCGGAACGCGGACTCGTCCTGCACCGCCGACTGGCGCCCGGCCTCACGGTCATCGGCGACCACGACGCCCTGCGCCGGGCCGTCGGCAACCTGCTCTCCAACGCGGTCCGCCTGGCCCCGCCCGGCACCCGCATCACGGTCGCGGCCGGCAGCTCCGAGGGCTGGCGGTGGACGGCCGTACAGGACCAGGGCCCCGGCATCCTCGACGACCACCAGGCCCGCGTCTTCGACCGCTTCTGGCGCGCAAAAGGCAACGGCAACGGCCGCGACCGCCACGCGGGCCTCGGCCTGGCGATCGTCCGACAGATCGTGGAGTCCCACGGCGGCCAGGTACGCCTCTTCTCCCGCGTGGGCAAGGGCTCGACCTTCGTCCTGTGGTTCCCGGCATCAGACGAGCCCCACACAAACGGCGCCCCACCGGAGCACGCGCCGATCTAGTGCGGCTAGGGGGCGGGGGAAGGCGCGAGGTTTCAGGGGCGCGGGAACTGCGAGGTTCCAGGGGCGCGGGGCTGTGTTCAATTTGCGGCTCCGCCGCGTGGGCGCGACCAGCCACAACGAACCCGCAGACAACGAAACCACCCGCAGTCCCCCGACCCCCCCCGGCGAACCAGCGGAGCTACGCCGCTTCCTTGGCCTTCGTGGCGTACATGTCCACATACTCCTGCCCGGACAGCCGCATCACCTCGGCCATCACCGAGTCGGTGACGGCCCGCAGGACGTACCGGTCCCGGTCCATCCCCTCGTACCGCGAGAACTCCATCGCCTCACCGAACCGCACCGTCACCCGGCTCGGCCGGGGCATGCCCGCGCCACCCGGCTGGATCTTGTCGGTGCCGATCATGGCGAACGGGACGACCGGCGCCCCGGTCATCAGGGTGAGCCGCGCGATGCCGGTGCGCCCTCGGTACAGCCGCCCGTCGGGAGACCTCGTGCCCTCCGGGTAGATGCCGAAGACCTTGCCCTCCTCCAGCACCCGGCGGCCGGTCATCAGCGCCGCGACACCGCCCTTGCCGCCGTCCCGGTCGACCGGGATCATGCCGACGCCGGTGAAGAACCACGCCATCAGCCGGCCCTTTACGCCCTTGCCGGTGACGTACTCGTCCTTGCCGATGAAGAACACCTGGCGGTGGCAGACCAGCGGCAGGATCATCGAGTCGATGAACGTGAGGTGGTTGCCGGCCAGGATGACCGGACCGTCGCCGGGGATGTGCTCCACACCCTCCACCCGGGGGCGGAACATCAGGCGCATGATCGGACCGAGCACTGCCTTGATGAGCGCGAAGCGGGACAACGGACCCTCCGGTGTCAAGGGGATGCCAACGGGTGTCTGGTGGTGTCTGGGACGTCAAGGGATTCGGTCTATGTCTGTGCAGGTGAGGACGATACTCGCGGCGGCACGGGTCGCGCACATCGGGGACATCGGGTTCACCGAGGCCTTACGCACTGTTGACGTACGTTTACCTGCGGTGGCGCGTCGGAGGCGGCGCGTAACCCGTACGCGACGATGTGACGGACATCGCGCGGGAGGCCTAACGCCCGGCTACCCCGGCGGCCGATGCCGATGCCGACGGGCCGTCATGAGGCGGCTGGAATACGTACCCCATACGACATCCAGCGTCATCCACGTGTTCGAACCGAGGCCTCCCGACAGACACGTCCACCCCCCTACGATCGGCGCGCACCGACGAGTCGACGGCAGGGAGGCCGCTGATGGGACCGCAGGAGTCGAACGAGCAGGCGCAGGAGAACGCCACCGGCACCGGACGGCGGGCGCTCCTCGGCGCGGCCGTGCTCGGCGCGAGCGGAGCCGTCCTCGGTCTGTCCGGCACGGCGAGAGCCGATGCGCGACATGGAGGCCGCGGAATGAAGTCCCTGCCCGTGCCGACGATCGTCGCCCATCGCGGCGCCAGCGGCTACCGCCCCGAGCACACCCTCGGCTCGTACCAGCTGGCCCTCGACATGGGCGCCGACATCGTCGAGGCCGGCGACCTGGTGCCCACCAAGGACGGTCATCTCGTCTGCCGGCACGAGCCGGAGATCGGCGGCACCACGGACGTCGCCGACCACCCCGAGTTCGCCGACCGAAAGACCACCAAGGTGCTGGACGGCGTCTCCACCACCGGCTGGTTCACCGAGGACTTCACGCTCGCCGAGCTGAAGACGCTGCGTGCGACCGAGCGCATCCCGGCCAACCGGCCGCACAACACCCTGTACAACGGCCGCTGGGAGATCCCCACCTTCGAGGAGGTGCTCCAGTGGCAGGAGGAGCAGACCCGCCGGCGCGGCAGGCAGGTCTGGATCTACCCCGAGCTCAAGCACCCCACGTACTTCCGCAAGCTGGGCCTCGGCCTGGAGGAGCGGGTCGCCAAGGTGCTGCGCAAGTACGGGCGCAACAAGTGGAACTCGCCGGTCATCCTCCAGTCCTTCGAGCCCACCAGCATCCAGCGCCTCAACAAGCTGGTCGACAACCCGCTCGTCGTCCTGCTGTCCGGCGCGAGCACCCGTCCCTGGGACTTCGTCGAGACCGGTGACCCCCGCACGGTCGCCGACCTGATCAAGCCGGCCGGCCTCAGGGAGATCGCCTCCTACGCGCAGGGCATCGGCCCCACCCTCGACCTCGTCATCCCGAAGGACGCCGCCGGCAAGCTCACCGAGCCGACCGCCCTCGTCACCGACGCGCACAAGGTCGGCCTGGTCCTGCACCCCTGGACCCTGCGCAACGAGAACCCCTTCCTGCCGGCCGACTTCCGCAAGGGCACCGACGCGGACGCCTACGGCGATGTCTTCGGCGCCTACCGGGCGTACTTCGCGACCGGCATCGACGGCATCTTCACCGACCACCCCGACACCGGCCTGCTGGCCCGCGAGGACTTCGTCAACGGCTGAGTCCCCGTTCACCGTTCGGAGCGACAGTCGGCCGCCCGGGGCAACCCGCCGCCGGGCGGCCGCGTCGTGCCGCATATGACGCACGACCTGCTCACCACACTGCGCCCGCTGCTCGCCGCGGAAGCATCCGCCGAGGCGCCGGCCGCCGGCACCGAACCCGGCGACCTGGAACAGGCGGTCTGGCTGCGCCTGCTGGAGCGCCTCGACGCCGACGGTCCGCCCCACGACCCCGAGCGCTGGCTGCGCAGGGCCGTCCGCTCGGAGGCCCGCCGCACCCGCCGTACCATCAGACTCGAGCGACCGTACGACAGCGAACCCGCCGAGGACGGCGACCGCGGCCCCGAACAGCTCGCCCTCGCCGCCGCCCGCCGCCGCGCCCTGCGCGACGCGGTGCGCCGGCTGCCGGGCCGCTGCCCCACGCTCCTCGAAGCCCTTCTGTCGCCGAAGGACCTCACATACCGGGAAATCGCGGGGGAGTTGGGTATCTCACAGGGCAGCCTGGGGCCGGAACGTTCCAGATGTCTGGGATGTCTACGGCGATTGCTTGCAGCGGAGGTTGCGGCTCGTGAAGTGCGGGGATAGGAGTGGGGGACGACAGGCAACAGGTGAGCGGGAGGCGTGCACACATGGGCATGAGCGTGATCATCTCCGAGGCGACCGACCAGGACGCCGAGCAGATCTTCAAGCTGCAGTACCTGTGCTTCCAGAGCGAGGCCGCGCTGTACGGCAACTACCGCATCGACCCGCTCGTCCAGACCCTCGACTCCGTCCGCCAGGAGGTCGCCACCGACTGCGTGTTCGTGGCCCGCCTCGGCGACGAGGTGATCGGCTCCGTACGCGGCGCGGTGACCGAGGACGGCGCCGCCTCCATCAGCCGCCTGTGCGTCCACCCCCGCATGCAGGGCCACGGCATCGGCGCGAGGCTGCTGCGCGCGGCCGAGGCGGCACTCGCGGAGGAACGCGGCGCCAAGAAGTTCCGCCTCCACACCGGCCACCGCAGCGAGAGCAACCTGCGCCTGTACCGCCGGGTCGGCTACGAGACGGTGGGTACGTCGGAGGGCACGGACGGGGTGCCGATGATCGTCCTCGAAAAGCCCGCAGAAAAATACGCGACCACTGCTTGACGGGCGTCAGGGGCAACGCCGGTGAAAAGGGGCGCGGGGAACTGCGCGGCAAGCCGCACACAACCCGCACCCGCAGGCGGCACTCAACCCGGCTGCTCGGCCCGCGACTTGCGCAACCAGTACAGCGCGGAAACCGGCAACAGAACCGGAATGAACAGATACCCCATGCCGAAGTCGGACCACACGGTCGCATCGGGGAAGGCCGACGGCTCCACCAGCGTCCACGTGCCGACGACGAGCACACCCACCAGCTCGGCGGCGCAGCACACCAGCGCCGCCCTGCGGGCCGTCTCCCCGCCCCGCACCAGCGAGTACGTGATGAACCCGTACACGACTCCCGCAACCGCCGACAGCGAATAGGCGAGCGGCGCCCGGTCGAACTCGGTCGCGATCTGGTACCCGGATCGCGACACCGCCCCCACGACCATCACGCCGTACAACCACACGAGCAGCACGCCGGGCCCACTGATCAGCCGTGTCCTGGTCGTCGTGGCCACCTCAGCCTCCCCAGATGTCATAGAGCCGCACCTCCAGGACGGCCAGCACCACACCGCCGGCGGCCACCGTCACCGACCCCCACCGCGTCCGCTCCGCCAGCGACATGAACCCTGCGGCCGGGATGCACGCGAACGCCCCCAGCAGGTACGCCACGAAGATCGTCGTCCCCTGCTCCGGCTTCTCGCCCCGTGCCAACTGCACGACCCCGACGACCAGCTGGACCAGTGCCAGCACCGACACCACGGCCATCCCGATGAAGTGCCAGTCCTTCGTCGGCTGATCACGGTACGCGGCCCAACCGCACCACGCGGCGAGCAGTAGCGCGGCGACACCGGTCGCCAGCGTCAGGGCATCAAGCATGCAGCGACCCTATTACGGGCCAAAAGGCCTGATGCTGCCACCCCCGCGGTGCCCCGTAGGGTCGGGGCCATGAAGATCCGCGCTGAAGCACTCCTGTTCGACAACGACGGCACCCTCGTCTCCTCCCTCGACTCCGTGAACCGCTGCTGGACCCGGTGGGCCGGGGAGTACGGCCTCACGGCCGAGCACTTCGCGCAGATCGAACTGCACGGGCGTACCGCCGCCGAGATAGCCGCCGACCTGCTGCCCGCCGATGTCGTGCCGGAGGCCGTCGCGCGGATCGAGAAGCTGGAGGTGGAGGACGTGTCCAACGGAGGCGTGCGCCTGCTGCCGGGTACCAGGGCCTTCCTCGACTCCCTCCCCGCCGACCGCTGGGCCGTCGTCACCTCCGCCACCCGCCGGCTGGCCGAGGCCCGTCTCGACGCCGTCGGCGTCCTCCCCAAGACCCTGATCGCCGCCGACGACGTCACCCGCGGCAAGCCCGACCCCGAGCCCTACCTGCTCGCCGCCCGTGAACTCGGCGTCGACCCGGCCCGCTGCGTCGTCTTCGAGGACGCCCCCGCCGGACTCCAGGCCGGCCGCGCCGCCGGGATGACCACCGTGGCCTTGGCCACAACCCACCAGGCCCATGAGCTGACCGCCGACCTGGTGGTGAAGGACCTCTCGGCCCTGTCCGCGCTGGTCACCGCCGAGGGCGTGGAGATCTCCGTCCGGGACTGACGACTGTCCACCGCTGTCCGGCATGCGGACAGCGGTTCTCGGATGCGTTCATACGTCTGCTTTACTGATCGCATGACCACGACGAGCAGCCGCATCCCTGCGACCGAGGCGACCATGACGCCCGGTGCTCGCTGTATGTGTCGAATGTGCGCCTTCTAGAGGGCCCCTGCACCCCCTGAGCCTCGCGCCCCGAAGCGAGCCGCCGTGGCATGTCCGTACGCCCCTGCCCGTACGTGACCCAGCCTCCTCCACTGCCTGAACGGCGTGGGGCACCCCCATCGCGCACCTCTTACCTCCGTACCAGGGCACACCCACGCCCGCGTACTCGACAGTGACGGAAACCACGTGATCACCACCTCGGGCCTGACCAAGGTCTACCGCTCACGCGGCCGCGAGGTCACCGCCCTCGACGGCGTCGACCTGCACGTCCGCGAAGGCGAGGTGTACGGCGTCATCGGTCAGTCCGGCGCCGGCAAGTCCTCGCTCATCCGCTGCATCAACCTCCTCGAGCGCCCCACCTCCGGCACGGTCACCGTTGCGGGCCAGGACCTCACCGCGCTCGCCGGCCGCGGACCCCGCGCCGGCAAGGAACTCCGGCGGGCGCGCAGCCGGATCGGCATGGTCTTCCAGCACTTCAACCTGTTGTCCACCCGGACCGTGCAGGACAACGTCGAGCTGCCGCTCGAAATCCTCGGCACCTCGGGCAAGGAGCGCTCCCGCAAGGCACTTGAGCTGCTCGACCTGGTGGGCCTGGCGGACAAGGCCAAGGCCTACCCGGCCCAGCTCTCCGGCGGCCAGAAGCAGCGGGTCGGCATCGCCCGCGCCCTGGCCGGCGACCCCAAGGTGCTGCTGTCCGACGAGGCCACCAGCGCCCTCGACCCGGAGACGACCCGCTCGATCCTGAAGCTGCTGCGCGACCTCAACCAGCAGCTCGGTCTGACCGTCCTGCTCATCACGCACGAGATGGACGTCGTCAAGAGCATCTGCGACTCGGCCGCCCTGATGGACAAGGGCCGCATCGTCGAGTCCGGCACCGTCAGCGAGCTGCTCGCCACCCCCGGTTCGGAGCTGGCCTCCGCGCTCTTCCCGGTGGGCGGTGAGGCCTCCGCCGACGACCGCACCGTCCTCGACGTCACCTTCCACGGAGAGGCCGCCACCCAGCCCGTCATCTCCCAGCTGTCGCGCACCTACAACATCGACATATCGATCCTCGGCGCCGCCATCGACACCGTCGGCGGCCTCCAGGTCGGCCGGATGCGCATCGAACTGCCCGGCCGCTACGAGGACAACGTCGTCCCGATCGGCTTCCTTCGCGAACAGGGCCTGCAGATCGACGTCCTGGGCGACGAGCCCGTACTGGTGAAGGAAGGTGCCAAGTGACCTGGTCCGAGATGCAGCCCCTGCTGGAGCAGGCGTGTACCGAGACCCTGATCATGGTCGGCTGGTCCACCCTGATCGCGGTCGTCCTCGGACTGCCCATCGGTGTCCTGCTCGTCCTCACCGACAAGGGCGGCCTGCTGCAGAACACCGTGGCGAACAAGGTCATCGGGCAGATCGTGAACATCGGCCGCTCGTTGCCGTTCATCATCCTCATGGTCGCGCTGATGAGCTTCACCCGCTGGGTCACCGGCACCACCATCGGCAGCGAGGCCGCCATCGTGCCGCTCGCCATCGGCGGCATCCCGTTCTTCGCCCGCCTGGTCGAGACGGCCGTCCGCGAGGTGGACCACGGGCTCGTCGAGGCCGTCCAGTCGATGGGCGGCAACACCTGGACGATCGTCCGCAAGGTCCTGGTCCCGGAGGCGCTGCCCTCGCTGATCGCCAGCACGACGACCACGGTCATCGCCCTCATCGGCTACTCGGCCATGGCCGGCACCGTCGGTGGCGGCGGCCTCGGCGACCTCGCCGTCCGCTATGGCTACCAGCGCTTCGAGACCGGCCTGATGTGGATCACCGTGGCGCTCCTCGCCGTCGTGATCGCGTTCATCCAGTTCGCCGGCGACTATGCGGCCCGCTCCCTGCACCGCCGCGGCGCCCGCTCCGGCCCCGGCCCCAAGCTCCGCCTGCTGAAGGCGAAGGAGCCGGCCGCAGCCGACGTCGGCAAGGTCGCCTGAGCATCCCAAGAACCCCCCCGTACACCCAAGACGGGGTCGCTCCACCCATAAGGAAAGGCACTTTTCGTGCGTAACACCGCCAAGATCACCGCCGCCGCCCTCGCCGTCGGAGCCCTCACCTTCGGGCTCACCGCATGCGGCTCCTCCGACAGCGGCTCCGGCTCCGCCGACGCCGACGGCCCCCTGATCGTCGCCGCGAGCCCCACCCCGCACGCCGAGATCCTCACCTTCGTCAAGGACAACCTGGCGAAGGACGCGGGCCTCGACCTGGAGGTCAAGGAGTTCACCGACTACGTCACGCCGAACACGGCGACGGAGGACGGCTCGGTCGGCGCCAACTACTTCCAGAACCAGCCGTACCTCGACGACTTCAACAAGAAGAACGGCACCCACATCGTGCCCGTCGTCACGGTCCACCTGGAGCCGCTCGGCCTCTACTCCCACAAGATCAAGAGCGCCGACGACCTGAAGAGCGGTGCCACCATCGCCGTCCCGAACGACACGGTCAACGAGGCGCGGGCGCTGAAGCTGCTCGCCGACAACGGCCTGATCACCCTCAAGGACGGCGTGGGCAACGAAGCGACCCCCGCGGACATCACCAAGAACCCGAAGAACCTCGAGTTCAAGGAGCTGGAGGCGGCCCAGACCCCGCGCTCCCTCGACGACGTGGACGCCGCGGTCGTCAACGGCAACTACGCCATCGAGGCCGACCTCGAGCCCGCCGACGACGCCCTCGTCCTGGAGTCCGCCGAGGACAACCCCTACGGCAACTTCCTCGCCGTCAAGGAGGGCGACGAGGACGACCCGCGCGTGAAGAAGCTCGCCGAACTCCTCACCTCCGCCGAGGTCAAGAAGTTCATCGAGAACGAGTACGACGGCTCCGTGATCGCCTCCTTCTGACGGTCCCGCGCCGCACGGGGTCCCCTCCCTCACCGGGAGGGGACCCCGTGGTGCGGTTCGGTGCTTTCATGCTGCATGCTGGGCAGTTCAGCAGGCCCTGACGGTTCGAAGGCTACGGAGCGGCGTCATGACGAGCACCTTCCCCAACATCTCCATCAGCACGGAGCGGTTGGTGCTGCGCCCCTTCGACGAGGACGACGTCCCCGCCCTGGCCGAGATGATGAACGACGAGCAGGTCATCGCCTGGACCGACGTGGGCCAGCCCTTCACCGAGGACGACGCACACACCTGGATCACCGAGTACGCGCCCACCGAGCGCAGCACCGGCCGCGGCCTCGCCCTCGCCGTCACCGAGTTCCTCACCCAGCGCCTGGTCGGCGTCATCCAGCTCGCCCGCACCGACTGGCATGTGCGTTCCACCGAGATGTCCTACATCGTGGCCCCCTGGGCGCGCGGCGAGGGCTACGCCTCCGAGGCCGCGCTCGCCACCGCGCAATGGCTCCTCGGGGACCAGAAGCTCGAACGCATCGAACTGCGCACCGCCGCCGACAACACCGCCTCGCAGCAGGTGGCCCAGAAGATCGGCTGCATCAGCGAGGGCGTCCTGCGCGGCGCCTGCATAGCGCGCACCCGCACCGCCGACGACACCTGGACCGAGGTGCGCACCGACTACATCGTGTGGAGCCTGCTGCCCGAGGACCTGGAGGGCGCGGCCGAGCAACTGGCCGACACCGGGGGTTTCACGTCGTACTCGGACTGGAACTGATGCCACGGGCGACCGCGCCCCGGCGCGCCCCGCGACCACCAGGTACGCTCACGGAGCCCGCCTGCCCGCGGGCCACACCCGACGACCTGCGCAAACACCCTGGAGACTGACGACGATGGCCGACCGGGTCACGGTGATCGGCTGGGACGGCTCTCCGCTGACCGCCGCGGCACGCGCCGCCCTGGGCGCCGCCACCCTGGTGGCCGGTGCCGCCCACCACCTTGCGCTCACCGAGGTGCCCCGCACCGCCGAGCGCATCCGCCTCGGCAGCGTCGCCCTCGCCGCCCGCCGTATCGCCGCACACCGCGGCACCGCGGTCGTGCTCGCCGACGGCGACCCCGGCTTCTTCGGTGTCGTACGCACCCTGAGGGCGCCAGAGTTCGGCCTGGAGGTCGAAGTCGTCCCCGCCGTCTCCTCGGTCGCCGCCGCTTTCGCCCGCGCCGGAATGCCCTGGGACGACGCGCAGGTGGTCGTCGCACACCGCCGCACCCTGCGACGTGCGGTGAATGTATGCCGGGCCCACACCAAGGTCGCGGTTCTCACCTCACCCGGCGCAGGCCCCGCCGAACTCGGCCTGCTCCTGGACGGAATCCACCGCACCTTCGTCATCTGCGAGGAACTCGGTACCGGGCGCGAGCAGGTCACCGTCGTCACGTCCGACAAGGCCGCCGACCACACCTGGCGCGACCCCAACGTCGTCATCGTCATCGGCGGCCCGGCCGGCCCGGCCGGCGCGGGCGACGGCTGGATCGCCGGCCGCGACCCGGGCGCGGGCCCCCGTGGCTGGACCCTGCCCGCCGAGGCGTACGAGGGACGGCTCGGCGAGGGCGAGACCGAAACGCTGCGCGCGGCCCAACTCGCCCGCCTCGGACCCCGCGTCGGCGACCTGGTCTGGGACATCGGCTGCGGCAGCGGCGCTTTCGCCACCGAGGCCGCCCGGGCCGGCGCCGCCGTCATCGCCGTCGACCGGGACCCCGGCGCCTGCGCCCGCACCGAGGCCGCCGCACGCCGCTTCGGCGTCCAGCTCCAGATCGTCCACGGCACCGCCCCGCACGTCCTGGAGAACCTGCCCGAACCGGACGTCGTCCGGGTCGGCGGCGGGGGAGCGGCCGTGGTCTCCGCGGTCGCCGACCGCCGCCCGCAGCGCATCGTCAGCCATGCCGCCACCCGGGACGAGGCCGAACTCGTCGGCCGCGATCTGACCGAGCACGGCTACGACGTGGAGTGCGCACTCCTGCAGTCCGTCGAACTCGACACCAGGGCCTGGACGGAGAAGGAACGGAGCGTCGCGTTCCTGCTCAGCGGTGTGCTGCCCGATCGCATGTCCTGATTCCGGTTCCGTCCCCGTGATCCGGTTGTCGTACCGCGCGCGGTAGGCTGGCCGATCGTTGTACCGCACTCGGACGCCCGACGCTTCGTCGGTCAATGTCCGGAAAACACACCCGTTTTGGGTGGGGTGTGGTACGGCAGAACCGGAGGACGCGCAACGTGGCGCAGTCCACAGCGGGCCGTCGCGGATCAGGCTGACGTGGCGGAGGGACGACCGTGACAATGCCACTGAATGGCTTTGTCGCCTTTTCCGGCGGGTCGTTCGTGCCGCTGGGCACGCACGCTCGTTCTTCACTACGGGGCGGTCGGTGCGCCGTTCCGGGTGAGCTGGTCGTAGGAGCATCAACCGATGGGCGAGGGGTACGCATGACTGACACCGGCCAGGTCCCGGGCGAGGGGCTGCCGGAGAACGCAGGCATGGTGGAGCAGCCGGGCGTCCCCGCGCCCAGCGCGTACACCTACCTCTCCGAGACGCCCGCGGAAGACGAAGACCTGCTCCTCCCCGGCGCCCAGGGCGCCTGGGGCAACGAAGTGGCCCCGCCCCCGCCCGAGCCGGTCGTCGAGGCCGTCCACGAACCCGACGCGCACGAGATGTCCGGCCGCGACAGCGGTGCGGTCGACCTCGGCGGGGTCCGGCTGCCCGACCCGACCCCGCCGTCGACACCGGCCGCGCCGTCGACCCACCGGCGTCCGCTGCACCTCGGCCCGCCGATCCCCGACGCCTCCGCGAGCCCGGTCCGCTCCCTCGCCGACCGCGGCCCCGCGGGTGTGCCGGCGCGCCAGCCGAGCCCGCCGACCTCCGGCCCCGAGTACCTCGACGTCCCTCGCGTGCGCGAGACGCCCCCGCAGGGCGCGGTGCCGTGGGGCGGCCAGGCCCATGCCCAGACGCCGGTCGGCGAGGAGGCGACGCCTGCGGAAACGGTTGTCCCCGCCACACATCACCAGACCGAGCCGGTGGGCGCCGCACAGGCCGCGGTGACCCGACTCGCGACGGAGGCCGTGGGGGCCTTCGGCCACAACGAGGCGTACGCCGCGCAGACGTGGCCGGCGGCTGAGGGGACGTCGCCCGCGGGCGCGGGGGAGGCGCTGGGCGGCGTGTCGGAGTCGGGGGGCGGAGAGCCTTCCGGGACCGCGTCTGCCGCGGGCTCCGACCAGGCGGCCGTGGCTCAGGCTGACGGGCTCGCCGGCCAGGTGCGGAGGGGCGTGGGGGCCTCGGGTGCTGGGCATGGGGAGGGTTCTGTGCAGAGCGCGGGTGCTGGGCACGGGGACGGCTCCCTGCCGGCCACGGGTGCCGGACATGGGCAACCCACGGGTGCCGGACATGGTGCCGGGGCCGCGCAGTCGCCGGATGCCGGACAGGCCGTCGCGGCTGCCGAGATGGCGGGCGCCGGCTCCGGACAGTTCCCGGATGCCGGAATCAGCGCCCTTGAAACCCCCCAGCTCGCAGAAGCCGCCCCCGCACCCGACGGGACTCCTGAGCAGGCGATGGCCGCATCCGAGGTCGCGCAGATGCCGGAGACCGTGGTGCCCGAGTCCGCGCCGGAAACCGGCACGCCCGAAGCGGCGCAGGCTGCTGCGACGGCTGCCCCTGATTTGGCGCAGGCTCCCGCCACGGATGCCCCCGATTTGGCGCAGGCCCCTGCGACCACCGCCCCCGACGTGCCGCAGGCCCCTGCGACCACCGCCCCCGACGTGCCGCAGGCCGCCGAGCCCGAGCAGGCTGCGTCCGACGTGCCGCAGGTCTCCGGGCCCGAGCAGGCTGCATCGGCCGCGCCGCAGGCCGCCGAGCCCGAACTGGCCGCCCCCGATGCGCCGCAGGCCCCCGCCTCCGCCGTAGCCGACAGCGCACCCGAGGCCCCCGCGCCCGCGCAGCCCTCGGACACGGCCCCCGGCGCCCCCGCCGTCACGGACGCCGCGCAGCCCCAGCCCACGGACGCTCCCGCTGCGGCCACCTCCACCGAACCGTCGTCCCCCCAACCCCCCGACGCCGATCAGCAGCAGGCCCTGCAGACGGCCGAGGCCACGCCACCCGTGCAGGACGCGCAGCCGGGTGCCCCGGCCGGGGAGGCTCACGACGTGACCGGTACCGCCGTCACAAGCCCCTCCGCCCCCGTCACGGACCACACCGCCGACCAGCTTGCAGCGGAGCGCCCCGTTCCGCAGCCCGAGCCCACGGCGGACGCGGCCGCAGCCACGCCGGCCCCGGAGGCGACCCCCGCCCCGGCCCAGCAGCCCGCGGAGGCGCAGCCGCAGGACGTGGCCGGTCTCCCGTCGGAGCCTCCGCCGGACCAGCCCGTGGGCCAGTTCGTCCCGGTGGAGGGCTCGGTGCCGACCACCCCGCACCTGGCTCCCACCCCGCCGCACCCTGTCGTCCTCCCCACGCAGGAGCAGGGGGCCGAGATCCCGGCGAGTCCCGAACCCGTGGCCACCGTCCCGGCCCCCCGCGAGGCCGACATGGAGCCGGCCCCCGAACTCGTGGAACTCGTACAGCACGCGGAGGACCTGGACACCCGGGCCGCCGACCAGGAAGAGGGCACGGCCGAAGTGGCAGAAGCGCGGCAGTCCACCGGCCCGGCCGCGCCCCCCTACGACGACGCCGAGCGCGAGGCCGTACTGAAGGTCATGCGCGAGCGCCGCGACATCCGCAACGGCTTCCGCAGCGACCCCATCCCGCACGAGGTGCTCCTCCGCGTCCTGGAGGCCGCCCACACCGCACCCTCCGTGGGTCATTCGCAGCCCTGGGACTTCGTGGTCATCCGCTCCGCCGAGACCCGGCGCGCGATGCTCGACCTGGCCATGCGTCAGCGCGACGCGTACGCCAAGTCGCTGCCGAAGGGGCGGGCGAAGCAGTTCAAGGAACTGAAGATCGAAGCGATCCTCGACACCCCGGTGAACATCGTCGTCACCGCGGACCCCACCCGCGGCGGTCGCCACACCCTGGGCCGGCACACCCAGCCGCAGATGGCCCCGTACTCCTCCGCGCTCGCGGTCGAGAACCTCTGGCTCGCGGCCCGCGCCGAGGGCCTCGGCGTCGGCTGGGTCAGCTTCTTCGACGAGCGCGAGATGGTACGCGCTCTCGGTCTGCCCGAGCACCTGGAGGTCGTCGCCTACCTGTGCGTGGGGTACGTCGACGAGTTCCCGGACGAGCCGGAGCTGATGCAGGCGGGCTGGTCCAAGCGCCGCCCGCTGTCGTGGGTCGTGCACGAGGAGACGTACGGCCGCCGCGCCCTGCCCGGCGAGGAACCGCACGACCTGCTCGGCGAGACCGTCGCGCAGATCCGCCCGCTGGACGCCAAGGCGCTCGGCGAGGCGTGGGAGCGGCAGAAGCGGATGACCAAGCCGGCCGGTGCGCTCGGCATGCTGGAGATCATCTCCGCGCAGCTGTCCGGGCTGTCCCGCCAGTGCCCGCCGCCGATCCCGGAGCCCGCGGCCGTCGCGATCTTCGCCGGCGACCACGGTGTGCACGCCCAGGGCGTCACCCCCTGGCCGCAGGAGGTCACCGCGCAGATGGTGGCCAACTTCCTCGGCGGGGGAGCGGTCTGCAACGCCTTCGCCGGCCAGGTGGGTGCAGAGGTCTGCATCGTCGACGTGGGCGTCGCCGCGGAGCTTCCGGCCACCCCGGGCCTGCTGCCCCGCAAGGTCCGCCCGGGCACGGCCGACATGACCACCGGGCCGGCGATGACCCGCGAGGAGGCCAGGCAGGCCATCGAGGTGGGTATCGAGACCGCCCGCGACCTGGTGTCGGCCGGCAACAAGGCCCTGCTCACCGGCGAGATGGGTATCGCCAACACAACGGCTTCGGCGGCCCTGATCTCGGTGTTCACGGACACCGACCCGGCGGAAGTGACCGGCCGTGGCACCGGCATCAACGACGAGACCCTCGCGCGCAAGACGGAGGTCGTGCGCCGCGCCATCGAGCTCCACCAGCCCGACCCGGCCGACCCGATCGGCGTCCTCGCCGCGATCGGCGGCCTCGAACACGCCGCCATGGTCGGCCTCCTCCTCGGCGGAGCGTCCCTTCGTACGCCGGTGATCCTGGACGGCGTCAGCGCCGGCGCCGCGGCCCTGGTCGCCCGCGCGATCGCTCCCGAGGTCCTCGCCGCCTGCATCGCAGGCCACCGCAGCGCCGAGCCCGGCCACGTGGCGGCCCTCAACAAGCTCGGCCTGCGCCCCCTGGTCGACCTCGACCTCCGCCTGGGCGAGGGCACGGGCGCCCTACTGGCCCTCCCGATGGTCCAGAGCACGGCGAGAGCAATGCACGAGGTGGCGACGTTCGATTCGGCCGGGGTGACCGAGAAGTAACGACCACTGATCCGGCACGAGGGCGCCGCCGGTCGGTACGGGGGGCGGTGGGCGCCGCCGGATTCGTGCGGGGATCGGTGGGCGACGCTGGTTCGTGCGGGGTCCGTGCGCGGCGCGCGCCGGCCCGGGCGGCCGTGGGCAACACCGGTTCGCACCGGACCCGTGGACGACGCTGGTTCGCACCGGAGCCGTGGACGACGCTGGTTCGTGCGGGGGCCCGTGAGCAGCGCCGGTTCGTACGGGGGGGCGTGGGCAGTCGTTCCGCGGGGCGGAACGGGTGGGCACGGACCCGCGCACCCGCACCCGGCCACGACGCTCAACCACCGGACACCCGTGCCGCCAACACCACCCGCACCGTAAAATCCGCACGTCAAAGACCACTGCACAGCCGCAGAGGCATCGCCCCGCATCGCCCCGCCCCAGGAGCCGCACCCTCATGGCCGAACACCCCGCCTACCCCGTAGGCCTCCGCCTCACCGGCCGCAAAGTGGTCGTCCTCGGCGGCGGCCAGGTCGCCCAGCGCCGCCTCCCGGCCCTCATCGCGGCAGGCGCGGACATCCTCCTCGTGTCCCCGGAAGCGACCCCCTCGGTCGAAGCGATGGCGGAATCGGGCGAGATCACCTGGGCGAAGCGCCGATACCTGGACGGCGACCTCGCCGACGCCTGGTACGCCCTCATCGCGACCAGCGACCACACGGCGAACACCCAGGCCTCCGCCGAAGCGGAACGGCACCGCGTCTGGTGCGTCCGCTCCGACGACGCCGACGCGGCCACGGCCTGGACCCCGGCGACGGGCCACAGCGAGGGCGTCACCATCGCGGTCCTCACCACCGACACCAAGTCCCGCGACCCGCGCCACACCGCCGCCATCCGCGACGCGGTCGTCGAGGGCCTGCGCGACGGCACCCTCGTCGCCCCCCACCACCGCACCCGCACCCCGGGCGTCGCCCTCGTCGGCGGCGGCCCCGGCGACCCGGACCTGATCACGGTCCGCGGCCGGCGTCTGCTCGCCGAGGCCGATGTGGTCATCGCCGACCGCCTCGGCCCCCGCGACCTGCTCGCCGAACTCCCGCCGCACGTCGAGGTGATCGACGCGGCGAAGATCCCGTACGGCCGTTTCATGGCCCAGGAGGCCATCAACAACGCGCTGATCGAGCACGCCAAGCAGGGCAAGTCGGTCGTACGACTCAAGGGCGGCGACCCGTTCGTCTTCGGTCGCGGCATGGAGGAGGCCCAGGCACTGGCCGAGGCGGGCATCCCGTGCACGGTCGTCCCCGGCATCTCCAGCTCGATCTCGGTCCCGGGCGCGGCCGGAATCCCGGTCACCCACCGCGGTGTGGCCCATGAGTTCACCGTGGTCAGCGGCCATGTGGCCCCCGACGACGAGCGCTCCCTCGTCGACTGGCCGTCCCTCGCCAAACTGACCGGCACGCTGGTGATCCTCATGGGCGTCGACAAGATCGGGAAGATCGCCGAGACCCTGGTCGCGCACGGCAAGCCGGCCGACACCCCGGTCGCCCTCGTCCAGGAGGGCACGACGGCCGCCCAGCGCCGTGTCGACGCGACCCTCGCGACGGTCGCCGAGGCGGTGCGTACGCAGGAGGTGAAGCCCCCGGCCGTCATCGTCGTCGGCGCGGTCGTGAACGTAGGCCCGCACCTCTCCGCGTAACCGCGGGTAACACAACTCGTCCCGAGCCGTTGGCACCACACCCAGGACAAGGCAGTATCACCCTGTGGCCGATCTCATCACCGTCGAGGACCCCGACGACCCGCGCCTGCACGACTACACAGGCCTGACCGACGTGGAACTGCGCCGCAAGCGCGAACCCGCCGAGGGCCTGTTCATCGCCGAGGGCGAGAAGGTCATCCGCCGGGCGAAGGACTCCGGCTACGAGATGCGCTCGATGCTGCTCTCCGCCAAGTGGGTCGACGTCATGCGCGACGTCATCGACGAGCTCCCCGCCCCCGTCTACGCGGTCAGCCCGGAGCTCGCCGAACAGGTCACCGGCTACCACGTGCACCGCGGCGCGCTCGCCTCCATGCAGCGCAAGCCGCTGCCCACGGCCGCCGAACTCCTCCAGACCGCCCGCCGGGTCGTGATCATGGAGTCGGTCAACGACCACACCAACATCGGCGCGATCTTCCGCTCGGCCGCCGCCCTCGGCATGGACGCGGTCCTGCTCTCCCCGGACTGCGCGGACCCCCTCTACCGTCGCAGCGTCAAGGTCTCGATGGGCGCGGTCTTCTCCGTGCCGTACGCCCGCCTGGACACCTGGCCCAAGGGCCTGGAGTCGGTCCGCGAGGCCGGTTTCACGCTCCTCGCCCTCACCCCCGACGAGAAGGCGAGAAGCCTCGACGAGGCGGCCCCGCACCGGATGGACCGGGTCGCACTGATGCTCGGCGCCGAGGGCGACGGCCTGTCGACCCAGGCCCTGGTCGCCGCCGACGAATGGGTCCGCATTCCGATGTCCCACGGCGTCGACTCCCTCAACGTGGGCGCGGCGGCCGCGGTCGCCTTCTACGCGGTGGCGACCGGCCGCCCCCAGGAGTAGGCCCTCCTCGGGCCGACGCCCCCGGACGCAGGCCCTACTCGGGCGCGGACTGCTCGATCGTCGACTCGAACCGCTCGGACAACAACGCGTCCTCCTCCAGCGGCCGGTGGTCCGGCTGGACGCGCTCCTGCCGCTCGCGTTCGCCGCCGAGTCCCCGGGCCGGCCCCTGGCAGCCCTGCACCACGCCGATGCCGAGCGCAACGAGTAGCGTCACCACGACGAACACGAACAGCCGCTGACGCAGCAGCCGCGGATTGGCCGGCCGCCGCCCGGCGCCGGTGTTCCGGGGCCCCGGACGCCCTGCGGTACCGCGCGGCACGGGCCGGTTCCCGCCGCCGGACCGGGTCGTACTGCGGGAAGCGGGCGTGTTCCTCGACGTCGGTGTGGGCCCCGCCCCGGACCGTGCCGACGGCGCACCTCCGCCCCGCGAGGCCGCGTTGCCGGGCCGCGGCGACGTGCCGCGCGCGGGAGCTCCGCCCCGCACCGGCGTCGACCCCCGGGGCGCGCCCGGACCCCGGGTCGTGGAAATCCCGGGCGCGCCCGCCTGCCCCGGCGGACGGCGCAGCGGGCGGTCGGGGTAGGTGTCGGCAAGCCGGCCGGTGGGCCGGTCCGCCTCACCGGAGCGTGGCGCCGGCGGCCGTCCGTCCAGAAGGCCCTGCGCCTCACGAGCCGCGATCTCCTTCAGCCGCAGCGACAGTTCGAGCGTGCTGGGCCGCTCCTCGGGGTCCTTCGCCAGACAGGCCCGTACGAGCGGGGCCAGCGCGTCGGGAACGCCGTGCAGTTGGGCCTCCTCGTGGACCACGCGGTACAGCATCACCTCGGAACTGCCGTGCCCGAAGGGCGAGTCGCCGGTCGACGCGTAGGCGAGCGTGGCGCCCAGCGAGAACACGTCCGTGGCCGGAGTGACCGCCGCGCCGCGGACCTGCTCGGGGGCGAGGAAACCGGGCGAGCCCACGGCCGTGCCGACGTGCGTGAGCGTGGAGGCCCCCGTCGCCCAGGCGATACCGAAGTCGATGATCCGCGGGCCCTTGGGGGAGAGCAGGATGTTGGAGGGCTTCAGATCGCGATGCACCACACCGGCCTCGTGCACGGCGACGAGCCCCTCCGAAAGAGCGGCCCCGACCGCGGCGACGTCCGCCGCGCGCAGCGGCCCCTCGTCGGCGACCTTGTCGTGCAGGGAGGGTCCCGGTACGTACTGCGTGGCGAACCACGGCCGGTCCGCCTCCAGATCCGCCGCCACCAGCCGCGCCGTGCACCCGCCCCGGATCCGCCGGGCGGCGGAGACCTCGCGCGCGAACCGTGACCGGAACTCCTGGTCCTCCGCCAGGTCCGGCCGGATCACCTTCAGTGCGACCCGCTGCCCCTTCTTGTCGGAGCCCAGGTAGACAACGCCCATCCCGCCCGCGCCGAGCCGTCTGTGCAGCCTGAACGAGCCGACGACGCGCGGGTCCTCGCGCCTCAGGCGCATCATCGCCATTTTCATCCCCGCTGCCCGGTCCGTGTGACGTGGCACAGCTTACGTTTCCGTGGCCGTGTGCGCGCAGAGGCCGCGCCCTCTCGGCCCGACGGATTGTCAGTGCCGGGTGGGAGACTTGAGGGGTGGTCAAGGAGCGTGCGGGCAGGGCGGCTTCGTCCTCCTCCCGCATCCAACCACCCGTCGTGGAAGGGGGATTGGACCCGTGAAGGGTGACCGAGTCGAGATAGTCGTGGACGCCGGGGACACGACACGTACGTACGAGGTGGTGGCGAGCAGGGCGGGCCGCCGGGTGGAGACGGCAGTACGCCGAGGCGTCGTGGAAGTGAGCGAAGTCACCCGAAACGGGTCTGTGATCCGTACGGCCCGCTTCATGGCGAACCGGGTCCTGGCCCTGGTCGAGCAGCCGGTACCGCGTGAGGACAGCTCGGAAAAGCCCGGACACTTCGGACGCCCCCTCCGGGAAGACCCGGAGACGTAGGACCGCGTCTCCACCCAGGGGAGTACTCCCCGGGTGACCGCTCATCCTCCGGGAGGCCCGCCAATCGGTACGAGGGCATGACGCCCCGCACCCGCCGCGCCCCTAGATTTGAGGTCAAGCGGCGGGTGCAGCACTCGTCCCCCGAGGTCAGACACCCGCCGCTGCCAACGACAACTGAGAACGGTCAGGAGAGGGACCATGGCCTTCACGGCACCGCGGACGGCGATCCGCACGCAGGGACGCAAGGCGTACGCCGCGTTCCGCCCCCGCCGTACGGGCCGCCGCCACCCCCTGGTGGCAACGGCAATGGCCCTTCCCCTGGCGGTCCTGCTCCTCGTCGTCTTCGACGGCTGGGAGACAGTGGCCACACAGGCGTCGTCCGTGGGCGTGATGCTGGGGCGCTGAGCGGCGACCCCAGGCCCGGAAGAGCGGTCCGGGCGGGGACATCCACCCATAACCCCGTGGGGACGGGGGTGCGGCGGACGGCAAAATGCCGGCGCAGCTGGGGAGCTGCGCCGGCATTGCTTTGCCTGGGCGGCACGGGTGGGCGCTGGGATCCCCCTCCGGGGGAGCCGTACCCTCGCTGGCACCACCCCACCCCGAGGGAGACCCGTGACAACCCCGCTGCTCTCCGAGCTGACCGCCAAGGCCAGACACGCAGCCCACCCGCACGCCGACACCTGCGCCTGCGGGGCCACCGTCACCCTCGCCGACCGCCCCGACGCCACAGTCGTCCGGCACGCAGCCACCGTCGCCAAGGCCCACGCCCCGGGCACCGACCCTGTCGGACTCACCCCCCGCCTCACCACGGCGACCCGCATCCCCGACGTCCTGCTGCCCCCGCTCAGCCCGACGCCAGTCACCCTGCACGGCCGCCTCGTCACCTTCTGGCCGTACGGCACCCCCGTCGACCCCGACGCCCCGGACCAGGCTCCCTGGGAGGCCGCCGCCACCCTCCTCGCCCGCCTCCACCGCACCCCACCCCCCGTACCCCTCCCACCCATGCGCGGCCCGGCCAAGGCGGCCCGCGCCATCGCCCGTCTCCGCTCCGCCGGCCGCCCGCACCCCGCGGCACCCCTGGTCCTGCGCGCCTGGGCAGCCCTCCCCGCCTGGGCCCGCGCCGAGGCCCCCCTGCCGGACAGCAGCACCCTCTGCCACGGCGACCTCCACCTCGGCCAGCTCGTCCGCCACCCCGTACCCACCGGGCCCTGGCTGCTGATCGACATCGACGACCTCGGCGTGGGCCCCGCGGCCTGGGACCTGGCCCGCCCGGCCGCCTGGTACGCCTGCGGGCTGCTCACGCCCGACGAGTGGACCCGCTTCCTGACCGCCTACCGTGCGGCCGACGGCCCCGCCGTCCCGACGACCGGCGACCCCTGGCCCGCCCTGGACGTCCCCGCCCGCGCGCTCACCGTGCAGACCGCCGCCCTCGCCATCGCCAAGGCCGTCGCTGCGGACCGCCCCTTGGACGAGGTGGAACAGTCCCTCGTCGACGCCTGTGCCCGAATGGCTTCCCTCCCCGCCCACTTGCCCCGGAACGTCGCGAAGTAGGGTGCAACCGACCGCAGCCGGACAGAGTCTGTTCTGGCGATACGCGAAGCAGGACCGAACGGCGAGGAGTTGAGCCGAGCATGCAGTGTCCGAAGTGCCACGCGCCGATGCACACGTACAACCGCAACGGCGTCCAGATAGAGCAGTGCGCCAACTGCCGCGGGATCTTCCTGGACTACGGCGAGCTGGAGGCCCTGACCCGCCTCGAGTCCCAGTGGTCCCAACCGGGCCCGCCGCCCCCGCCCGCCGCGCAGTCCTACCCTGCCCCGCCCGCCCCCGCCTGGGGTGCCCCGCACGGCGGCCACCACGGGGGCCACCACGACAGCCGCCGCCACAAGAGCTTCGGTCGCATGCTGTTCTCCAGCTGAGCCCGGCACTACGTGCTCACGACGGAACCCCCGGCCGTACGAGACGGCCGGGGGTTCCGGGGCGTGTGGACGATACTGGGATTGAACCAGTGACCTCTTCCGTGTCAGGGAAGCGCTCTCCCGCTGAGCTAATCGTCCTCGGGACCATGATCACTCCACGTCACTCCGCGGAGCCGATCACGGGCACTGCGTGCGCGATACTGGGATTGAACCAGTGACCTCTTCCGTGTCAGGGAAGCGCTCTCCCGCTGAGCTAATCGCGCGGGGATCCTTGCGGATCGAGGTCCTTGCGGACCAGTGGACGATACTGGGATTGAACCAGTGACCTCTTCCGTGTCAGGGAAGCGCTCTCCCGCTGAGCTAATCGTCCTTGGAGGTGGAGACGGGATTTGAACCCGTGTAGACGGCTTTGCAGGCCGTTGCCTCGCCTCTCGGCCACTCCACCAGGAGTGTAGGGGACCGGGAGGATCCCCACTTCCTTCGAGCGGACGACGAGGCTCGAACTCGCGACCTCAACCTTGGCAAGGTTGCGCTCTACCAACTGAGCTACGTCCGCCTGTCGTTTCGGTCGGCTTGCGCGTCCCGGCGACGTGTTGAACTCTAGCGGATTCCGGGGCCAGTACAAAAACGCGTTTGTGCAGCGTGCTGCCCTGCACCTGGTCACGGACGCGGTCGGACCACCGGGAAGGACACGCCCGGGCCACCTGCGGGACACCCGCCATAGACTCGGCAACGTGCTCGACCTCCCTCCTCTCGCCCGCTTCGGCGACCGTGTCGCCACCGGCCTCCTCGATGTCACCAGCGACCCCTCGGCCCTGGACTCCGCCGGTTTCTGGGCCGTCGTCGCGGACTTCGAGGGCCGTCTGACCTGCGCGCGTTTCGCGGAGGTACGACAGGAGCCGGTACCCGCCCCGGTGCCGGGGCGGTGGCGAGGACCGGGCGTCGGTGACTGGACGTCGTCACTCGACCGTGCCGCGTACATGGCGGGCGTGCGCCGCATCCGTGAGCACATCGCGGCCGGCGAGGTCTACCAGGCGAACCTCTGCCGGGTGCTCTCCGCGCCGGTCGCACCGGACGCCGACGTGGACGCCCTCACCGCACTGCTGGCCCGCGGCAACCCGGCACCGTACGCAGGAACGATCCGGCTGCCGGAGCACGGCGTCGAGACGGCCACCGCGTCCCCGGAGCTCTTCCTGCGCCGCGCCGGCCGCACCGTCGAGTCCGGGCCGATCAAGGGCACCGGGCGCACCGAGGCGGACCTCTTGGCGAAGGACTACGCCGAGAACGTGATGATCGTGGACCTGGTCCGCAACGACATCGGGCGCGTCTGCGCCACCGGCACCGTGACCGTCCCCGACCTGTGCGCCGTGGAGAAGCACCCGGGACTGGTGCACCTCGTCTCCACCGTCCGCGGCGAGCTGCGTGCCGACGCGGGCTGGCCGGAACTGTTCGACGCCGCCTTCCCGCCCGGCTCGGTCACCGGTGCCCCCAAGTCGAGCGCCCTGCGGATCATCGACGCGCTGGAGACGGCACCCCGGGGGCCGTACTGCGGCGGCATCGGCTGGGTGGACGCCGACCGGGGAGTGGGCGAGCTGGCCGTCGGCATCCGCACTTTCTGGATCGACCGGGCGGAGGGCGTGCTGCGTTTCGGCACGGGCGCGGGTATCACCTGGGGGTCGGACCCCGAGGGGGAGTGGCGGGAGACCGAACTGAAGGCGGCCAGGCTGCTCGCGGTAGCGTCGGGGGCGTACGAGGTGAGTGGAGAGGGACTGACGACGTGCTGTGCCGGGGCGGGGGACACTCCCTGGATCCCCGGCCGGTCCGACGCCCCCGGTACCGACTTGCGAGGAAGCGACCAGTGAAGCTTTGGCTCGACGGCGGGCTGCAGGACATCGAATCCGCCCGCGTCTCCGTCTTCGACCACGGGCTGACCGTGGGCGACGGCATCTTCGAGACCGTGAAGGCGGTGGACGGCAGGCCGTTCGCGCTCACCCGGCACCTCGACCGGCTGACCCGCTCGGCCCGTGGCCTCGGCCTGCCCGACCCGGACCTCGACGAGGTCCGCCGCGGCTGCGCCGCCGTCCTCGAGGCCAACCCCATGCCGCTCGGCCGGCTGCGCATCACGTACACCGGCGGCCACGGCCCGCTCGGCTCCGACCGCGGCGAGCACGGCCCGACCCTGGTCGTCGCCCTCGGCGAGACCCCGCGCCGCCCCGATTCCACCGCCGTGATCTCGGTCCCCTGGACCCGCAACGAGCGCGGCGTGCTCACCGGCCTGAAGACGACCTCGTACGCCGAGAACGTCGTCGCCCTGGCCCGCGCCCACCAACAGGGCGCGTCGGAGGCGCTGTTCGCCAACACGGTCGGACAGCTCTGCGAGGGCACCGGCTCCAACGTCTTCGTCGTCCTCGACGGCGAGATCCACACCCCGCCCCTCGCCTCCGGCTGCCTCGCCGGCATCACGCGCGCGTTGACCGTCGAGTGGACCGGCGCCAAGGAGACGGACCTCCCGTTGGACGTCCTGGAGCGGGCGGAGGAGGTCTTCCTGACCTCCACGCTGCGCGACATCCAGGCCGTCCATCGCGTCGACGAGCGGGAACTGCCAAGCGCCCCGGGCCCGGTGACCGCCAAGGCCATGCGGATCTTCGACGAGCGCTCCGGGGACGACCTCGATCCCTGACGGCAGATGCCGCGGAAATTCGGCTGACGCGGATCGCCGCGGCGGGTAGAACACCCCTGATGACCACCACCCTGCGGCCGATCGAGCCGCTCCAGCGCGCGGCCGACGGGGCGCTGTCGCGCCACTACCACGTGTGCGTGAACGGCCGCCCCGTCGGCGCGATACACCTCGCGACACACGCCCTGTTCGGGCCCGCGGTCGCCCAGATCCGCGACCTGCGCATCGAGGAGGCGGACCGCAGACGCGGCCGGGGCACCGTGGCCGCGCTGGCCGCCGAGGAGGTGGCGCGCGGCTGGGGCTGCAGCCGGATCGAGATCACGGTGCCCGCCGACGCCGCCACGCTGCGGTTCGTCATAGCGCTCGGCTACGTCGAACGCAACCGCGGCATGGAGAAGGCCCTCGGCGCCATGGCGCCCGGACTTCCCGCGGGCAGCCGGGGCAGGCCCATGACGCCCGCGGAGTACGGGCCGTGGCTCGCCTGCAACAAGGCCCACTACGCGCAGAGCTGGATCGACCGCGGGGTGGCCGAGGACGAGGCGTGGACCAAGGCGGAACGGGACCACGCCGATCTGCTCCCGCACGGCGTCGCGACCGAGAACATGCTGCTCAGTGTCCTGGAGCACGAGGGCACCAGGGTCGGCACCCTGTGGCTCGCGCTGACCGAGGACATGGCGTACGTCTACTACGTCGAGGCCGACGAGCGCTTCCGGGGCCGGGGTCACGGCCGCTCACTGATGCTGCTGGCCGAGAGGCAGGCGGTGGACGCCGGGAAGGAAGTCCTGCGCCTCAACGTCTTCGCGGGCAACACTCCGGCCGAGCGGCTCTACGCGTCACTGGGCTACGTGCCGGTGAGGCACTTCCTGTACAAGAACCTGCTCTGAGCCCGGCTCCGGGTTCAACCCTGCTCGGCCAGCAGCCGGTCCGCGATCTCCTCGATGCGCTCGCGCAACCCCTCCTGGCTCTTGCCGCCGTCGAGACGCTCCCCTCCGATGACATACGTCGGGGTGCCGGTCACGCCGATCGCCTTGCCCTCGGCCTGGTCCGCGTCCACGATCAGGATGTGCCGGCCGTCGACGAGGGCGGTGTCGAACTCCTCGGCGTCCAGGCCGAGTTCACCGGCCACCTCGACCAGGAAGGGTTCCCCCCTACGGTCCAGCTCCTCCACCCGAGCCAGCACGGTCTCGACATACGGCCACCCCTGCCCCTGCTCCACGGCCTCCTCGGCGGCCTGCGCGGCGGCGAAGGCGTGCTTGTGCTTCTCCAGCGGGAAGTGCCGCAGCCGCAGCTCGAGCCGGTCGCCGTAGCGGGCGCGCAGCGCGCGGATGTCGTCCAGGGCGCTACGGCAGTCCGGGCACTGGAGTTCGCACCAGATGTCGAGGACGGGCGCGGGGCGGGTCGGGGAGGAGTCGTTCATGAACCCAGTCTCCCAGCCGCGGCTCGACCGGCCCAACCGGGACCTCGGACCGGTCCGGCCGCGGTTGCCGGAGCGCGTGCGGCCATACGTCCGAACCGGGACCTGCGGAGGAGCTGACCCGGAGATGTCCCTGATGTCCGGTCGGAGCATGGCCTGCGAGGGCGCGGGGGGTGCAGGATGGAAGGGGCGAAGCGCCCCCGCCCGACCGAGCCCGCATGGAGGACCGGATGATTGCCGAGACCGTCTGTTCCGCCGTTGCCGCGGCCGGCCTGGGCATCGCGGCGGTGACGGCGTACCGCAAGCGCTTCCTCACGGCCGCCCGTATCGCCGCCTACTCACTCGTCCCCCTGGGTCTGGTGATGACCGGGGTCGTTCAGTGGGCCGCCGACACCGCGTTCAGCCCCACGGCCTGGGCCGGCTTCGGCGTGCTCGGCGGCGCCTGGCTGCTGTTCGCCGGCACACGCGCGGTGGAGCGGCGCCGGGGCGGCACCCGCAAGGAGCGCAAGGCAGCCACGGCGGCCCAGTCCGACGCCCTGGCCCCGCAGGCCTCCGCGCCTTCGCTGGGTCCGGCCTCCCGTGCGACGGCCAGGCCCCAGCCGGGGCCCCGGGCCGATTCCGCGGACGACTTCAGCGACATCGAGGCCATCCTGAAGAAGCACGGCATATGACGTCGGCCCGGGGACTGAAACGAACCAGAGATCGCGTGCGGTCGTAAGCCGGACGGCCTGAGACACCGATCGTGCACAAGATCATGGAATTCGGCGAACTCCCGTATCTTCCGAGCGTGTTGATCGCGTCGGGGGTGTCTGCTGCGTCATCATCGCCCGCGAGATGCTGGACACGACACAGAGCGACGCCGCGCCGCCTCAGGACGAGCCGCGCGGGTGCCTTTTCGCCCTTTCCCAGCCACCGCTGATGATCTTCCTTGCGGTGATCGGGTGTCTGCTGCTCATGGCTGCGCTGCACGATCTGCTGCTGCTCTGAGCCGTACGCGCGGTCCCCGGCGCCACCCGCCGGGCACCGCGTCGGCACCGGTGTCCCGCTTCCGCCGACCGCCGCCCGTCCCGACCGCCGCCCGTCCCCCGGGCGCCGTCAGCCCGTCGCCTCCTTGCGCCGAGCCCGGTACGCGGCCACATGCAGGCGGTTTCCGCAGGTGCGGCTGTCGCAGTAGCGGCGCGAACGGTTGCGGGAGAGATCGACGAAGGCGCGCCGGCAGTCGGGGGCCTCGCAGCGCCGCAGCCGCTCCTGTTCCCCGGCGACCACGAAGAAGGCGAGCGCCATGCCGCAGTCGGCCGCGAGGTGATCGGCCACGGAGGCGCCGGGCGCGAAGTAGTGCACGTGCCAGTCGTAGCCGTCGTGGTCCGTGAGCCGGGGCGTGGTGCCGGCGGCGGCGACCAGATCGTTGATCATTCCGGCCGCGGTCCGGGCGTCCGCCGCCGCGAAGATCCCGGCGAACCGGCTCCGGATCTTGCGGACTGCCGAGAGGTCGAACTCCGAGAGCACCCCGACATCGCTGATCTCGTGCTTTCGTACAAAATCCGCGAGAGCCGCGACATCCGGCAGCCCGTCCGGCGTCGTGTCGTCCTCCGGTGCGGTGTTCACCAGATCGACCACGGTGTCGAGCGCGCACCGGGTGTCGTGGGTGATCAGCACGTTTCGCTCCCTGGCCTGGGGGGTCGGGCGGGCGCCCGCCGATGCTGGCCGATGGTAGTGGCTCGCGGAACGGCGCCCCACTGCCTGCGCCCCGCACCAGCCTGCGCCTGCCGGTAGAACGCCGGCCGGCGGCAGCGCGGTTCCCGGAAGGCGGGGCGGGGGCGAAACACGCGCACCGGCGCCGCCCCGCGGAGGTTCACGGTGGCGACGTCGGTGTGTGCCGTATGCGGTTGTCCTGGCCCGAGCCGTCTCCCCGAGTTGGACGGCGTCGGGCAGCTCTGTGAGGCCTCGCCTAGCTTTCCGCCAGAATGTGCGAGAGCTCCTGATCGAGATCGAAGTGCCGGTGCTCGGTGCCGGGTGGTACGGCGGCGTCGGTCCGCTTCAGGAACGACTCCAGGGCCCGCGCCGGGGCCTCGAGCAACGCCTCCCCCTCCGGGGAGCTCAGGGCGATGCACACGACGCCCTGACCGTGACTGCGCGACGGCCAGACGCGGACGTCGCCGGTGCCGGTGGGCCGGTGAAGCCCTTCGGCGAGGAGGTCGCGGGCGAACACCCACTCGACGGTTTCCTCGGCTCCGGTGTGGAAGGTGGCGTGCACGGCGTAGGGGTCGGCCGTGTCGTACCGCAGGCCTGCGGGGACAGGCAGGGAGGACTCGCTCGACACAACGAGGCGCAGGTGCAGCTCGCAGCTGACCGTGGTGTTCATAAGCGCCAGGGCCTTTCGCTCAGTGTGCGCTCGGGGATTCGCACGTCGGCGAAATCGACATGCCACCTACGGTGCCGTTGTAAACCCCTCTGAGTGTTTTGCGTGTCTTTACGTAACTCTTCCGGCCGAGAACCCGTTCGTCGGGTGCGTCCATTCCGGTGATCGGATTCGGTCGGGTAGGGTTTGGCCGTATGAACACGGGGAGTAGCGAGCCTGGCGAGGCGGCCGTGGCGGCGGACGAGACGAAGCGGGGCGAGGTGCAGCACGAGCGGGGGCTCGGCTCGAGGGCACCGGAATTCATCAAGGGGCGCCGACTGCTCCATGTGAGCTGGCAGGTCGGCGTCTTCCTCGTGGGCCTGGCGGTCGTGGTCGGCGGCATCATCCTGCTGCCGCTGCCCGGACCGGGCTGGGTGATCATCTTCGGCGGCATGGCGATCTGGGCGACCGAGTTCGTCTGGGCCCAGCTGGTCCTGCGCTGGACCAAACGCAAGGTCACCGAGGCGGCCCAGCGCGCCCTCGATCCCAAGGTGCGGCGACGCAACATCATCCTGACGACGATCGGCTGCGTGATCATCGGTGTCCTCGCCGGTGTCTACCTCTGGAAGTTCGGCCTCATGATGCCGTGGAAGATCGAGAACCAGTGATCCGCTGATCCGTGGGCAGGGCCTGTCCGGCGGATCAGGTCGCAGGAAACCGGCGGTGACTCATCGGCGCAGATGGGCGTGCCGAGCCCCGCGTCTGCGGCATGATCCGCCGGCCGGGCCCTGGGGCGCGGGTACCGGCCGACGCCGGTCACAGGCACCGCCTGACATGGGGTAATGTTCTTCCTGCGCCCGGGCGATTAGCTCAGTGGGAGAGCGCTTCGTTCACACCGAAGAGGTCACTGGTTCGAACCCAGTATCGCCCACCATCCGAAGACGGCGGCCCACCTGCGAGAGTGCAGGTGGGCCGCCGTCGTTCGCGCGGGCGGCGGTGCCCGCTCCGAGCCCGGCAGTGATCATCGTCTGCGGGCCGAACCTCACCGCGTGGCCGACGCGCCCGCTCCGAGCCCACCTCGATCAGTGTCTGCGGGCCGCACCTCACCGCGCCTGAGTGGGTCCAAGGCCCGCTTCGTCACGGATCGGTTCACCACCCGTGCCCGCCCGCCGGCCGTCCTGCCGACGCCCACCCCTCCGACGTCTTTCAGTCGAACGCCACACCCGTACGGCACCCCGCCCGCCGTCCGACCAGCCGACCGCACCCGTCTCACCTGCGGCGTCACCTCACGCCTCCCGCCCCCCGGCCCCCGAATCGCGTCGGATCACGGAGCCGCTCCGCAAGAAAATCCTGTCCGAATCATTGACGCACTCCGAGGCCCCTCGTAGCTTGTGCCAGCAAGCGCTTACTTGAAACGATTCATGCAGTCGGCAATGACGCTGCGGGGAGGGGGCCCAACCATGGGAACCAGCAGGAATGTTGAGAGGCGTACGATCCTGAAGGTGGCTGGGGCCTCGGCAGCCATGCTCGGGCTGGGTGCCACGACCGCGTGCGGTGGCGGTAGCGGTTCCGGAGACGGAACGGTGACACTCCGTTACGCGTGGTGGGGTGGCGAGCCGCGCACCATCGCCATCAAGAAGACGATCGCGCTCTTCGAGAAGAAGCACCCGAAGATCAAGATCAAGCCGGAATTCACCGACTACGAGGCCTTCTGGGAGAAGTTCCAGACCCAGGCCTCCGGCGGGAATCCGCCGGACGTTTTCCAGAATGCGGTCGGCTTTCTGCGCAAGTACGACAAGCGCGGCGTTCTGATGGACCTCAAGACGCAGGCGGACGCCGGGAATCTGAGCCTGGAGAACTTCCGCAACGGCGTTCTGGCGAACGGTCAGGTCGATGGCAAGCAGATCGGCATACCCGTCGGCGCCAACACCATGGCGCTCGTCATCGACCTCAAGGCCTTCGAGAAGGCGGGCGTGGAGGCGAAGTTCGGCTGGACCTGGGACGAGTACTTCGACGCGCTGCAGACGATCCAGGACAAGCTGAAGATCGCCGGTGACACCGGCTACTTCAGCATCATGTACCTCTACGACCTGTACCTGCGTCAGAACGGCAAGGCCTTCTTCACCGACTCCGATCTCGGCTTCACCGAGGACGATCTGACGCAGTGGTGGGAGGACGGCTACAAGCGTGTGAGGTCCGGGCTCGTCGCCGACCCGAAGAAGGTCGAGCAGGTCAAGCCCTTGTCCGCGCTCTCGGCGGGGCTCGCGGCGTCCGAGTTCACCTGGGACAACTTCTCCATCCGCTACGAGGGCGAGGGTGAGTCCGACTACGGCCTCGCGCCGATCCCCACCACGGACGGCAAGGACACCGGCCAGTACCTCGGTTCGCTGATGCTCAGCGCCTTCTCCGGGACCAAGCACCCCAAGGAGGCCGCCCAGTTCATCGACTTCATGGTCCATGACCCCGAGGTCGGCAAGATCATGGGCTACGACCGCGGCATCCTCGCCACGACCGAGCAGTACGAGGCGTTCACGCCCACCGACGACAACAACAAGGGCGTCAAGGCGTACGAGGAGGAGGTCGCCGCGGCCGGTGTCCTCGGGAAGATCACCCCGCACCCCTCCGGTACGGACGTCATCGAGGTGGCGTTCCTGCGCCTCGGCGGTGAGGTCGCCCAGGGCAAGACCAAGCCGGCCGACGCCGCGAAGGCGCTGTTCAGCGAGGCCAAGGCCGCGTTCGCGGGCTGAGGGGACGTACCACCATGACGCTCGTCAAGGAAGCGCCCGCGCGCCCGGCGAAGAAGCGGCCCGCCGCTCCTGCCGCCGGGCGGCGCGGGCGGCGCCGCGAGAACCTCGCCGGCTATCTCTTCATGTCGCCGTGGATCGCGGGCTTCCTGCTGCTCACGGCGGGGCCGATGATCGCGTCGCTGTACTACGCGTTCACCAGCTACAACCTGTTCACGCCGCCCCAGTGGGTGGGGCTGGACAACTTCACGACGATGTTCCAGGACCCGCGCTGGCAGAAGTCGGTCGAGGTCACGCTGAAGTACGTCGTCGTGGCCACACCGCTGAAGCTGCTGCTCGCGCTCGGAGTGGCGCTGCTGCTCGCGCAGAAGCGGCGCGGACAGGGCCTGTACCGGGCCGCGTTCTACATGCCCTCGCTCATCGGTGCCAGCGTCTCCGTGGGCTTCGTGTGGCGGGCGCTGTTCTCGGACGACGCGATCGTGGACCGTACGCAGAAGATCTTCGGGCTCGACGCGGGCGGCTGGATCGGCAACCCGGACTACGTCATCTACGCCCTGGTGGCGCTGAGCATCTGGCAGTTCGGCGCGCCGATGGTCATCTTCCTGGCCGGCCTCAAGCAGGTCCCGCAGGAGCTGTACGAGGCCGCCGAGGTGGACGGGGCCGGTCCGCTGCGGCGGTTCTGGAACATCACGCTGCCGATGATCTCCCCGGTGCTGTTCTTCAACGTGCTGCTGGAGTCCATCCACGCGTTCCAGGTGTTCGGCTCCGCGTACGTCGTCTCCGACACCCGGTGCGGGCCCGCCGACGCCACGCTCGTCTACACCTGTTACCTCTACCAGAAGGGCTTCAAGGAGGCCCAGATGGGCTTCGCCTCCGCGATGGCCTGGACGCTGGTGATCGCGGTGGCGCTCGTCACGGCGGTCCTGTTCTGGTCGCAGAAGAAGTGGGTGCACTACGAGGAGGCCGCCAAGTGACCAGTGCCACCAGCCCTGCCCTGCACACCGCGAACGAGCGGCGGCGCTTCGGATCGATCGCCTGGCACGTGGGCGCGCTCGTCGTGCTCGCGGTCGTCCTGTATCCCGTGATCTGGGTGGTCGGTGCCTCGTTCAAGCCGAGCAAGGACATCATCGCCAGCCTCGACCTGCTGCCCACCGAACCGGTCTGGGCGAACTTCTCCGGGCTCGCCGACGGCATCTCCGGCATCCCCATCACCAGCTTCTTCACCAACTCGCTGATGTACGCGGTCCTGGCCGTGGTCGGTGTGGTGCTGTCCAGCTCGCTGACCGCGTACGCCTTCGCCAAGATCCGGTTCGCCGGGCGGAACCTGCTCTTCACGCTGATGATCGGCACGCTGCTGCTGCCGTACCACGTGCTGCTCATCCCGCAGTACGTGCTCTTCCGCAACCTCGAGCTCACCGACACCCTGGTGCCGCTCGTCGCGGGCAAGTTCCTGGCCACGGAAGCCTTCTTCGTGTTCTTGATGGTGCAGTTCATGCGCGGCCTCCCCAAAGAACTCGACGAGGCTGCCAAGCTCGACGGCTGCGGGCATCTGCGCACCTACTGGTCGATCGTGCTGCCGCTGAGCCGGCCCGCGATCATCACCAGCGCGATCTTCACCTTCATCAACGCCTGGAACGACTTCATGGGGCCGTTGATCTACCTCAACACCCCGGAGAAGTACACCGTTTCGCTCGGCCTGATGATGTTCCGCGACCAGGAGGGCGTCTCCAACTACGGCAGCATGATCGCGATGTCGCTGGTGGCGCTGATACCGGTCATCGCCTTCTTCATGGCCTTCCAGCGCTACCTCATCGACGGTATGGCGACCTCCGGACTGAAGGGCTGAGGCGGTCACCATGGCGCAAGCACGCGTGAAGGCACGAGCCCCGCGCAAGGAGTCCGTGTTCGGCGAGCGCTTCGCGGTCTTCGCCGAGTGCCTGCTCACGGGCGTGTGGATCGCCGTGGCCTGTCTCGGGGTCGTCACCTACCCTGCGGCCTTCGCCGCCGGGGCGCGGCATCTGCGGCGTAGTACGGCCCACGAGGGCGGCGGTCGGCGGGAGTTCGTTATGGACTTCCGGGCGGCCGTGCGCGGTGGGTGGATCGTCGGGCTCGCCGGGTGGGCGGCGGTGGCCGCGGTCTGGGTGGACGTCCAGGCCGCGCGCGCCGGAATTCCCGGCGGGCCGTTCGTCGGGGCGGTCGGCCTGTTCGCGCTGATCGGGCTCACCGTCGCCGGGCTGCGCGCGGCGGCGGTGTGGACGCCGGGCGCCCGGTGGCGGGCGCTGCTGGCGGACGCCGGGCGCCGGACGGTCCTGGACCCGGCCGGGTCCTTCCTGCTCGTCGGCGGACTGGCGGTCGTCGCCTGTTCCGCCCTGTTCGTCGCGCCGCTGGCGGTCCCCGTCCTCGGGGCCGTCGCGGCGGCGGCGGTCGCCGTGGAGGAGCGGTACCGGCACCGCTGACCCCGGTGGTGCACCAGGTCGGCGCCCCCAGGGCGTCGTACCTCTCTCTGTCATGCCCCTGACCACCCTGCACTCGCACGGAAAGGAAAGGCCATGTCCCCCATCCCCCGTAGGTCCCTCCTCAAGACGGCCGCCGTCGCCGGCGCCGCCGCGCAGTTCAGCTGGGCGCTCGGATCGACCGCACAGGCCGCGCCCAGATCCGCACCCGCCGATGCGGACCCGGTCACACTGAACTGGCTGGAGGACGGCGGTCTCGGCGCCGCTCCCGGCTCCACGGTGGGCGTGCCCTGGCCGAAGGGCGCCTGTCGGGAGGACCAGACCTTCGCGCTCACGGACGAGGACGGCAAGGCGGTCCCCGTGCAGTCGTGGCCGCTTGCCCACTGGCCCGACGGCTCCCTCAAGTGGACCGCGCACGCGGTGAGTTCGGGCTCCGGCAAGCTCACGCTGACGGCCGGGGAGTCCGCCGCCCCCGAGAAGAAGGTCACCGTCGACAAGAGCGGCGGCACCATCGACATATCGACCGGTGTCATCACCGCAAAGATCGGCAAGTCGGGCTCCACCCTCGTAAAGTCGGTCACTCGCGGCTCCACCGAGATCGCCACGAACGGGCGGCTCGTGCTGCTGCGCCAGCCGGAGGTCGAGGACGGCGACCAGGGCACGGTGAAGTACGAGCGCTTCGAGAGCGCCGTCTCCGAGGTCACCGTCGAGCAGGAGGGCCCCGTCCGCGCGGTCGTCCGCATCGACGGCAAGCATCGCAAGGGAGACCGGAGTTGGCTGCCGTTCTCCATCCGGCTCTACTTCTACGCCGGCGCCGACTCCTTCCGCATGGTGCACACCATCACCTACGACGGCACCCAGGAGCCCGGCAAGGCCAGCGGCGACTTCATCCGCGGCATCGGCGTCCGTTTCACCGTGCCGATGCGCGACGCGGCCTACGACCGGCACATCCGCATCGGCGGTGAGGGCACCGGTCTGCTGCGTGAGGCCGTCAAGGGCATCACCGGGCTGCGCCGCGACCCGGGGGCGGCGGTGCGGACGGCCCAGTTCGAGGGCAGGAAGCTGCCGGACCCGTCGACGTGGGACCAGCGGGTCACCACCCGCCTCCAGTACATCCCCGAGTGGGGCGACTACACCCTCTCGCAGCTGTCCGCCGACGGCTTCGCCGTCCGCAAGCGCACCAAGAAGGGCTACGGCTGGATCCCCGCGGGCGGCGGCCGGAGGGCCAGCGGATTCGGTTACGTCGGCGGCGCGAGCGGCGGGTTCGCCTTCGGGTTGCGCGACTTCTGGGAGAAGTTCCCCGCCCAGCTCGACATCCGCGACGCCCACACCGACGAGGCCGAGGTCACCCTCTGGCTCTGGTCGCCCGAGGCGCAGCCCATGGACCTGCGCTTCTACCACGACGGCATGGGTCAGGACACCTACCCCGAGCAGCTCGAAGGCCTCAACATCACCTACGAGGACTACGAACCGGGCTTCGGCACCCCCTACGGCATCGCCCGCACCAGCGAACTCCTCTTCTGGGCCCACGAGTCCACGCCCGACGCCGAGCAGATGGCCAAGCAGGTGGAGGCCGTCCGCACCCCGCCGCAGCTCGCCGCCCCGCCCCGGCAGCTCATCAAGGCGGGCGTCTTCGGCAAGCTGTTCTCCGAGCCGGACCGCTCCACCGCCGCCAAGGCGAAGATCGAGGACCACCTCGACTTCCTCTTCACCTACTACAAGGACCAGGTGGAGATGCGCCGTTGGTACGGCTTCTGGGACTACGGCGACATCATGCACAGCTACGACCCCAGCCGCCACCAGTGGTGCTACGACGTAGGCGGCTACGCCTGGGACAACTCCGAGCTCTCGCCCGACCTGTGGCTCTGGTTCGCGTACATGCGCTCGGGCCGCGCCGACATCTTCCGCTTCGCCGAGGCGATGACCCGGCACACCGGCGAGGTCGACGTCTACCACATCGGCAAGTGGGCGGGCCTGGGCACCCGCCACGGCGTCCAGCACTACGCCGACAGCGCCAAGCAGCAGCGCATCGCCAACACCACCTACCGGCGCTACTACTACTTCCTCACCGCCGACGAGCGCGTCGGTGACCTCATGCACGCCAACGTCGACTCCGACGAGACCTTCCTCGTCCTCGACCCCATCCGCAAGATCCGCACCGAGCCGTACACCCCCGACCGCAACGCGCTGTCCATCGGCTTCGGTACCGACTGGAGCGGCCTCGTCTCCGCCTGGCTCACCGAGTGGGAGCGGCGCGGCCCCAAGTGGGAGAAGGCCAAGGCGCGGGTCCTGTCCACCATGGAGACCATCGCCGCCCAGCCCAACGGCTTCGTCCAGGGCACTGCGCTGTACGACCTGGACACCGGGAGGTTCGCCATCGCCGACAAGCCCGTGGTCGGGGTGTCGCACCTCTCCGCGATGTTCGGCCTGGTCGAGCTGTGCGCCGAGCTGATCGACCAGATCGACATGCCGAAGTTCAAGGAGGCCTGGCTCGACTACTGCCGCTACTTCAACGCCACCAAGGCGGAGCAGAAGGCCCGTTACGGCTCCGACTTCGGGTCCCTGCTGCTCTTCCAGGGCCACTCGCGCCAGGACGCCTACGCCGCCGTCCAGTCCGGCGACGACACGCTGGCCGCCCGCGCGTGGCAGCAGTTCTACAACAGCCGGGACACCTGGGACTACAAGGAGTCCACCGACTGGTCCACGAAGAAGATCGAGGGCCCGACCGCCCTGGTCCCGGGCAGCGAGGCGGCCTGGGTGTCCACCAACGCCACCGCGCTGTACGGGCTGGCGGCGATCCAGAACCTGGCACTGGTCGGCGACAAGATGCCCTCGTAGGAAACCGTGAGAAGAGCGCCGCCGCACGGGCGGCGGCGCTCGCTCTGGAGTGTGGCCCACGTCACTCGGTGCGCCATGAGTACGCGTACTCAGAAGGTACTCAGACGCGGTGGGGAATGTCCCTGTACGGGCACACTCTGCGCATGGACTGGACCCACTACCGCTTCCGCAGCTTGTGGCCCCTGCCCGTCCTGCCCGCCACCGTGTACGGCGTGCTGGCGCGGCCGGAGGGCTACCCCCGCTGGTGGCGTCAGGTGCGCGAGGTCCAACGGGTCGACGACACCACGGGCGTGATCCGGATCCGGTCGCTCCTCCCGTACGACATGACCTTCACGGCCCGAGAAGTGCGCCGCGACCCGGCGGCCGGGGTGCTGGAGGTCGCGATGTCCGGCGACATCGAGGGCTGGGCGCGCTGGACGGTCACGTCGGCCGACGGTGGGTGTCTCGTCCGCTACGACCAGGTGGCCGACGTGACCAAGCCGCTGCTCAGGCGGTTCGCCGTACCGGGCCGGCCGGTCTTCCGGGGCAACCACCGGCTGATGATGCGGGCCGGACGGCGTGGCCTGCTGGCGTACCTCGAAGCGGTTTGAACCAGACCGGCGGACACCTGTATTGTTCAGTGCGTTCCCGGGCGATTAGCTCAGTGGGAGAGCGCTTCGTTCACACCGAAGAGGTCACTGGTTCGAACCCAGTATCGCCCACCGGGAAAGGCCGGTCCGCAGCAGCGGACCGGCTTTTTTTGTGTCTCCTACGCCGCCGCCGGCAGGTCCGGGCGCAGTGGCCACGCCGGGTCCACCGCCTCCTCGCTGCCGCTGCGGGCGAACCACGCCTGCAGGCCACGCGCCTGTGCCGCATGCCACACCGCCTGCAGGGGATGCAGCTCGGCGGGGGTGAGGCGTTCCAGCCGTGACGGAAAACGGCGGCCTATGGCCCGTACGACCTCCAGCGCGGCCAGCGCGTCCGCGGCCGCGTCGTGCGCACCGTCCAGGGCGACGCCGTAGTGCGCACACAGATCGGTCAGGGTGCGACGGCCCTTGCGGTAGCGGTCCAGGTGCTTGTCCAGGACCCGGGGGTCGAGGACGAGCAGGGGCACCGACTCGAACCAGTGGCCCAGCGACGAGGCCCGGTGCCGACGCAGCTCACGGTCGAGGAGCGTCAGGTCGAACGGTGCGTTCATCACCACCAACGGTCGCCCGGCCGACGCCTGTTCGGCCAGCTCGGTGGCTATCTCCTGCATCACCGGCGCCGGCCAGCGGCCGTTGCACGCCAGGTGATCCTCCGTCAGCCCGTGCACCGCCGTCGCCTCGGCGGGTACGGGTACGCCCGGGTTCACCAGCCAGTGGCTCACCCGGGGCCGCGTGCCAGGGGCGTCCTGGACGACGAGGGCGGCCGACACGATCCGGTCGGTCTCGACGTCCACGCCCGTTGTCTCCGTGTCGAATGCCGCCAGAGGGCCCTCGTACCAGCACGTCATACGTACACAACTCCTCGTTCACCCATGGCAGCTGACGCCCCGTCTTCTGCCCGTTTGGTGATACCCGGACCGTTTGCGCCGTACGCCGGGAGGAGACAACAGAAGTACGGGTCCGCGCAGTTCAGCGGGCCCTCGCGGGGACATCACTTTGCTTGGAAGGCTGTTGGTCATGGCGATAGCGCAGCCCGAGCGGGGCGGGCTGCTGCCCGAACGCACGGGCCCCCATCGCGGTTCACTCGCCACCACCGCCTGCATGGAGACACTGCAGGTGGGTTATCTGCACGCCGTCGCGGCCGCCGCCGGCTGCTCGCTCTCCCAGCCCTTCCCGGACAACGGCATCGACTGGCACGTCAGCCACAGCGCGCCCGGGCACACGGTCGACGACGAGGTCACCATCAAGGTGCAGCTCAAGGCCACGTACCAGATCGCACCGAACCCGCCCGGGCGTTTCTTCTCCTTCACACTCGACAACGACCACCTGGCGAAACTCGCCCGCACTCCGGTCTCGGTGCACAAGATCCTGGTCGTGATGCTCGTCCCGCGGTCGCAGGACGAGTGGCTGCGCGCCAGCCACGACCGGCTCGACCTGAGACACTGCTGCTACTGGGTCAACCTCGCCGGGCACGCCATCACCGGCCGGCACCGGACCAACGTCCGCATACCGACCTCACGCATCTTCGACGACCGGGCGCTGTGCGAGATCATGACGCGGGTCGGGACGGGAGGCAGACCGTGACGCACCGCCCGCTCGACGAGCCATCGAGGCCGGTCCGGCCGCATCCCCAGGCGCCGTGGAACGAGCCGCCGCCGGAGCCCGGCCAGGTCGACCCCGCCGTGCTCGGCGCGCTGCTGCACCGGCACGGCTGGCAGCGCCGGGGCGGCGCCGTCGGACGCTACGGCCGCTGGACGCCGCCGGGGCCCGGCGGCAACGGCACCAGCCTGCTCGTGCCGGAGAGCCGCGCCTTCCCCGACAGCGAGGACCTGCTCGCCGAGGCGCTCGTCGCGCTCTCCCGCAGCGCGACGCCGTCGGCGCGCGAGGTGCTGGTCGGGCTCACCGTGCCCAGCGACGAGATCCGCTGGTGGCGGGACGTGCCGAGCGGGCCGGCCGGAGCCGCGTCCTGGACCGTCGAGGAACAGCTGCGCGCCGCTGCCCGTCAGATGCTGCTCGCCGGTGCCCTCGCCACACGCGCGCGTGCCGGCTACTACGGTGCCCGGCACAAGCGCGCCGCCGCCTCGATGCTGCAGAGCGTCCTGGTCGGCGCCGCGACCGGCGGCCGCCGCCTCACCGCGTTCGTGCCCGTCGCCCCGGGGCGCCCGCTCGCCGTACGCCTCCACCAGGCGCTCTACGCCGTCCGCGAGGCCATCGACTACCAGCGGGCCACCGGTGGCATGGACGCCTTCGACGGCGCCGTCGAGGCCGGCGTCAGCCGCGAGCTCACCGAGGCCCTCATCACCCTCGTCCGCGGGACGGAGGGCGCCCGGGTCGCCGTCGAGTGGGCGCCGGGCGCCGGAGTCCCCGAGGGCGCCGCCGCCCCCGACGAGGCGGTCGAGTTCTCGCCGGGCGACCTGCCCGTGCTGCGCGAGGCCGGGACCCGCTATCTGCGCGAGGAGCCGTCCGTGCCGGTGCGGATCACCGGCGAGGTGGTCCGGATGCGCAGGTCGGAGCGGCGCGGCGAGGGCACTGTACGGCTGCGGGTGCTCGCCGGAGCCGAGATCCCGCACGTCCGGCTGACGCTGGACGAGGAGGACTACCGGATCGCCGGTCAGGCCCACCTCGTCGGACTGCCGGTGCGGGTGCACGGGCGGCTGGAGAGCAGGGGCGGCTTCCGCCGGCTGACCGGCGCCTGTGGCGTCGTACCCGTGCAGGTGGACGAGGCGGAGCGGGACCGGCTGATGAAGTCGCTGCAGGAGAATCTCGACTTCTTCGAGGAGGCGTGCAGCGGGGACTGATTTCGCCTGGGGTGGTCCGGGGTCGGTACGATCCCTTATTGCGCGCGCTCTCGGTATGGCGCCGCATCCATCTTCAGTCAGGAGAGACCGGTGTCAGACGTCCGTGTGATCATCCAACGCGATTCCGAGCGGGAAGAGCGCACGGTGACGACGGGCACTACGGCCGCCGAGCTCTTCGCCGGCGAGCGCTCGATCATCGCCGCGCGCGTGGGCGGCGAGCTCAAGGACCTGGCGTATGCGCTGGCAGAGGGTGACAAGGTCGAGCCGGTGGAGATCTCCTCCGAGGACGGCCTGAACATCCTGCGCCACTCCACCGCGCACGTCATGGCGCAGGCCGTGCAGGAGCTCTTCCCCGAGGCCAAGCTGGGCATCGGCCCGCCGGTCAAGGACGGTTTCTACTACGACTTCGACGTCGAGAAGCCGTTCACGCCCGAGGATCTCAAGGCCATCGAGAAGAAGATGCAGGAGATCCAGAAGCGCGGCCAGCGTTTCTCGCGCCGGGTCGTCACCGATGAGGCCGCGCGCGAGGAGCTGGCGAACGAGCCGTACAAGCTGGAACTGATCGGCCTCAAGGGCTCCGCGTCCTCCGAGGACGGCGCCGACGTCGAGGTCGGCGCCGGCGAGCTGACGATCTACGACAACCTGGACGCCAAGACCGGCGAGCTGTGCTGGAAGGACCTCTGCCGCGGTCCCCACCTGCCCTCCACCCGCCTCATCCCGGCGTTCAAGCTGATGCGCAACGCGGCCGCCTACTGGCGCGGCAGCGAGAAGAACCCGATGCTCCAGCGCATCTACGGCACCGCCTGGCCGTCGAAGGACGAGCTGAAGGCGTACCTGGAGTTCCTCGCCGAGGCCGAGAAGCGCGACCACCGCAAGCTCGGCTCCGAGCTCGACCTGTTCTCCATCCCGGAGCAGATCGGCTCCGGCCTCGCCGTCTTCCACCCCAAGGGCGGCATCATCCGCCGCGTGATGGAGGACTACTCGCGGCGCCGCCACGAGGAAGAGGGCTACGAGTTCGTCTACACCCCGCACGCCACCAAGGGGAAGCTCTTCGAGACCTCGGGCCACCTGGACTGGTACGCCGAGGGCATGTACCCGCCCATGCAGCTCGACGAGGGCGTGGACTACTACCTCAAGCCCATGAACTGCCCGATGCACAACCTGATCTTCGACGCGCGCGGCCGTTCCTACCGCGAACTGCCGTTGCGTCTCTTCGAGTTCGGGACCGTGTACCGGTACGAGAAGTCGGGCGTCGTGCACGGCCTGACCCGCGCCCGCGGCTTCACCCAGGACGACGCGCACATCTACTGCACGCGTGAGCAGATGTCCGAGGAGCTGGACAAGACGCTCACCTTCGTCCTCGGCCTGCTGCGGGACTACGGTCTGACCGACTTCTACCTGGAGCTGTCCACCAAGGACCCGGAGAAGTTCGTCGGCTCGGACGAGGCCTGGGAGGAGGCGACGGAGACCCTCCGCCAGGTTGCCGAGAAGCAGGGTCTGCCGCTGGTCCCGGACCCGGGCGGTGCCGCCTTCTACGGCCCCAAGATCTCCGTCCAGACCAAGGACGCCATCGGCCGCACCTGGCAGATGTCGACCATCCAGCTCGACTTCAACCTGCCCGAGCGCTTCGACCTGGAGTACACGGCCGCGGACGGCTCCAAGCAGCGCCCGGTCATGATCCACCGCGCGCTGTTCGGTTCCATCGAGAGGTTCTTCGCGGTGCTCCTGGAGCACTACGCGGGCGCCTTCCCGGCCTGGCTCGCCCCCGTCCAGGCGATCGGCATCCCGATCGGCGACGCGCACGTCGAGTACCTGGAGAAGTTCGCCACGGCCGCGCGCAAGAAGGGCCTGCGGGTCGAGGTGGACTCCTCCTCCGACCGGATGCAGAAGAAGATCCGCAACGCCCAGAAGCAGAAGGTGCCGTTCATGGTCATCGCGGGTGACGAGGACATGGCCAACAACGCCGTCTCCTTCCGCTACCGCGACGGCTCGCAGGAGAACGGCATCCCGTTCGACGAGGCCATCGCGAAGATCGGCAAGGTCGTCGAGGAGCGGGTGCAGGTCTGACGCGGACGCGGCCGAGGGCCTCCGGGATTTCAGCTCCCCGGGGGCCCTCCCTCGTCCCCGGCCCGGGCGAAGCGCTGCATCAGCCAGGACGAGAACGACCCCACGACCGCGCCCAGCAGGGCCAGGCCGCAGCCCATCAGGCCCACCGCGACGAGCCGACCCAGCAGGGTCACCGGGACGACGTCGCCGTAGCCGACGGTCGCCAGTGTGGAGGCCGCCCACCACAGCGCGTCGCCGAACGTACGGATCGTCGCGCCAGGAGCGGTGTGCTCGACGTGGTACACGGACAGGGCCGCAGTGAGGCCCAGCAGGGCGGACGACAGGCCCGCGTACATCATCACCCTCGCCTGGACGGGCAGCCGGGGTGCCGCCTGCCGGCGGTCCTGCACGGCGTCATGGACCCGTACGATGCGCACCGGCCGCAGCAGGGGCAGGAGCACCACCAGCGAGTCCAGCCAGTGCCGGTGGACGAAGCGCGGCCCCTCGCCGCTGAACCGCCAGCGCACCGCGTAGTCGACGACGAAAAGCGCCCAGGACGCGTACGTCACTGCCAGACACAGATCTCGCACCTCCCCGGGCAGCCCCTCGCCCAGGACCCGAGTCCCGTACGAGACGAGAAAGAGCAGGGAGGCAGCCGTGAGCGGGATCTCCGCCCGCCGCTCCCAGCGGGCCGTGCGGCTGTCGTCGTCCATCGGCCCAGCTTGGCCCCGGGCCGTTTCGCGGCGCCCCCGGCGACACGCCGCGAACGAGCGAAGCCATATGCTGCACAGCATGACGAGTGAGCCGGAGCAGCAGATCGGAGTGGGGACGCAGGACGCGTTCCAGCGCCTGTGGACGCCCCACCGGATGGCGTACATCCAGGGCGAGAACAAGCCCACCGGTCCGGGGGCCGACGACGGCTGCCCCTTCTGCTCCATCCCGGCCAAGTCCGACGAGGACGGGCTGATCGTCCGGCGCGGTGAGCAGGTGTACGCCGTGCTGAACCTGTACCCGTACAACGGCGGCCACCTCATGGTCGTGCCCTATCGGCATGTCGCCGACTACACGGACCTGACCGGGCCCGAGACCGTTGAGCTGGCCGCGCTGACGAAGCAGGCGATGACGGCGTTGCGGACCGCGTCCGGGGCGCACGGGTTCAACATCGGAATGAATCAGGGGACCGTGGCCGGGGCCGGGATCGCCGCGCATCTCCACCAGCACATCGTGCCGCGCTGGGGCGGGGACACCAATTTCATGCCGGTGGTGGGGCATACGCGGGTGCTGCCGCAGCTGCTGGCCGACACCCGCAAGATGCTGGCGGAGGCCTGGCCGGCGGCGTGAGCCGCGGGTTCTGATACACCGCCCGCGGCTTGACGAGGGGGACTACGCGTCGTAAAGGTCCGCCTTCTTCGGAGCCGGGTCCTGGATCGCCGTGCTGAGGAAAGCAGACCGCGTCCCGAACTTCTCCGTGTCCACGCCGTTCTCCTCGAGGACCCGGATCGCCGCCGAGTGCACCACCCGCAGCACCGGTGTGGCCGCCCGCAGCGCGTCGTCGGCCATGAAGCGGTGGCGCCAGGGCTTGTCGGCCCAGGCGTGCCGCAGGCCGAACGGCTCCGGCAGGGTGAGGGTGCCGCCGAGCCAGTTCAGCAGCGGGGGATACCAGGTCAGAGGTGCCCGAGCCGCCAGCCGTACCACCTCGTCGGTGTCGACCAGCGGAAGCTTCACCGTCCGCGTCTCCCACCGCTTGAGCGACTTCTGTACCGCCTTCTCCTTGGCCTCCGGCTTCGAGGTGAACAGGCCGTGCACGGGCCCCAGCGCATGCCCGGTGACCTCGATGCGCAGCGTCTCGTACAGCACGGTCACCGTGATCAGCATGGTGATCACCAGCTGCCCCTCCCACAGCGTCCACTGCACGCCCAGGTAGTGCCGGTCTCCGCTGCCGAACTGCTGCTTGTTGCAGATGTCCTGTATGGCGTGCGACTTGACCTGGTAGGCGTCCACATCGGTGCCCTCCGGCCGGGACACCGCCTTCGCGTTCTCCCCGATCGGCGTGACGACCCAGTGCCGTATCGACGGCTTCGTGAAGCCGCCCGTGTTCAGCGGACCGCGCTCCAGCATGCGCAGCTGGTCGTGGATCGACCGTATGACGTCCCAGCTGCGGAAGGGATGGATCTCCCGGTCGGGATCGGCCGGCGTCAGATCCTCGGCGAGCTGCCAGCTGCCCCAGCGCGTGCCCATGCCGAGTATGCCCTTGGGCCCGGCGTAGAAGACGGAGTTGGACTGCTGCTCGGCGCTGAGCCGGGCCAGGGACTGACGCAACTGTTCGGCCGCGGTCTCCCCGGGGCTGCTCGGCACCGCCTCGGGCACCTTCGCGCCGACGCTGCTGCCCGAGAGCAGGCTGTCCCAGCGCTCCCGCAGGTCCTTCGCCGTGCGCTCGCAGATCTGCCGGGCCCAGAACCAGCCGATCACCGGCAGCACGACCGACGCGCGCGCGTACCAGGCCCAGAATCCCGTGAAGGGCATCTGGATCAGGAAGATCACGGCGAGCGCGCCCACCGCGACGAGCAGCGTGGTCGCGAGCGTCGAGGCCCGCTTGTCCTCGCGCTTGGCGATGGTGGAGCGGATCGTGAACACCATCAGCCACACCAGGAGGCCGGGCAGGAAGAGCAGCCCGCACAGCACCATGACGACCGTGAGCAGGTTGTCGCGCTGCCGGCGGATGCGGTTCGCGGCGAGACAGTGCTCGACGACCACCTGGGGTTCGGTGCCGAAGGACTGGATCAGCGGCTTGCGGTCGGAGCCGAGCATCCGGTCGACCACCGCGCGGGAGAACGCCTCACCGAGATTGGGCCGGAAGATCTTCGCCCACTTCTGGCCCGGTTTCACGGTCGATTCGTGCCACTCGTTGTTGGCCTTGAGTATCTCCTCGACCTCGTTGTCCCGGTACGCCGCAGAGGCCAGCGCGAACGTCGCCGTCTGCCCCTCGTCGCCCGTGCGCGGCACCTGCGGCCCGAAGATGTCCGCGTAACCGCTGTCAACGGTCATTCCCGCCCCCGATCGCCGCCACTGTCGCTCCTGCGGCCTTCCCGACTTCCGTGCTCTGCACACCTGTTGATCAGGTCATCAGCGTATCCGCAGGTGCGGACATTCGGCGGCGGACGGCCGAAGCCGCCCGCCGGCGCACGGGGCAGCGCACCGCGCAGTCCGCTCGGAGGCCGCAGCGCAAGCCACTTGCACGCGCCCCCGTACCAACTACGCGCCGCCCCCCATCTGTTCCCCGCTTCCTATGACGCCTCCTGCTCCTGTTTCCGTAGCCGCTCGGCGACTTGAGCCGGCATGGGTTCGTGCCGGGCGTATCGCCGGTTGAAGCGCGCGGTGCCGTGCGACAGCGAGCGCAGATCGACCGCGTACCGCCCGATCTCGATCTCGGGCACCTCGGCCCGGACGAGGGTGCGTCCGCCGGCCGTCTGCTCCGTGCCCAGCACACGGCCGCGCCGCCCGGACAGGTCGCTCATCACGGCGCCCACGTACTCGTCGCCGACCAGGACGCTCACCTCGGCCACCGGCTCCAGGAGATGGATCCTCGCGTCGGCCGCGGCCTCCCGCAGTGCGAGCGCACCCGCCGTCTGGAAGGCGGCGTCGGAGGAGTCCACGGAGTGCGCCTTGCCGTCGAGCAGCGTGACCCGGACGTCGACGAGCGGATTGCCCGCGGCGACCCCCTTGGCGGCCTGGGCGCGTACGCCCTTCTCGACGGACGGGATGAACTGGCGCGGCACCGCGCCCCCGACGACCTTGTCCACGAACTCGATGCCCGAGCCGCCCGGCAGCGGCTCCACCTCGATCTCGCAGATGGCGTACTGCCCGTGCCCGCCGGACTGCTTGACATGCCGCCCGCGCCCGGCCGACCTGGTCGCGAACGTCTCCCGCAGGGAGACCTTGTGCGGTACGACGTCGACCTGGACGCCGTACCGGCTGCGCAGCCGCTCCAGCGCGACGTCCGCGTGCGCCTCGCCCAGGCACCACAGCACCACCTGATGGGTGTCCTGGTTCTGTTCGAGCCGCATCGTCGGGTCCTCGGCGACCAGCCGGGCGAGCCCCTGCGAGAGCTTGTCCTCGTCCGGCTTGCTGTGCGCCTGGATGGCGAGCGGCAGCAGCGGATCCGGCATGTCCCAGGGCTCCATGAGGAGCGGGTCGTCCTTGGCGGACAGGGTGTCGCCGGTCTCGGCGCGACTCAGTTTCGCCACGCACGCGAGGTCGCCCGCGACGCAGTGCGACACCGGGCGCTGCTGTTTGCCGAACGGCGTGGACACGGCGCCGATGCGTTCGTCGACGTCGTGGTCCTCGTGGCCCCGGTCGGTCAGTCCGTGCCCGGAGACGTGCACGGTCTCGTCCGGCCGCAGCGTTCCGGAGAAGACCCGCACGAGGGAGACCCGGCCGACGTAGGGGTCGGACGAGGTCCGCACGACCTCCGCGACCAGCGGACCGTCCGGATCGCAGGGCTTCAGCTCACGTGGCTTGCCGTCCACCGTGGTGACGCCGGGCGTCGGGTGCTCCAGCGGGGTCGGGAACCCCCGTGTGATCAGCTCCAGCAGCTCGACCGTGCCGAGCCCCTGCCGGGCGCCCTCGGCCGCGGGAGCGGCGGCCAGGACGGGGAAGAACGTCCCGCGCGCGACGGCCCGTTCCAGGTCCTCCACCAGTGTCTTGACGTCGATCTGCTCACCGCCGAGATACCGGTCCATGAGGGTCTCGTCCTCGCTCTCGGCGATGATCCCCTCGATCAGCCGGTTGCGTGCCTCCTCGATCAGCGGCAGCTGGTCCTCGCCCGGATCGGACTCCTTGCGCTCCCCGGACGCGTAGTCGAAGAGCTTCTGCGACAGCAGCCCGATCAGGCCGGTCACGGGCGCGTGCCCGTCCGGCCCCTGCGGACCGTGCAGCGGCAGATACAACGGCAGTACCGCGTCGGGGTCGTCCCCGCCGAAGGCCTGAGCGCAGATCCGTGTCATCTCCTCGAAGTCCGCCCGCGCGGCCTCCAGATGCGTGACGACGATGGCCCGCGGCATGCCGACGGCCGCGCACTCCTCCCACACCATGCGGGTCGAGCCGTCCACGCCGTCCGACGCCGAGACGACGAAAAGGGCCGCGTCCGCCGCTCGCAGACCGGCCCGCAGTTCTCCGACGAAGTCGGCGTATCCGGGGGTGTCGAGAAGGTTGACCTTGATGCCGTCCCATTCGACCGGCACCAGGGAGAGCTGTACCGAGCGCTGCTGCCGGTGCTCGATCTCGTCGTAGTCGGAGACGGTGCCGCCGTCCTCCACGCGGCCCGCCCGGTTCACCGCTCCCGCGGTCAGCGCGAGAGCCTCCACCAGAGTCGTCTTGCCCGATCCGGAGTGGCCGACCAGCACCACATTCCGTACGGACGCGGGATGGTCGGCCGCCACTGCCCTGCCGGCGGCTCCGGGGTGTGCATTCGCCTTGTCGCCCATGGCCTTGCCTCCCGTGCACGGTGAGGTCACTGTGGGCGCGGACACGCGGGACCCGTGCGGGGCGGCTCCGGCGACGCCCGCGTTCTTCGAGCTTTCCACTCTCGTCACGGTGCGTCCATACGAAGGACCGGAACGCGTCGCCCGCCGGCGGTTGCGTCCCGTACGCCGGATCCCCTCACGGGGTGCGGGTGCCCGGCCGTCGCCCACACGCGCGCGTGGCTACGATGGGCCAGCCGGTGGCCAGCAGGGGCCGCGCGGCGACACCGACCCTCGGGAAGGCCATGCTGAACAAGTACGCGCGTGCATTCTTCACGCGTGTCCTCACACCGTTCGCCGCGTTTCTCATCCGCCGGGGCGTGAGCCCGGACACGGTCACGCTGGTCGGCACGGCCGGCGTGATGGCGGGCGCGCTGGTCTTCTACCCCCAGGGCGAGTTCTTCTGGGGCACGGTCGTGATCACGCTGTTCGTGTTCTCGGACCTCGTCGACGGCAACATGGCCCGCCAGCTGGGCCGCAGCAGCCGTTGGGGAGCCTTCCTGGACTCCACCCTGGACCGGGTCGCCGACGGCGCGATCTTCGGCGGCTTCGCCCTCTGGTACGCGGGCGGCGGCGACGACCTCGTGCTGTGCGCGGTGTCGATCTTCTGCCTGGCCAGCGGGCAGGTGGTGTCGTACACCAAGGCCCGTGGCGAGTCGATCGGCCTGCCGGTCGCGGTCAACGGTCTCGTGGAGCGCGCCGAGCGGCTGGTGATCTCCCTGGTCGCCGCCGGGCTCGCGGGCATGCACAAGTTCGGCGTGCCCGGCATCGACGTACTGCTGCCCATCGCCCTGTGGATCGTTGCCGTCGGCAGCCTGGTCACCCTGATCCAGCGGGTCGTCACGGTCCGCCGGGAGTCCGCGGAGGCGGAGGCAGCGGCGGCCGGGCAGGAAAGCACGGAGAATGCCTCTCAGGGGAGGGAGGCGGCGAAATGAGCGCTCAGGAGCGGCTGACGGACGCGCTGTACGGCCTCGGCTGGGGCACGGTCAAGAAGCTCCCCGAGCCGGTCGCGGTACGGCTCGGCAACACCGTGGCCGACCTGGCCTGGAAGCAGCGCGGCAAGGGCGTACGGCGGCTGGAGAGCAACTACGCGCGCGTGGTGCCCGACGCGACCCCTGAGCGCCTTGCCGAGCTCTCCCGCGCGGGCATGCGCTCGTACCTGCGGTACTGGATGGAGTCCTTCCGGCTCCCGGCCTGGAGCGCCGAGCGCGTCAAGAGCGGTTTCGACCCGAAGGACCTGCACCACCTGACCGACGGTCTCGCCGCCGGCAACGGCGTCGTACTCGCCCTGCCGCACATGGCCAACTGGGACCTCGCGGGCGCCTGGGTCACCACGAAGCTGGAAACCCCCTTCACCACGGTCGCCGAACGCCTCAAGCCGGAGACCCTGTACGACCGTTTCGTCGCCTACCGCGAGGGCCTCGGCATGGAGGTCCTGCCGCACAGCGGCGGCACCGCGTTCGGCACCCTGGCCCGGCGGCTGCGCGACGGCGGCCTGGTCTGCCTGGTCGCCGACCGCGACCTGTCCGCGTCCGGCGTCGAGGTGAAGTTCTTCGGCGACACGGCCCGCATGCCGGCCGGACCCGCCCTGCTGGCCCAGCAGACGGGCGCGCTGCTGCTGCCGGTGACGCTCTGGTACGACGACTCGCCCCTCATGCAGGGCCGCCTGCATCCCCCGATCGAGGTACCCGAGACAGGTACCCGGGCCGAGAAGACGTCTGTGATGACACAGGCGCTGGCAGACGCCTTCGCCTCGGGGATCGCCGACCATCCGGAGGACTGGCACATGCTGCAGCGCTTGTGGCTCGAAGACCTCGACCCCGCGAAGGGGCCGTCGTGAGGATCGGCATCGTCTGCCCGTACTCCTGGGACGTGCCGGGCGGCGTCCAGTTCCACATCCGCGATCTCGCCGAGTACTTCATCCGCCTCGGGCACGAGGTGTCCGTCCTCGCCCCCGCCGACGACGACACCCCGCTCCCGCCGTACGTCGTCTCGGCCGGCCGAGCGGTCCCGGTGCCGTACAACGGCTCGGTGGCCCGGCTGAACTTCGGCTTCCTCTCGGCGGCCCGGGTGCGACGCTGGCTGCACGACGGCGCGTTCGACGTGATCCACATCCATGAACCGGCGTCGCCGTCCCTGGGCCTGCTGGCCTGCTGGGCGGCACAGGGCCCGATCGTCGCCACGTTCCACACCTCCAACCCCCGCTCGCGCGCGATGATCGCCGCGTACTCGATCCTCCAGGCGGCGCTGGAGAAGATCAGCGCGCGGATCGCGGTCAGCGAGTACGCCCGCCGCACGCTGGTGGAGCACCTCGGCGGGGACGCGGTCGTCATCCCCAACGGCGTCGACGTCGGCTTCTTCGCCGAGGCCGAGCCGAACCCCGACTGGCAGTCGGAAGGGGAGGGCGGCACGATCGGCTTCATAGGGCGCATCGACGAGCCCCGCAAGGGCCTGCCGGTCCTGATGCGGGCGTTGCCCAGGATCCTCGCCGAGCGCCCGCAGACCCGGCTGCTGGTCGCGGGCCGCGGGGACGAGGAGGAGGCGGTGGCATCGCTGCCTTCGGAGCTCCGCTCGCGCGTCGAGTTCCTCGGCATGGTGAGCGACGCGGACAAGGCCCGCTTCCTGCGCAGCATCGACCTGTACGTGGCGCCCAACACCGGCGGCGAGAGCTTCGGGATCATCCTGGTCGAGGCGATGTCGGCGGGCGCGCCGGTCCTGGCGTCCGACCTGGACGCCTTCGCGCAGGTCCTCGACCAGGGCGCGGCGGGGGAGCTGTTCGCCAACGAGGACGCGGACGCGCTCGCCGCGGCGGCGGTGCGGCTGCTCGGTGACCCGGAACGCCGCGCCGGACTGCGCAAGCGCGGCAGCGCCCACGTCCGCCGGTTCGACTGGTCGACGGTCGGCGCGGACATCCTGTCGGTCTACGAGACGGTCACGGACGGCGCCGCGGCGGTGGCGGCCGACGAACGCACCACGGGGTTGCGGGCACGGCTGGGGCTGGCACGGGACTGACTGCGGAAAAACCGGCCTGACCGGCGTGTGAGGCCCGCAAGTGCGCCGGCTCACCCGGCGGAGCGCCCCGGTAGCCTTGCCGCCCGTGACCGCAACCCTCATCTGGATCCTCGTCGCCCTCATCGCGATCGGCCTCTACCTGAGCTGGACGGCGGGCCGGCTCGACCGGCTGCACGCCCGTATCGACGCGGCCCGTGCCGCGCTCGACGCGCAGCTGCTGCGCCGCGCCTCGGTGGCACAGGAACTGGCCACGTCCGGAGTGCTGGACCCGGCGGCGTCGATCGTGCTCTACGAGGCGGCGCACGCCGCACGGCAGGCCGAGGAGGACCAGCGGGAGGTCGCCGAGAGCGAGCTGAGCCAGGCCCTGCGGGCCGTGTTCGCGGACCCGCAGCAGGTCGAGGCGGTCCGTGCGGCGCCCGGCGGCGAGGCAGCGGCCCGCGAGCTCACGGAAGCGGTCCGCCGGGTGCCGATGGCCCGCCGCTTCCACAACGACGCCGTACGCGCGGCCCGCGCCCTGCGCCGCCACCGCAAGGTCCGCCTGTTCCGCCTCGCGGGCCACGCCCCGTTCCCCATGGCCTTCGAGATGGACGACGAGCCGCCGACGGCCCTGGCGGACCGGGCCACCTAGTCCGACGTACCGGAAAACGATCCACCGCCTCCTCATTGGCCCTTGCTGTGGCCTGCATCCGTCACGTTTCCTCGGTCCAGCAAGAAACCCTCTTTCCATCGAGTGAGGTCACCCGTGTCCACCACGCTCCCCAACTCCGCCCAGCCCGACGAGAACACTGCGACCGGCACCGCCCGCGTGAAGCGCGGCATGGCCGAGCAGCTCAAGGGCGGCGTCATCATGGACGTCGTCACGCCGGAGCAGGCGAAGATCGCCGAGGACGCGGGCGCCGTCGCCGTCATGGCCCTGGAGCGCGTGCCCGCCGACATCCGCAAGGACGGCGGCGTGGCCCGTATGTCCGACCCGGACATGATCGAGGGCATCATCGACGCCGTCTCGATCCCCGTCATGGCCAAGTCCCGCATCGGCCACTTCGTCGAGGCCCAGGTCCTGCAGTCCCTCGGCGTGGACTACATCGACGAGTCCGAGGTCCTCACCCCGGCCGACGAGGTCAACCACTCCGACAAGTGGGCCTTCACCACCCCCTTCGTCTGCGGCGCCACCAACCTCGGTGAGGCCCTGCGCCGCATCGCCGAGGGCGCGGCCATGATCCGCTCCAAGGGCGAGGCCGGTACCGGCAACGTCGTCGAGGCCGTGCGCCACCTGCGGCAGATCAAGAACGAGATCGCCCGCCTGCGCGGCTACGACAACCATGAGCTGTACGCCGCCGCCAAGGAGCTGCGCGCTCCGTACGAGCTGGTCAAGGAGGTCGCCGAGCTCGGCAAGCTCCCGGTCGTGCTGTTCTCCGCCGGTGGTGTCGCCACCCCCGCCGACGCCGCCCTGATGCGCCAGCTCGGCGCCGAGGGCGTCTTCGTCGGCTCCGGCATCTTCAAGTCCGGCGACCCGGCCAAGCGTGCCGCCGCCATCGTGAAGGCCACCACCTTCTACGACGACCCGAAGATCATCGCCGACGCGTCCCGCAACCTCGGCGAGGCCATGGTCGGCATCAACTGCGACACCCTCCCCGAGACCGAGCGCTACGCCAACCGCGGCTGGTAAGGCACCCCACCCATGAGCCACACCCCCGTCATCGGCGTCCTGGCCCTCCAGGGCGACGTACGGGAGCACCTCATCGCCCTGGCCGCGGCCGACGCCGTGGCCAGGCCGGTGCGGCGCCCCGAAGAGCTCGCCGAGGTCGACGGCCTCGTCATCCCCGGCGGCGAGTCCACCACCATCTCCAAGCTGGCCGTCCTGTTCGGCGTGCTGGAGCCCCTCCGCGCGCGCGTGCGGGACGGCATGCCCGTCTACGGCACCTGTGCGGGCATGATCATGCTCGCCGACAAGATCCTCGACCCGCGCTCGGGTCAGGAGACCGTCGGCGGCATCGACATGATCGTGCGCCGTAACGCCTTCGGGCGGCAGAACGAGTCCTTCGAGGCAGCGGTCGACGTGAAGGGCATCGCGGGCGATCCTGTGGAGGGCGTCTTCATCCGCGCCCCCTGGGTCGAGTCCGTCGGTGCCGAGGCCGAGGTGCTCGCCGAGCACGACGGCCACATCGTCGCGGTCCGTCAGGGCAACGCGCTGGCCACGTCGTTCCACCCGGAACTGACCGGCGACCACCGTGTACACAGCCTCTTCGTGGACATGGTGCGCGCGAACCGGACAGCGGAGTCCTTGTAGGATCTCTGGCGTCGTTGCAGAGATGGGTTACGCGAAGGAGACAGGCAGATGTCCGGCCACTCTAAATGGGCCACGACGAAGCACAAGAAGGCCGTGATCGATGCCAAGCGCGGCAAGCTCTTCGCGAAGCTGATCAAGAACATCGAGGTCGCGGCCCGTATGGGCGGCGCCGACCCCGAGGGCAACCCGACGCTGTACGACGCCATCCAGAAGGCGAAGAAGTCGTCGGTTCCGAACAAGAACATCGACTCCGCGGTCAAGCGTGGCGCCGGCCTGGAGGCCGGTGGCGCCGACTACGAGACGATCATGTACGAGGGCTACGGCCCGAACGGCGTCGCGGTGCTCATCGAGTGCCTCACCGACAACCGCAACCGCGCCGCCTCCGAGGTCCGCGTCGCCATGACCCGCAACGGCGGCTCCATGGCCGACCCGGGCTCCGTGTCGTACCTGTTCAACCGCAAGGGCGTCGTCATCGTCCCCAAGGGTGAGCTGACCGAGGACGACGTCCTGGGTGCCGTCCTGGACGCGGGTGCCGAGGAGGTCAACGACCTCGGCGAGAACTTCGAGGTCATCAGCGAGGCCACCGACCTGGTCGCGGTCCGCACCGCTCTGCAGGACGCCGGGATCGACTACGACTCCGCCGAGGCCAACTTCGTCCCGACCATGCAGGTCGAGCTGGACGAGGAGGGCGCCAAGAAGATCTTCAAGCTGATCGACGCGCTCGAGGACAGCGACGACGTGCAGAACGTCTTCGCCAACTTCGACGTCAGCGACGACATCATGGAGAAGGTCGGCGCGTAACGCGGCCGTGTGAGCCGCGATTTCGGCGGGCCGGTGGGGGTACATCCCACCGGCCCGCCGCTGCTGTCAGTGGCAGCGGATAGCCTGGCACAGTCGAAAGATCACCGTCCGCGGGGCCCGCAACCAGCAATTGAGGAACCCCGACGGTGCTCAGCCAGGTCCGCGAGAGCGGCGGCGGTTCAGCCGCAGAGAAGGGAGGGGCCGTGCGGGTACTCGGGGTGGACCCGGGGCTGACCCGGTGCGGTGTCGGTGTCGTCGAGGGGGTTCCCGGGCGGCCGCTCACGATGCTCGGCGTCGGTGTCGTCCGGACGCCCGTCGACGCCGACCTCGGGCACCGCCTGGTCGCCATCGAGCAGGGCATCGAGCAGTGGCTCGACGAGCACCGGCCCGAATTCGTCGCCGTGGAACGGGTGTTCAGCCAGCACAATGTGCGCACGGTGATGGGCACGGCCCAGGCCAGCGCCGTCGCCATGCTCTGCGCCGCCCGCCGCGGCATCCCCGTCGCCCTGCACACCCCCAGCGAGGTCAAGGCCGCCGTCACCGGCTCCGGCCGTGCCGACAAGGCCCAGGTGGGCACCATGGTCACCCGCCTGCTGCGGCTGGACGCGCCGCCCAGACCCGCCGACGCCGCCGACGCCCTTGCGCTCGCCATCTGCCACATCTGGCGCGCCCCCGCGCAGAACCGGCTCCAACAGGCCGTCGCCCTGCACACCGCACAAGCAACAGCACCGAAAGGCCGTACGGCATGATCGCCTTCGTCAGCGGCACGGTCGCCGCCCTCGCTCCCGACGCCGCGGTGGTCGAGGTCGGCGGTGTCGGCATGGCCGTCCAGTGCGCGCCCAACACGCTGTCGACGCTCCGCATCGGCCAACCCGCCAAGCTCGCCACCTCCCTGGTCGTACGGGAGGACTCCCTGACGCTGTACGGCTTCGCGGACGACGACGAGCGCCAGGTCTTCGAGCTGCTGCAGACCGCGAGCGGCGTCGGCCCCCGGCTGGCGCAGTCGATGCTCGCCGTGCACACCCCGGACGCCCTGCGCCGCGCGGTCGCGACCGGCGACGAGAAGGCCCTCATCGCCGTCCCCGGCATCGGGAAGAAGGGCGCCCAGAAGCTGCTGCTGGAGCTCAAGGACCGTCTGGGCGAGCCGATCGGCGCTCCCGCGGCCGGCATCCCGGTCACCAGCGGCTGGCGCGACCAGCTGCACGCCGCCCTGATCGGCCTGGGCTACGCCACCCGCGAGGCCGACGAGGCGGTCGCCGCGGTCGCCCCGCAGGCCGAGGCCGCCGACGGCACCCCCCAGATCGGCCGGCTGCTGAAGGCCGCCCTGCAGACGCTCAACAGAGCCCGCTGACGAGGGCGCCGCGCAGGGCACGGGACAGAAGCGTCCTGAAATCGCCCCCGAGAAGCCGGAAACCGCCCACCGCAGGAGTATTTCAGTGAACTGGGACGACACGACCGACACCCCCGCCGCCGAGCGGCTGGTGGGCTCTGTCGCCGACCGTGAGGACCAGGCCGTCGAGGCTGCACTGCGTCCCAAGGACCTGGACGAGTTCATCGGCCAGGAGAAGGTCCGCGAGCAGCTCGACCTGGTTCTGCGCGCCGCACGCGCGCGTGGCGCCACCGCCGACCATGTGCTGCTCTCCGGCGCTCCCGGCCTCGGCAAGACCACCCTCTCGATGATCATCGCGGCCGAGATGGGTGCCCCGATCCGCATCACCTCCGGACCCGCCATCCAGCACGCCGGTGACCTCGCGGCGATCCTCTCCTCCCTGCAGGAGGGCGAGGTCCTCTTCCTCGACGAGATCCACCGCATGTCGAGGCCCGCCGAGGAGATGCTCTACATGGCGATGGAGGACTTCCGGGTCGACGTCATCGTCGGCAAGGGCCCCGGAGCCACGGCGATCCCGCTCGAGCTGCCGCCGTTCACCCTGGTCGGCGCCACCACCCGCGCAGGCCTGCTGCCGCCCCCGCTGCGCGACCGCTTCGGCTTCACCGCGCACATGGAGTTCTACGAGCCGGCCGAGCTGGAGCGCGTCATCCACCGCTCAGCGAGCCTGCTGGACGTCGAGATCGAGGCCGACGGTGCCGCCGAGATCGCCGGACGCTCCCGCGGGACCCCCCGTATCGCCAACCGCCTGCTGCGCCGCGTACGGGACTATGCGCAGGTAAAGGCCGACGGGATCATCACGCGCGAGATCGCGGCCGCGGCGCTGAAGGTGTACGAGGTCGACGCCCGCGGACTCGACCGCCTCGACCGCGGCGTGCTCGAAGCCCTGCTCAAGCTGTTCGGCGGCGGACCGGTCGGCCTGTCCACGCTCGCCGTCGCGGTGGGGGAGGAGCGCGAGACCGTCGAGGAGGTCGCCGAGCCCTTCCTCGTACGGGAGGGCCTGCTGGCCCGCACCCCGCGCGGCCGCGTCGCCACCCCCGCGGCATGGGCGCATCTCGGCCTCACCCCGCCCCGCACGGGAGCCGGGGGAAACGGACAACAGGACCTGTTCGGGGCGTGACGGCGAGGGCATTGGCCGGACCAGGAACCCCGGTGCCATGCTGAGCGTTGTTCCATGCGCGCGGACTCGCTTAGACTCCGCCGATGCCGCCTTCCCCGGCGGCAGACATACCCCCATCCATCAGGCCGCTCACCTGCGCGGTCGTGCGAAGGAAAATTCGTCCCGTGAATAGCCTCGTGACCCTCCTCCCGTTCATCGTGCTCATCGGGGCCATGATCCTGATGACCCGCTCGGCCAAGAAGAAGCAGCAGCAGGCCGTCGACATGCGGAATCAGATGCAGCCCGGTTCCGGCGTCCGCACCATCGGGGGCATGTACGCAACGGTCAAGGAGGTCAACGAGGACACGGTCCTCCTCGACGCCGGCCCGGGCGTCGAGCTCCTCTTCGCGAAGAACTCGATCGGTGCCGTGCTCTCCGACGACGAGTACAACCGCATCGTCCACGGCATCGAGCACGACCTGAAGTCCGACGCGGACTCCGTCCCGGACGACGCCTCCTCCCTCACCGAGACCGACGAGTCCGCCGACGCCGACGCCGACGCCGCCGCCTCCGCCGACAAGTCCGTCGACCTCGGCAAGAAGGACGCGGACGAGGAGCCCTCCGACGCCACCCCGGGCGACACCGCGAAGACGGACGACGAGCCGAAGAAGACCGACGGCGAGAAGTAGTCATGTCCCGGGGTGCGCGGGCCGGGCTCGCGCACCCCGGGACATGCGCATCTCGCACGGGATCCCGACACCATGTCATGGCCGCTCGCCCGCTGACCCGGCGTGCGGCGGCCCGAGAGGGAGTACGAGAAGGTGGCAGCACCTAAAAAGGGCCGGAGCGCGAGCGCCCAGAGCAAGCCGGGGCGCTCGCTGGCCCTGATCCTGATCGCCATCGTGGCGCTCACCGGGGGCATGTTCGTCTCCGGGCACACCACTCCGCGTCTCGGCATCGACCTGGCCGGTGGTACGAGCATCACGCTCCGGGCTGTCCCCGAGGACGGCAACGAGTCCGCGATCAACAAGAAGAACATGGACACCGCGGTCGACATCATGAACCGCCGTGTCAATGGTCTCGGTGTCTCGGAGGCCGAGGTCCAGACCCAGGGCGATCGCAACATCATCGTCAACATCCCCAAGGGCACCAACTCGGAGGAAGCCCGGCAGCAGGTCGGCACCACCGCCAAGCTCTACTTCCGTCCCGTCCTCGCCACCGAGGCAACCGGCGGCCCCGCGACGTCGCCTTCGCCCAGCGCCTCCACCAGCGGTTCGGCGAGCCCGTCGGCCTCCGGCTCCGAGAAGGCGAGCGCGACCCCCTCGGCGTCCGCCACCACGCAGGGCCGCGCCGTCACCGACGCACTGAAGGCCGACCCCACCCCCTCCGCGACCCCCTCGGGGTCCGCCTCGCCCAGCGCCTCCCCGTCGGCGAGCGGCGGCACCACCGACGACAGCAAGCTCCAGGCCCAGTACGCGGCCCTCGACTGCAGCAAGGCGGCGACCCGCGCCACGGCCGGCGACGGCGCCAAGCCCGAGGAGTCGACCGTCGGCTGCGGCGAGAACCAGGGCGTCTGGTACAAGTACCTGCTCGGCCCGGCCGGCGTGGACGGCACCGAGGTCGACAAGGCCCAGGCCGTCTACGACACCCAGAGCGGCGCCGGCTGGAAGGTCCAGATGGACTTCACCTCCGCGGGCGCCAAGAAGTTCGCCGACATCACCGGCAAGCTCGCGCAGAACCAGTCACCGCAGAACCAGTTCGGCATCGTCCTGGACGGCGAGGTCGTCTCCAGCCCGTACGTCAGCCAGTCCATCACCGGCGGCAACGCCGAGATCTCCGGCACCTTCACCCAGCAGGAGGCCGAGAGCCTCGGCAACATCCTGTCGTACGGCGCCCTGCCGCTGACCTTCAAGGAGGACAGCGTCACCACGGTGACCGCGGCGCTCGGCGGCGAGCAGCTCCAGGCCGGTCTCATCGCGGGTGCCATCGGTCTGGCTCTGGTCGTCCTGTACCTGCTGGTCTACTACCGCGGCCTGTCGTTCATCGCGATCCTCTCCCTGCTGGTCTCCGCCGCCCTCACGTACGTGATCATGTCGCTGCTCGGCCCGGCCATCGGCTTCGCGCTGAACCTGCCGGCGGTCTGCGGTGCGATCGTCGCGATCGGCATCACGGCGGACTCGTTCATCGTGTACTTCGAACGGGTCCGGGACGAGATCCGTGAGGGCCGCTCGCTGCGCCCCGCGGTCGAGCGGGCCTGGCCGCGCGCCCGGCGCACCATCCTGGTCTCCGACTTCGTGTCGTTCCTCGCCGCCGCGGTGCTCTTCATCGTCACCGTCGGCAAGGTCCAGGGCTTCGCGTTCACGCTCGGCCTGACCACCCTGCTGGACGTCGTGGTGGTCTTCCTCTTCACCAAGCCGCTGCTGACGCTCATGGCCCGCAGGAAGTTCTTCGCCAGCGGCCACCCGTGGTCCGGTCTCGACCCGAAGCGACTCGGTGCCCGGCCGCCGCTGCGCCGCACCCGTCGTCCCGCCGCCCCCGTCGAAACGAAGGAGGCGTGAGATGTCGAAGCTCGGCAACCTCGGCGCCCGACTGCACCGAGGCGAGGTCAGTTACGACTTCGTCGGCAACCGCAAGATCTGGTACGGCATCTCGATCCTGATCACCATCACGGCCATCGTCGGCCTGGCGGTGCGCGGCCTGAACATGGGCATCGAGTTCCAGGGCGGTGCCGTCTTCACCACACCCAAGACGTCCGTCTCGGTCTCCCAGGCCGAGGAGTACGCGGAGGAGGCGTCCGGTCACGACGCCATCGTCCAGGGGCTCGGCAACGGCAGCCTGCGGATCCAGATCGCCGGTATCGACACCGACAGGTCGGACCAGATCAAGGAAACGCTCGCCGAGGACCTGAAGGTCGACTCGGAGAAGATCAACGCCGAACTGGTCGGCCCCAGTTGGGGTGACCAGATCGCCAACAAGGCCTGGCAGGGCCTCGGGATCTTCCTGATCCTCGTGGTGATCTATCTGGCGATCGCCTTCGAGTGGCGCATGGCGCTCGCCGCGTTCGTCGCCCTGATCCACGACATCACCATCACGGTCGGCATCTACGCCCTCGTCGGCTTCGAGGTCACACCGGGCACGGTGATCGGTCTGCTGACGATCCTCGGTTACTCGCTCTACGACACGGTCGTCGTCTTCGACAGCCTCAAGGAGCAGACGAAGGACATCACCAAGCAGACCCGCTGGACGTACAGCGATATCGCCAACCGCTCCATCAACAGCACCCTGGTCCGCTCCATCAACACCACGGTGGTGGCGCTGCTGCCGGTGGGGGGCCTGCTGTTCATCGGCGGCGGGGTCCTCGGCGCCGGCATGCTCAACGACATCTCGCTGTCGCTGTTCGTCGGTCTCGCGGCCGGTGCGTACTCCTCGATCTTCATCGCCACGCCGCTCGTCGCCGACCTCAAGGAGCGCGAGCCGCAGATGAAGGCCCTGAAGAAGCGTGTCCTCGCCAAGCGGGAGAAGGGTGAGCCGCTGGAGGCCGAGACCGCCGACGAGTCGTTCGCCGACGAGCCCGAGGAGGCAGCCCCGGCCGTCGTCGGCCCGCGCAACCAGCCCGCCTCCCGCAACCGGGGCCGCGGCCGACCCTCGGGGAAGCGCCGATGACCGACATCAAGGAGCTGCTGCTCAGCCGCATCCGCGACGTGTCCGACTACCCGGAGCCGGGCGTGATGTTCAAGGACATCACCCCACTCCTGGCGGACCCGGCGGCATTCACCGCGCTCACCGACGCGCTGGCCGAGATCGCCGGGCGCACCGGCGCCACCAAGATCGTCGGCCTGGAGGCCCGTGGCTTCATCCTCGGCGCCCCGGTCGCCGTCCGGGCCGGCGTCGGCTTCATCCCCGTACGCAAGGCGGGCAAGCTCCCCGGAGCCACCCTCCGCCAGGCGTACGACCTGGAGTACGGCTCCGCGGAGATCGAGGTGCACGCCGAGGACCTGACCGGAGGCGACCGTGTCCTGGTCGTCGACGACGTCCTCGCCACCGGCGGCACCGCCGAGGCCTCCCTCGAGCTCATCCGCCGGGCCGGTGCCCAGGTCGCGGGCGTCGCCGTCCTGATGGAACTGGTGTTCCTGAACGGCCGCGCCCGCCTGGAACCGGCCCTCGACGGGGCACCCCTGGAGGCGCTCCTCACCGTCTGAGCCGGCGTTCAGGACATCGGCCCGGCACCTGCGCGCAAGGCAGGCGAAAGGCGCACGCCACCCGTATGACACCGCTGAGGCGGGCCCGGAGGAATCCGGTGCCCGCCTCTGGTGTTACCGGGGTACATGGTCCTCAGATCGGTCTGAGGGCGATCCTGAAGCTCAGGATCGCTACCATGGGGTCTCCGGAGCCTGACCGGGGGACCCGGATCGCGCACGAGGAGCCCTCTTGCCAGACGAGGCCCAGCACCTGACCGCCGCCAAGCCCGAGCGCGCCTCGGAGCCCGCGGCCAAACCCGCGCCGCACACGAAGAACGACACCCGCGGGTCGGTGGAGCACGCCCAGTCCGCGCCCGTCGCCAAGACGGCAGAGTCCTCGCGCCCCAAGCCTGCCCCTGCCGAGCGCCCCGCGCCCACGCCCCCGATCCGCCCCGCCGCGACGCCGCAGACCCCGCGCTCCGGCTCCTCCAACCGCGTCCGCGCCCGCCTCGCCCGCCTCGGCGTCCAGCGTGCCAACCCGTACAACCCCGTGCTGGAGCCGCTGCTGCGGATAGTGCGCAGCAACGACCCCAAGATCGAGACGTCGACGCTCCGGCAGATCGAGAAGGCCTACCAGGTCGCCGAACGCTGGCACCGCGGCCAGAAGCGCAAGAGCGGCGACCCGTACATCACGCACCCCCTCGCCGTCACCACCATCCTCGCCGAGCTGGGCATGGATCCGGCCACTCTGATGGCCGGCCTGCTGCACGACACGGTCGAGGACACCGAGTACGGCCTGGACGATCTGCGCCGCGACTTCGGCGACGTGGTCGCCCTGCTCGTCGACGGCGTCACCAAGCTGGACAAGGTCAAGTTCGGCGAGGCCGCGCAGGCCGAGACCGTGCGCAAGATGGTCGTCGCCATGGCCAAGGACCCGCGCGTTCTGGTCATCAAGCTCGCCGACCGCCTGCACAACATGCGCACCATGCGCTACCTCAAGCGCGAGAAGCAGGAGAAGAAGGCGCGCGAGACGCTCGAGATCTACGCGCCGCTCGCCCACCGCCTGGGCATGAACACCATCAAGTGGGAGCTGGAGGACCTCGCCTTCGCGATCCTCTACCCCAAGATGTACGACGAGATCGTGCGTCTGGTGGCCGAGCGGGCGCCCAAGCGCGACGAGTACCTCGCGATAGTGACCGACGAGGTCCAGCAGGACCTGCGCGCCGCCCGTATCAAGGCGACCGTCACCGGCCGCCCGAAGCACTACTACAGCGTCTACCAGAAGATGATCGTCCGCGGTCGTGACTTCGCGGAGATCTACGACCTGGTGGGCATCCGCGTCCTCGTGGACACCGTCCGCGACTGCTACGCGGCCCTCGGCACGGTGCACGCGCGATGGAACCCGGTCCCCGGCCGGTTCAAGGACTACATCGCGATGCCCAAGTTCAACATGTACCAGTCGCTGCACACGACGGTCATCGGCCCCAACGGCAAGCCGGTCGAACTCCAGATCCGCACGTTCGACATGCACCGCCGCGCCGAGTACGGCATCGCCGCGCACTGGAAGTACAAGCAGGAGGCCGTGGCCGGCGCCTCCAAGGTGCGCACCGACGTGCCCAAGGCGTCGGGCAAGGACAAGGACGCCATCAACGACATGGCGTGGCTGCGGCAGCTCCTCGACTGGCAGAAGGAGACCGAGGACCCCAGCGAGTTCCTCGAGTCGCTGCGCTTCGACCTCTCCCGCAACGAGGTCTTCGTCTTCACCCCGAAGGGCGACGTCATAGCGCTCCCGGCCGGCGCGACTCCGGTCGACTTCGCGTACGCGGTCCACACGGAGGTCGGCCACCGCACCATAGGGGCGCGGGTCAACGGGCGGCTCGTCCCGCTGGAGTCCACCCTGGACAACGGCGACCTGGTGGAGGTCTTCACCTCCAAGGCGGCCGGTGCGGGCCCCTCCCGGGACTGGCTCGGCTTCGTGAAGTCCCCGCGCGCCCGCAACAAGATCCGGGCATGGTTCTCCAAGGAGCGCCGCGACGAGGCGATCGAGCAGGGCAAGGACGCCATCGTCCGCGCGATGCGCAAGCAGAACCTGCCGATCCAGCGGATCCTCACCGGCGACTCCCTCGTCACTCTCGCGCACGAGATGCGCTACCCCGACATCTCCGCGCTGTACGCGGCGATCGGCGAGGGCCATGTCTCCGCGCAGAACGTCGTCCAGAAGCTCGTCCAGGCGTTCGGTGGCGAGGAGGCCGCCACCGAGGAGATCGACGAGAGCGTGCCGCCCGCGCGCGGACGCGGCCGCAAACGCCGCACCAGCGCCGATCCGGGCGTCGTCGTCAAGGGCGTCGACGACGTGTGGGTCAAGCTGGCCCGCTGTTGTACGCCCGTCCCCGGCGACCCCATCATCGGCTTCGTCACGCGCGGTAGTGGTGTATCGGTTCACCGCAGCGACTGTGTGAACGTGGAGTCACTGTCCCGCGAACCCGAGCGCATCCTCGACGTCGAGTGGGCGCCCACCCAGTCCTCCGTCTTCCTGGTCGCCATCCAGGTCGAGGCCCTGGACCGCTCCCGGCTCCTGTCGGACGTCACCCGGGTCCTGTCCGACCAGCACGTCAACATCCTCTCCGCGGCCGTCCAGACCTCCCGCGACCGCGTCGCCACCTCCCGCTTCACCTTCGAGATGGGCGACCCGAAACATCTCGGCCATGTCCTGAAGGCGGTCCGGGGAGTGGAGGGCGTCTACGACGTGTACCGGGTGACATCGGCGCGCAGCAGGTCGTAGAGCCGCACGAGATACGAGAGAGGGGCTCCCGTACGCCGGTACGGGAGCCCCTCTGTCGTGCCTGCCGGGCGTCGGTCAGCCGCCGAACTCCTGGAGGCCCTTCAGCGCCTGGTCCAGCAGGGCCTGGCGGCCCTCCAGCTCCCGCTCGAGCTTGTCGGCCCTGGCGTTGTTGCCCTGGGCGCGCGCCTGCTCGATCTGCGTCTTCAGCTTGTCCACCGCGGCCTGGAGCTGGCCCGTCAGACCCTCGGCACGCGCGCGTGCCTCCGGGTTGGTGCGGCGCCACTCGGCCTCCTCGGCCTCCTGGATGGCCCGCTCGACGGAGTGCATCCGGCCCTCGACCTTCGGCCGGGCATCCCGCGGCACATGGCCGATGGCCTCCCAGCGCTCGTTGATCGAGCGGAACGCGGCCCGCGCCGCCTTCAGATCCGTGACCGGGAGGATCTTCTCGGCCTCACCGGCCAGCTCCTCCTTGAGCTTGAGGTTCTCCGCCTGCTCCGCGTCACGCTCGGCGAAGACCGAGCTGCGGGCGGCGAAGAAGACGTCCTGGGCGCCGCGGAAGCGATTCCACAGGTCGTCCTCGTGCTCGCGCTGGGCGCGGCCCGCCGCCTTCCACTCGGACATCAGCTCGCGGTAGCGCGCGGCCGTCGGACCCCAGTCGGTCGACCCCGAAAGGGCCTCGGCCTCGGCGACCAGCCGCTCCTTGGCCCTGCGGGCCTCCTCGCGCTGCGCGTCCAGCTGCGCGAAGTGCGCCTTGCGGCGCTTGGAGAACGCCGACCGGGCGTGCGAGAAGCGGTGCCACAGCTCGTCGTCCGACTTGCGGTCCAGCCGTGGCAGCCCCTTCCAGGTGTCCACCAGAGCCCGCAGCCGCTCGCCGGCCGCCCGCCACTGGTCCGACTGCGCCAGTTCCTCGGCCTCGGCGACCAGAGACTCCTTGGCGTGCCGCGCCTCGTCCGCCTGCCGCGCCCGCTGCGCCTTGCGCTGTTCGCGCCGAGCCTCGACGGTCTGGACCAGCTTGTCCAGCCGGGCCCGCAGCGCATCCAGATCGCCGACCGCGTGGTGCGCGTCGACCTGCTCGCGCAGATGGTCGATCGCGGCCTTGGCGTCCTTCGCCGACAGGTCGGTCGTCTGCACTCGCTTCTCGAGGAGGCCGATCTCGACAACCAGGCCCTCGTACTTGCGCTCGAAGTAGGCCAGTGCTTCCTCAGGGGAGCCTGCCTGCCAGGAACCGACGACTTTCTCGCCGTCGGCCGTACGCACGTACACGGTCCCCGTCTCGTCGACGCGGCCCCACGGGTCGCTGCTCACAGCGCCTCCTCCACATGATGCCTGCGCAGGGCCTCGAGCCCCCGGGCATCGTCCACAGTTTCGTCACGGCCAACATAGGCGACCGGCGGGTTGCCTGTCCGCATCCCGCGCGACCGAAATTCCGCAGTTGGCGGTCAGGATTTCGTGACGGTTGCCTTGTTGATCACGACCGTTGCGTTCGGCGCCCCGTCACCGGCGCCCGTGCTCTCACCTGCGGCGGCGATCTTCTTCAGCACGGTCATGCCCGACTCGGAAACGGTACCGAACGGGGTGTAGCTGGGGGGCAGCTGACTGTCCTGGTACACGAGGAAGAACTGGCTGCCGCCGGAGTCCGCCTGCCCCGTGTTCGCCATCGCCACCGTGCCCGCGGGGTACACGTTGCTCTTGAGGCTCTTGTCCTTCAGATTCTCGTCCGGAATCGTGTAGCCGGGACCGCCGCTGCCGCTGCCCGTCGGGTCGCCGCACTGGAGCACGTAGATGCCGTTGGTGGTCAGGCGGTGGCACTTCGTGTGGTCGAAGTAGCCCTTGCCGGCGAGGAAGTTGAACGAGTTGACGGTGTGCGGGGCCGCCGACGTCTTCAGGTCGATGTCTATGTCACCGCACGTCGTCGCGAGCTTCATCGTGTACCCGGCCGACTTGTCGATGGTCATCGCCGGCTCCTTCTTCCAGGTCTCCGACTTGACCTTGCCCGCGGCGGGCTTCTCGCACGGGTCCGGCAGCGGGCTGGCCGGCGAGGAGCTCTCGGTGACCTCAGAGCCCGCGTTGGTCTTCTCGTCCTCCTTGAGGGCGTCGGTCGTATACAGCGCGAGGCTGCCGATCAGGACCACGCCGAGCGCCGACGCGATCGCGGCGTTGCGCATACGCGCCTTGCGCCGGGCGTCGGTGCGCCGCTGCTGCTGCCGCAAGAACTTCTCCCGGGCGAGCTGACGCCGCCGCTGTTCCTGGCTGACCACCGGGTTTACTCCTCATGCGTCTCGAACGTCGACCGGTACGCGCGCGTGCTGTGAGCCGACCGCCTGCGTGTGCCCCGTACCGTATATGGGTTCGCTGAGGAATCGGCAGCGCCGGTAGGCTCTGACGTCAGGCGCAGCTGCCGCCAAGTCCGCCCGTACCGACCCAAACGAAGGACGATCGTGCTCATTGCCGGGTTCCCCGCCGGGGCCTGGGGGACGAACTGTTATCTCGTCGCCCCCGCCGCCGGTGAGGAGTGCGTGATCATCGACCCCGGCCACCAGGCCGCCGAAGGTGTCGAGGAAGCGATCAGGAAGCATCGGCTCAAGCCCGTCGCCGTCGTCCTCACCCACGGCCACCTCGACCACGTGGCCTCGGTCGTCCCGGTCTGCGGAGCGCACGACGTACCGGCCTGGATCCACCCCGAGGACCGCTACATGATGAGCGACCCCGAGAAGGCCCTCGGCCGGTCCATCGGGATGCCGCTGATGGGCGAGCTGACCGTGGGGGAGCCCGACGACGTCAAGGAGCTCGCCGACGGCGTCCGGCTCGAGCTGGCCGGGCTGGAGCTCTCCGTCGCGCACGCGCCGGGCCATACCAAGGGGTCGGTGACCTTCCGGATGCCCGAGACCGCCGACATCCCGTCGGTCTTCTTCTCCGGGGATCTGCTCTTCGCCGGCTCCATCGGACGCACCGACCTGCCCGGCGGTGACATGGCCGAGATGCTCGACTCGCTGGCCCGCGTGTGCCTGCCGCTCGACGACTCGACCGTGGTGCTGTCCGGCCACGGCCCCCAGACGACCATCGGCCAGGAGCGCGCCACCAACCCGTATCTGCGGCAGGTGGCCGCAGGCCGCCAAGATCGCGGCGCCGCCGAGGCTCCCCGACGAGGAATGTGACGAGAGACCTTCCGTGAGCACCTTCAAGGCCCCCAAGGGCACGTACGACCTGATCCCGCCGGACTCCGCCAAGTACCTGGCCGTCCGCGAGGCGATCGCGGCCCCGCTGCGCAACTCCGGCTACGGCTACATCGAGACGCCCGGCTTCGAGAACGTCGAGCTGTTCGCGCGCGGTGTCGGTGAGTCCACCGACATCGTCACCAAGGAGATGTACGCCTTCGAGACCAAGGGCGGCGACCGGCTCGCCCTGCGCCCCGAGGGCACCGCGTCCGTGCTCCGCGCCGCCCTGGAGGCCAACCTGCACAAGGCGGGCAACCTCCCGGTCAAGCTCTGGTACTCGGGCTCGTACTACCGCTACGAGCGCCCGCAGAAGGGCCGCTACCGCCACTTCTCCCAGGTCGGCGCCGAGGCGATCGGCGCCGAGGACCCCGCCCTGGACGCCGAGCTGATCATCCTGGCCGACCAGGCGTACCGCTCGCTGGGCCTGAGCAACTTCCGCATCCTGCTCAACAGCCTGGGCGACAAGGAATGCCGGCCGGTGTACCGGAGCGCGCTGCAGGACTTCCTGCGCGGCCTGGACCTGGACGAGGACACCCTGCGCCGCGCGGAGATCAACCCGCTGCGCGTCCTCGACGACAAGCGGGAATCGGTCCAGAAGCAGTTGACAGGAGCCCCTCTCCTGCGCGACTACCTCTGCGACGCCTGCAAGGCGTACCACGAGGAGGTGCGCGAGCTGCTCGGCGCGGCGGGCGTCGCCTTCGAGGACGACCCGAAGCTGGTGCGCGGCCTGGACTACTACACCCGCACGACCTTCGAGTTCGTCCACGACGGCCTCGGCTCCCAGTCCGCGGTGGGCGGCGGCGGCCGCTACGACGGCCTGTCGGAGATGATCGGCGGCCCCGCCCTGCCGTCCGTCGGCTGGGCGCTCGGCGTCGACCGCACGGTGCTCGCCCTGGAGGCCGAGGGCGTCGAACTCGAACTCCCCGCCAGCACCAGCGTGTTCGCGGTGCCGCTCGGCGAGGAGGCCCGCCGGGTGCTGTTCGCCAAGGTCACCGAGCTGCGCAAGGTCGGCATCGCCGCCGACTTCTCCTACGGCGCCAAGGGCCTCAAGGGCGCCATGAAGAACGCCAACCGCAGCGGCGCCCGCTACACGGTCGTCGCCGGTGAACGCGACCTCGCCGAGGGCGTCGTCCAGCTCAAGGACATGCAGTCCGGCGAGCAGACGGCGGTCGGCGTCAACGAGATCGTGGCGGAACTGGAGGCACGGCTCGGCTGATTGCCGTTCCTGAGGGCGTCGGCTGTCTTCCCAGGCATCCGGCGCCCTCGCGCATGTCCGGAACCGAACGGCAGGCCGACGTCCTTATGCGCAGCAGACGGTGGACACACGGGCGCGTGCGGCACAATGGCCCATGCTGGAAGCAGGTCCCCCTCGAGTGACGGAATCGGCGTGATGAGCAAGACGACAGTCAGGGACGTCTCCACCGAGCCCGAACCACAGAGTGCAGCCGCCGAGCCGCGGACGGTCGGTGGCGGCCGGGCCTTCGCCCTGCTGCTGGTGATCACGGGAGCTGCGGGGCTGCTGGCCGCGTGGGTCATCACGCTCGACAAGTTCAAGATCCTCGAAGCCAAGGCCGAGGGCGAGACGTTCACGCCGAGCTGCAGCCTCAACCCCATCGTCTCCTGCGGCAGCGTCATGGAGAGCGACCAGGCCTCCGTCTTCGGGTTCCCCAACCCGATGCTCGGCCTCGTCACCTACGGCATCGTGATCGGCGTCGGCATGAGCCTGCTCGCCCGGGCCCGCTTTCCGCGCTGGTACTGGCTCACCTTCAACGCGGGCACGCTCTTCGGCGTCGCCTTCTGCACCTGGCTGATGTTCCAGTCGCTGTACCGGATCAACGCGCTGTGCCTGTGGTGCTCGCTGGCCTGGGTCGCCACGATCGTCATGTTCTGGTACGTGACGTCGTTCAACATCCGGAACAACTTCCTGCCGGCCCCCGCCGGCCTCAAGCGATTCTTCGCCGAGTTCACCTGGGTGCTGCCGGTCACGCACGTCGGCGTCATCGTCATGCTGATCCTCACCCGCTGGGGCAGCCAGCTCTGGGCCTGAGCCCGGGCTCCGGGGGCGTTGTCAGTGGGGTGAATTAGGGTTTCAGCGTGGAACCCGACCTGTTCACCGCCGCCGCAGAAGAACGCCAGGAGAAGGACCCGACCGCAAGTCCCCTGGCGGTGCGGATGCGCCCGCGCACCCTCGACGAGGTCGTGGGCCAGCAGCACCTGCTGAAGCCCGGCTCGCCCCTGCGCCGACTGGTCGGCGAGGGCGCCGGGGGACCGGCGGGTCCGTCCTCGGTGATCCTGTGGGGCCCGCCCGGCACCGGCAAGACGACTCTCGCCTACGTCGTCTCCAAGGCCACCAACAAGCGCTTCGTGGAGCTGTCCGCGATCACCGCCGGTGTCAAGGAGGTCCGCGCGGTCATCGACGGCGCCCGCCGCGCCACCGGCGGCTTCGGCAAGGAGACCGTCCTCTTCCTCGACGAGATCCACCGCTTCAGCAAGGCCCAGCAGGACTCCCTCCTCCCGGCCGTCGAGAACCGCTGGGTCACGCTGATCGCCGCCACCACGGAGAACCCGTACTTCTCGGTGATCTCGCCCCTCCTCTCCCGCTCCCTGCTGCTGACCCTCGAGCCCCTCACCGACGACGACGTGCGCGGTCTGATCCGCCGCGCCCTCACCGAGGACCGTGGCCTTGGTGGGGCCGTCACGCTCCCCGAGGACACCGAGGCCCACCTGCTGCGGATCGCCGGCGGGGACGCCCGGCGTGCCCTGACCGCCCTGGAGGCCGCCGCCGGGGCCGCGCTCGACAAGGGCGAGACGGACATCGGGCTCCGGACACTGGAGGAGACCGTCGACCGCGCCGCCGTGAAGTACGACCGCGACGGCGACCAGCACTACGACGTGGCCAGCGCCCTGATCAAGTCGATCCGCGGCTCCGACGTCGACGCGGCCCTGCACTACCTGGCCCGCATGATCGAGGCCGGCGAGGACCCCCGCTTCATCGCCCGCCGCCTGATGATCTCCGCGAGCGAGGACATCGGCCTCGCCGATCCGCACGCCCTGCCCCTCGCGGTCGCCGCCGCCCAGGCCGTCGCCATGATCGGCTTCCCCGAGGCCGCCCTCACGCTCAGCCACGCCACCATCGCCCTCGCCCTGGCCCCCAAGTCCAACGCCGCGACGACCGCGATCGGCGCCGCCCTGGACGACGTACGCAAGGGACTGGCCGGTCCCGTCCCGCCGCACCTGCGCGACGGGCACTACAAGGGCGCCGCCGAGCTGGGCCACGCCCAGGGGTACGTGTATCCGCACGACCTGCCCGAGGGCATCGCCGGCCAGCAGTACGCCCCGGACGCCCTGAAGGACCGGGAGTACTACACACCGACCCGGCACGGCGCCGAGGCACGCTACGCGGACGCCGTGGAGTGGACCAGGAAACACCTCGGTCGCAGGCGGCCCTGAGCAGCCTGTAGACTTGCTCGAAGCGCTGCGTCCCGTGCCCAGCACCTCGAAAGAGGAGCCGGCACCACCAGAACGGGACATCCAGCCGGAGAACCCGGCCCCCGGGCAGGGATCTCCAGGAGCGTCGCGCACCGGCGAACGGTGTCGCGGGCAGCCCACCACCACCCGAAGTTCCGGGAGCGGTCGGTGGGCCACTCGCGTGCTGCACGTATGTGCCCAGACCAGGGGAGCGGCTGCCCGGCAGGTCCGTAAGCGGACCCGGCGGGTTTCCCCGGCTGCGGATGCGACCTCCCCTAACCCTGGTGAAGCCGTATTCGCATAAGAAACACGAGGTGTTTGGTTCATGGCGAACCAGTCCCGCCCCAAGGTCAAGAAGTCGCGTGCCCTCGGTATCGCGCTGACCCCGAAGGCCGTCAAGTACTTCGAGGCCCGTCCCTACCCGCCGGGTGAGCACGGCCGTGGCCGCAAGCAGAACTCGGACTACAAGGTCCGTCTGCTGGAGAAGCAGCGTCTGCGTGCGCAGTACGACGTTTCCGAGCGCCAGCTCGTCCGCGCCTACGAGCGTGCCTCCAAGGTTCAGGGCAAGACCGGTGAGGCCCTGATCATCGAGCTGGAGCGTCGTCTCGACGCGCTGGTCCTGCGTTCGGGCATCGCCCGCACGATCTACCAGGCCCGTCAGATGGTCGTTCACGGCCACATCGAGGTCAACGGCCAGAAGGTCGACAAGCCGTCGTTCCGCGTCCGTCCCGACGACGTCGTGATGGTCCGCGAGCGCAGCCGCGAGAAGACCCTCTTCTCCATCGCCCGTGAGGGTGGCTTCGCTCCCGACGGCGAGACCCCGCGCTACCTCCAGGTGAACCTCAAGGCCCTGGCGTTCCGCCTGGACCGCGAGCCGAACCGCAAGGAGATCCCGGTGATCTGCGACGAGCAGCTCGTCGTCGAGTACTACGCCCGCTGATCCCAGCCGGCCCGCAGTACCTCAGCCCGTCGTCTCCCCGCCCTTCCGGGCGGGCGGGGCGGCGGGCTTCCGCATGCGCGGCGCCCGCACGCCGCCGGGCCGTAATCCGGTACGGAGTCCCAGCCTCGGCGCGATAGGCTCGGTGCACGACTTTTTCGATGTTCAGGCACGTTTCAGGGAGCGGGTGCGCAGTGTCCGGTGGAGAGGTGGCCGGGATCCTGGTGGCCGTCTTCTGGGCGATCCTGGTCTCCTTCCTCGCGGTGGCACTCGCGAGGCTGGCCCAGACGCTCAGGGCGACCACCAAGCTCGTGGCGGACGTGACCGACCAGGCCGTCCCGCTGCTGGCCGACGCCTCCGCGGCGGTGCGCTCCGCACAGACCCAGATCGAGCGGGTCGACGCGATCGCCTCGGACGTCCAGGAGGTCACGTCGAACGCGTCCGCGCTCTCGACGACCGTCGCCTCCACGTTCGGCGGGCCCCTGGTCAAGGTCGCCGCCTTCGGCTACGGCGTACGCCGGGCCCTCGGCGGCCGCAAGGAGGACGTGCCCGCCAGGACGTCCAGGCGTACCGTGATCGTGGGCCGGACCGTCCCGGCCGCGCGGCGGGCGAAGCGGAAGAAGGACTGAGACCTAGCGATGTTCCGCCGTACGTTCTGGTTCACCACGGGTGTCGCCGCCGGCGTGTGGGCCACCACCAAGGTCAACCGCAAGCTGAAGCAGCTGACCCCCGAGAGCCTCGCCGCCACGGCCGCGAACAAGGCGATCGACGCGGGCCACCGGCTCAAGGACCGCGCGGTGGGCTTCGCCCTCGACGTCCGCGACAACATGGCCCAGCGGGAGGCCGAGCTGGGGGAGGCGCTCGGCATCCACGAGGATCCCGAACTCCCCACGCTGCGGCGGTATGCCGCCATCGAGAACCGCAACAAGCCGAAGACGTACGTCATCGACAGCACGACGTACTCGTACAACCGGAATGAGGACCACTGATGGAGTCGGCTGAGATCCGCCGCCGCTGGCTGAGCTTCTTCGAGGAGCGCGGGCACACCGTCGTCCCTTCGGCGTCGCTCATCGCGGACGACCCGACTCTGCTCCTCGTCCCGGCCGGCATGGTGCCCTTCAAGCCCTACTTCCTGGGCGAGGTCAAGCCTCCCTACGCCCGTGCCACGAGCGTGCAGAAGTGCGTGCGCACGCCCGACATCGAAGAGGTCGGCAAGACCACGCGGCACGGCACGTTCTTCCAGATGTGCGGCAACTTCTCCTTCGGCGACTACTTCAAGGAAGGCGCCATCAAGTACGCCTGGGAGCTGCTCACCACGCCCCAGGACAAGGGCGGTTACGGACTCGACCCCGAGCGTCTGTGGATCACCGTCTACCTCGAGGACGACGAGGCCGAGCGCATCTGGCGCGACGTCGTCGGCGTGCCCGCCGAGCGCATCCAGCGCCTCGGCAAGAAGGACAACTACTGGTCCATGGGCGTCCCCGGCCCCTGCGGCCCCTGCTCCGAGATCAACTACGACCGCGGCCCCGAGTTCGGCGTCGAGGGCGGCCCCGCCGTCAACGACGAGCGGTACGTGGAGATCTGGAACCTCGTCTTCATGCAGTACGAGCGTGGCGAGGGCACCGGCAAGGAGGACTTCGAGATCCTCGGCGAGCTGCCGAGCAAGAACATCGACACGGGCCTCGGCATGGAGCGGCTCGCCATGATTCTGCAGGGCGTGCAGAACATGTACGAGATCGACACCTCGATGGCCGTCATCAACAAGGCCACCGAGCTGACCGGCGTGCGCTACGGCGACGCCCACGACTCGGACGTCTCCCTGCGCGTGGTCACCGACCACATGCGCACGTCCGTGATGCTCATCGGCGACGGTGTCACGCCCGGCAACGAGGGCCGCGGCTACGTCCTGCGCCGCATCATGCGCCGCGCCATCCGCAACATGCGCCTGCTCGGTGCCACCGGCCCGGTCGTCAAGGACCTGATCGACGTCGTCATCGGCATGATGGGCCAGCAGTACCCCGAGCTCATCACCGACCGCGAGCGCATCGAGAAGGTGGCCCTCGCCGAGGAGAACGCCTTCCTCAAGACGCTGAAGGCCGGCACCAACATCCTCGACACGGCCATCACCGACACCAAGGCCGCCGGCTCCACCGTCCTGCCCGGCGACAAGGCCTTCCTGCTTCACGACACGTGGGGCTTCCCGATCGACCTCACCCTGGAGATGGCCGCCGAGCAGGGCCTGACCGTGGACGAGGACGGCTTCCGCCGCCTGATGAAGGAGCAGCGGGAGAAGGCCAAGGCCGACGCCCAGGCCAAGAAGACCGGCCACGCCGACGTCGGCGCCTACCGCGAGATCGCCGACAGCGCCGGCGAGACCGAGTTCATCGGCTACACCGACACCGAGGGCGAGTCCACCATCGTCGGCATCCTCGTCGACGGCGTCTCCTCCCCGGCCGCCACCGAGGGCGACGAGGTCGAGATCGTCCTCGACCGCACCCCCTTCTACGCCGAGGGCGGCGGCCAGATCGGCGACACCGGCCGGATCAAGGTCGACACCGGCGCCGTGATCGAGGTCCGCGACTGCCAGAAGCCGGTCCCGGGTGTGTACGTCCACAAGGGCGTCGTCCAGGTCGGCGAGGTGACCGTCGGTGCCAAGGCTCACGCCTCGATCGACAACCGGCGCCGCAAGGCCATCGCCCGCGCCCACTCGGCCACGCACCTCACCCACCAGGCTCTGCGCGACGCCCTCGGCCCGACGGCCGCCCAGGCCGGCTCCGAGAACCAGCCCGGCCGCTTCCGCTTCGACTTCGGCTCGCCGTCCGCCGTACCGACGGCCGTGATGACCGACGTCGAGCAGAAGATCAACGAGGTGCTCGCCCGCGACCTCGACGTGCGCGCCGACATCATGGGCATCGACGAGGCCCGCAAGCAGGGCGCCATCGCCGAGTTCGGCGAGAAGTACGGCGAGCGCGTGCGCGTCGTGACGATCGGCGACTTCTCCAAGGAGCTGTGCGGCGGCACGCATGTGCACAACACCGCCCAGCTGGGCCTGGTGAAGCTGCTCGGCGAGTCGTCCATCGGCTCCGGTGTCCGCCGGATCGAGGCCCTGGTCGGCGTGGACGCCTACACCTTCCTCGCCCGCGAGCACACGGTCGTCAACCAGCTCACCGAGCTGCTCAAGGGCCGACCGGAGGACCTGCCGGAGAAGGTCTCCGCCATGCTCGGCAAGCTGAAGGACGCCGAGAAGGAGATCGAGAAGTTCCGCGCCGAGAAGGTGCTCCAGGCCGCCGCCGGCCTCGCCGAGTCCGCCAAGGACGTGCGCGGCGTCGCCCTGGTCACCGGCCAGGTCCCGGACGGCACCACCGCCGACGACCTGCGCAAGCTGGTCCTCGACGTGCGCGGCCGCATCCAGGGCGGCCGGGCCGCCGTGGTCGCCCTGTTCACCACGGTCAACGGCAAGCCGCTGACCGTGATCGCCACCAACGAGGCCGCCCGCGAGCGCGGCCTGAAGGCCGGCGACCTGGTCCGTACGGCCGCCAAGACCCTCGGCGGTGGCGGCGGCGGCAAGCCGGACGTCGCCCAGGGCGGCGGCCAGAACCCGGCCGCCATCGGCGAGGCCGTCGACGCCGTCGAGCGGCTCGTGGCGGAAACGGCCAAGTGATGCGCAGAGGACGTCGACTCGCGATCGACGTCGGGGACGCCCGGATCGGGGTCGCCTCGTGCGACCCCGACGGGATCCTCGCCACCCCGGTGGAGACGGTCCCGGGACGGGACATCCCCGCAGCGCACCGCCGGTTGAAGCAGCTCGTCGAGGAGTACGAGCCGATCGAGGTCGTCGTCGGGCTGCCGCGCTCCCTCAAGGGGGGCGAGGGCCCGGCCGCGGCCAAGGTCCGCGGCTTCGCCCAGGAACTCGCGCAGGGCATCGCACCGGTCCCGGTCCGGCTGGTCGACGAGCGGATGACGACGGTGACGGCGAGCCAGGGACTGCGCGCCTCGGGCGTGAAGTCCAAGAAGGGCCGCTCGGTCATCGACCAGGCGGCCGCTGTCATCATCCTGCAGCAGGCGTTGGAATCCGAACGGGTGTCAGGTAAAGCCCCGGGCGAGGGCGTCGAAGTGGTCATCTGATCGCGATACGGTAACGTTCCGCGCGATGCGGCGGTGTTCGAACAGCCTCCGCACAGCAAGAGGCGGGACGGGAGCCGAGCCGGAAGCCACGCGACCGCCGCCTCGCGGCTCTAGGGGATCGATGACTGAGTATGGCCGGGGCCAAGGCTCCGAACCGTGGCATCCGGAGGACCCGTTGTACGGGGACGGCGGATGGGGAGGACAGCAGGCCCACCAGGGTCAGCAGTCCCCCTACGACGGCCAGCCGCAGCACTATCCAGAGCAGCCGCAGCAGCCGCAGTACGGCGACTGGGGCAACGGCCGGCAGGCCGCATACGGTCAGGCGCAGCACCAGTACCCCGGCCAGGGGCAGCATCAGTACCCCGGTCAGGGGCAGCAGTCGTACGACCCGCACCAGCAGTACGACACCGGCGGCTGGGCCACCGGCACGCACCAGCAGGTCCCCTACACCCCGGACCCGGCCGACCCGTACGCCGAGCAGACGGCCCCCTACGGCGCACAGCAGCCGGACTTCTACGGCACCCCGGACGCGTACCCGCCGCCGGAGCCGCCCGCCCGGCGGCGCGCCGAACCGGAGCCGAGGACCGACTGGGATCCCGGCCCCGACCAGGGCGAGCACGCCTTCTTCGCGGGCGGGGACGATGACGACGGCGACGAGCCGGGGGACCGGGGTGGCCGCGACCGGCGGGGACGGGGCGGCAAGAGCAAGAAGAGCCGCAGCGGATGCGCCTGCCTGGTGGTCGTCCTGGTCTTCGGCGGCGGCCTGGCCGGTGTCTCCTACTTCGGCTACCAGTACTACCAGGATCGTTTCGGCGCTGCCCCGGACTACGCGGGGGACGGCACCGACGAGCAGGTGACCGTCGAAGTCCCCAAGGGCGCTACCGGAGCCGAGATCGGCCGCCGGCTCAAGGACGCGGGCGTCATCAAGAGCGTGGACGCGTTCGTCGCCGCGCAGTCGCAGAACCCTGACGGGGAGTCGATCCAGGCGGGCGCCTATCTGCTGAACAAGCAGATGTCCGCGGCGAGCGCCGTCGAGATGATGCTCGACCCGAAGAGCCAGAACAATGTGCTGGTCAGGCCGGGCGAGCGCAATACGAGTGTCTACAAGGCGATCGACGCACAGCTCGAATTGTCGTCCGGCACCACCAGGAAGACCGCCGAGAAGAAATACAAGAGCCTCGGCCTGCCCAGCTGGGCGAACAACAACGGCGACATCAAGGACCCGCTGGAGGGCTTCCTCTACCCGGGCACCTATCCCGCGGCCAAGGGCATGAAGCCCGAGGCGGTGCTGAAGGAGATGGTCACGCGGGCCAACGAGCAGTACGGCCAGTACGAGCTCGACGCGAAGGCCAAGGCGCTCGACCTGGAGAATCCGCTGCAGGTCATCACGGTCGCCAGCCTCGTCCAGGCCGAGGGCAAGACGACGGACGACTTCCGCAAGATGGCCGAGGTCGTCTACAACCGCCTCGAGTCGACCAACACCGAGACGAACCAACTGCTCCAGTTCGACTCGACCTTCAACTACCTCAAGGGTCAGAGCAAGATCGACATCTCCGAGTCGGAGATCAACAGCAACCCGGACCCGTACAACACGTACACCAACAAGGGCCTGCCACCCGGTCCGATCGGCAACCCGGGCGACGAGGCACTGAAGGCCGCGCTGAACCCGACGGACGACGGCTGGATGTACTTCGTCGCCACGGACGGCATGAACAAGACCGAGTTCGCCAAGACGATCGAGGAACACCAGAGGCTGGTCGACAAGTTCAACGCGTCGAGGAACGACTGATGCCCGCACCTCGAAGGGCCGCCGTGCTCGGCTCTCCGATCGCCCACTCCCTCTCCCCGGTGCTGCACCGTGCCGCGTACGCGCAACTGGGCCTGGAGGGGTGGAGGTACGACCGCTTCGAGATCGACGAGGCGGCGTTGCCGGGCTTCTTGGGCACGCTCGGTCCCGAGTGGGCCGGGCTGTCGCTGACCATGCCGCTGAAGCGGGCCGTGATCCCGCTGCTCGACGAGATCAGCGCCACCGCGGCCTCGGTCGAGGCGGTCAACACGGTCGTCTTCACCGAGGACGGCCGCCGCGTCGGTGACAACACCGACATCCCCGGCATGATCGCCGCACTGCGCGAGCACGGCATCGAGCAGGTCGACTCGGCGGCGATCCTCGGCGCGGGCGCCACCGCCTCCTCCGCGCTGGCCGCGCTCGCCCGGATCTGCACCGGCGAGGTCCTGGTGTACGTCCGCAGCGCCGCCCGCGCCGCCGAGATGCGGCAGTGGGGCGAGCGGCTCGACGTCGAGGTGCGGACGGCGGACTGGGCGGACGCGGCCGAGGCGCTGCGCGCTCCACTGGTGATCGCGACGACGCCGACCGGTACGACGGACGCCCTGGCCGCCGCTGTGCCCGAGCGGCCCGCCACCCTCTTCGACGTGCTCTACGAGCCGTGGCCCACCGAACTCGCGGCCCGCTGGTCCATGTTCGGCGGGGCCGTCGTCAGCGGTCTCGACCTGCTGGTGCACCAGGCGGTGCTCCAGGTCGAGCAGATGACGGGGCGCGTACCGGCGCTGGAGGCCATGCGAAAAGCGGGCGAACACGCGCTCGACGCTCGATAGGATCCCCCCGGTTCCGCAGGGGGCGGGCCGGGGAGGGGAAAGCGTTCGATGTCCACAGGCGTGTCGCTGGCGTCTGCCAAGAGCCAGATCTTCGAGAGCCTGCTGTGGTTCCTGCCCGACTGGGTGCAGAACACCGTGCTCGTACTGATCATTGTCGCTGTCCTGGCGACCTGGATCCTCAAGCTGAGGAACAAGATCGCCGCACGCCGTGCGCTGCGCATGGCACAGCCGGTGCCGGCGGCACAGTACGGGCAGGGGCGCGGAGTGGACCACCTGGGTCAGTACGCGCCTCAGCAGGCGGCTCCGCAGCAGCCCAGCGGCGCCGACTACCTCGGCGCCTACGCCCCGCAGCAGCGTCCGGAGAACGGCCCCTCCTGATCGTCGTCCTGCCGGGTCCCGTCCGTCTGATGGACCGGCGGCGGGGCAGGGCCTCGGACGTGGGAGGATCGGAGGTGGCGGGCCAGGGCCGCGCACCCCGGTCGCGCCATCGCCGTACGCGAGGACGCGCGTACGCAGGGCAGTACCGGGGCGCGAGCACTGAGGAGCACCGTTGAGCAGGTTGCGCTGGCTGACCGCGGGGGAGTCCCACGGTCCCGCACTCGTCGCGACGCTGGAGGGCCTTCCCGCCGGCGTGCCGATCACCACGGAGATGGTGGCGGACCACCTGGCGCGCCGGCGGCTCGGCTATGGGCGCGGTGCGCGGATGAAGTTCGAGCGGGACGAGGTCACCTTCCTCGGCGGTGTCCGGCACGGTCTCACCCTGGGCTCGCCGGTCGCGATCATGGTCGGCAACACCGAGTGGCCGAAGTGGGAACAGGTCATGGCGGCCGACCCGGTCGACCCCGAGGTGCTGGCCGACCTCGCCCGTAACGCGCCGCTGACCCGGCCCCGGCCCGGTCACGCCGACCTCGCGGGCATGCAGAAGTACGGCTTCGACGAGGCACGTCCGGTGCTGGAGCGGGCCTCCGCGCGGGAGACGGCGGCCCGGGTGGCGCTCGGCGCGGTGGCGCGGTCGTACCTGAAGGAGACCGCCGGCATCGAGATCGTCAGCCATGTCGTGGAGCTGGCGGCGGCCAAGGCCCCGTACGGCGTGTACCCGACCCCGGCGGACGTCGAGAAGCTCGACGCGGACCCCGTGCGCTGCCTGGACGCGGACGCGTCGAAGGCGATGGTCGCGGAGATCGACCAGGCCCACAAGGACGGCGACACGCTCGGCGGTGTCGTGGAGGTGCTGGCGTACGGCGTGCCCGTGGGCCTCGGTTCGCACGTGCACTGGGACCGCCGGCTGGACTCCCGGCTGGCCGCCGCCCTGATGGGCATTCAGGCGATCAAGGGCGTCGAGGTCGGCGACGGCTTCGAGCTTGCCCGGGTGCCCGGGTCGAAGGCGCACGACGAGATCGTCAACACGCCCGAGGGCATCAGGCGCGTCTCCGGCCGCTCCGGCGGCACCGAGGGCGGTCTGTCCACCGGTGAGCTGCTGCGCGTGCGGGCCGCGATGAAGCCGATCGCGACCGTGCCGCGCGCCCTGCAGACCGTGGACGTGACCACGGGTGAGGCGGCGAAAGCCCACCACCAGCGCTCTGACGTATCGGCGGTTCCGGCAGCCGGGATCGTCGCGGAGGCGATGGTCGCGCTGGTCCTCGCGGACGCCGTGGCGGAGAAGTTCGGCGGCGACAGCGTGGCCGAGACCCGCCGCAACGTCCAGTCCTACCTCGACAACCTGGCGATCCGATGAGCGCTCCGCAGGTGGTGCTGGTCGGTCCGATGGGCGTGGGCAAGTCCACGGTCGGGCAGTTGCTGGCCGAGCGGCTGGGCGTCGGCTACCGGGACACCGACGACGACATCGTCGCCGAGCAGGGCCGGTCCATCGCCGAGATCTTCGTCGACGAGGGCGAGCCCGCGTTCCGGGCGCTCGAGAAGCAGGCGGTGCACCGGGCGCTGGCCGAGCACGACGGCGTCCTGGCGCTGGGCGGCGGCGCGATCCTCGACGCGGACACGCGCGCGGTGCTCGCCGGGCAGCGGGTCGTCTACCTCTCCATGGACGTCGAGGAAGCGGTCAAGCGGACCGGCCTGAACGCGGCCCGCCCCCTTCTCGCCGTCAACCCGCGCAAGCAGTGGCGCGAGCTGATGGAGGCCCGCCGGCACCTGTACGAGGAGGTCGCCACGGCCGTGGTCGCCACTGATGGCCGTACGCCCGAAGAGGTCACCCAAGCTGCTCTGGACGCACTGGAGTTGACTGCATTCTCCGGGGGACAACCCCCGGACTCCCGGCCGGAGGACATGATGGCAAGCCAGGTGACAAGGATCCAGGTCGGCGGCACCGCGGGCAGCGAGCCGTACGAGGTCCTGGTCGGCCGTCAACTGCTCGGTGAGCTCGGCGGATTGGTCGGTGACAAGGCCAAGCGGGTCGCCGTCATCCACCCCGAGGCGCTCGCCGAGACCGGCGAGGCACTGCGCGCCGATCTGGCCGAGCAGGGCTACGAGGCGGTCGCCATCCAGGTGCCCAACGCCGAGGAGGCCAAGACCGCCGAGGTCGCCGCCTACTGCTGGAAGGCGCTCGGCCAGTCCGGCTTCACCCGCACGGACGTCGTCGTGGGCGTCGGCGGCGGTGCGACCACCGACCTCGCCGGTTTCGTCGCCGCGACCTGGCTGCGCGGCGTCCGCTGGATCGCGATCCCCACCACCGTCCTGGCCATGGTCGACGCGGCGGTGGGCGGCAAGACCGGCATCAACACCGCCGAGGGCAAGAACCTGGTCGGCGCCTTCCATCCGCCCGCCGGCGTGCTGTGCGACCTGGCGGCGCTGGACTCCCTCCCGGTCAACGACTACGTCTCCGGGCTCGCCGAGATCATCAAGGCCGGTTTCATCGCCGACCCGACGATCCTCGAGCTCATCGAGGCCGACCCGCAGGCCGCCCGCACCCCGGCCGGCCCGCACACCGCCGAGCTCATCGAGCGGTCCATCCGGGTCAAGGCCGAGGTCGTCTCCTCCGACCTGAAGGAATCGGGCCTGCGGGAGATCCTCAACTACGGTCACACCCTCGGCCACGCCATCGAGAAGAACGAGCGCTACAAGTGGCGGCACGGCGCCGCGGTCGCCGTCGGCATGCACTTCGCCGCCGAACTCGGCCGTCTCGCGGGCCGGTTGGACGACGCCACCGCCGACCGGCACCGCACGATCCTCGAATCGGTCGGCCTGCCGCTGCACTACCGCTACGACCAGTGGCCCAAGCTGCTGCAGAACATGAAGGTCGACAAGAAGTCCCGCGGGGACCTGCTGCGCTTCATCGTCCTGGACGGCCTGGCCAAGCCCACCGTTCTGGAAGGGCCGGACCCGGCCATGCTCCTCGCCGCCTACGGCGAAGTGGGCCAGTAAGTCCACAGGGGCCCCATCAGCCCGATTCTCCTCTCCACACCGGGCACTTCGGGCCGTCCCCGGCCGTTCACCAGACGGCGGCCGGGGACGGTACCGTTCAGGTGGGGGTGCCCCCACGCCTTTTGGGCTGTGGGGGAGAGCGGGGCCCGCCCCGCTGCCAGCGTCAATTGCCTGTACGAGACGGAGTGGCACCGGATGCAGCACGCAGTGGGGTCTCCGCTGCCGCCGCCCCACCAGCCGGGGCACGGACCGGCCGTCGGCTGGTCGCCGGCCGCACAACACCCAGGTCCGCACCACCAGGGTTCCGCGCCCGGGCCGCGGGGACCCGTCCCCGTGCCCCCGCCGCCCCCGGCACCCGGCTTCACCGGCGCCCCCTCGGCCCCGGTCCCGCCCGCCTCGCACCCCATGCCTGCGCAAGCCGTCCCGACGGCGCCGGACACCACCGGCCATGTGCCGCTACCGCCCGGCGGCCCCGTCGCCATGCCCAGCACACCGCCCGCCACGACCGCTCCCGACCCCGGCACCACGACACTCGCGGTGCTGCTCATCGGCCCCGCCGGCGCCGGCAAGACCAGCGTGGCCAAGTACTGGGCGGACCACCGCCGGGTCCCCACGGCCCACATCAGCCTGGACGACGTACGCGAATGGGTCCGCTCGGGCTTCGCGGACCCGCAGTCCGGATGGAACGACCACTCCGAGGCCCAGTACCGCCTCGCCCGCCGCACCTGTGGATTCGCCGCGCGCAACTTCCTGGCCAACGGCATCTCCTGCATCCTCGACGACGCCGTCTTCCCGGACCGCCCGGTCGTGGGCCTCGGCGGCTGGAAACGGCACGTGGGCCCCGGCCTGCTCCCCGTGGTCCTCCTGCCCGGCCTCGACATAGTCCTGGAACGCAACGCCGAACGCACCGGCAACCGCCGCCTCACCGACGAGGAGGTCGCCCGCATCCACGGCCGCATGGCGGGCTGGTACGGCTCGGGCCTCCCGATCATCGACAACTCCCAACTCGACGTACCCGGCACGGCCCGCGTCCTGGACGAGGTCCTGGCGAGGTCGATCGCATCGCCGCCCAAGTGGTAGCTGACGCGAGCGGTGGGTGAGGTAGCCCGGCGTTGACTGGGCGCCCGGCGTTGGTGAAGGCGTCGGGGTTGGTCGCGCAGCCCGGCGCTTGCAGGGTGCCGCCCGCGCCCACCCGTGCCGCCCCAGGCGGCACGGGTG